>NZ_FZOC01000004.1:337536-461166 GCF_900188225.1 Humidesulfovibrio mexicanus | reverse complement strand
TTCTCAAGCGCGGAGAGGTAGCGAAGTGGCCGTACCGCGCCCGACTCGAAATCGGGTTACGGACTCATAATCCGTACGTGGGTTCGAATCCCACCCTCTCCGCCATCACACACCCAACTCGCTGATTTCATATCTACTTGTTGCCCACCAAGGGCTTCCGGCTTGCCGACTGCTGTACATGGCTGCTATACACGGGGTCATGAACACCATGCCGAAATGTCCTGGCGTCCACCGCCGTCCGGGGACTTCCAACTGGCACTACACCCGCCGTGTGCCCCTTGATCTGGTGCAGCACTACGGGCGGAAGTTCCTCACCCACAGCCTGGGAACCAGCATCCACCGGGAAGCCTGCGACAAGGCCAGGGCCGAGGCCCACCGCCTGGACCAGGAGTTCGCCCAAGTCCGGGAACGCCTTGCCGCTGGAGCCGCAGCCCAGCCCACGCCCCAGCTCACCCAGGACAAGGCCCAGGCGCTGGCCCTCCGCTGGCTCCACAGTGCTCTGGCAGGGGCCGAGGACTTCCGCTCACTGGCTACCAGCCCCACCACCGAGGAGGCGCTGGAGGCCAGGGAGGAGACCCTTGCACACCTGGAGAGTGATGCAGCCGAGAGGCTGGCGCTCAATGACTACGGCATGGCCCTCCAGGAGGCCAAGGAGCTGCTGAAGGCCGAGGGCCTGGACATGGTGGCCCACCCCCTGGATTACTCCCTCCTGGCCCGTGAACTGCTGAAGGCCAGGATCACCTTCCTGCGCCAGGAGCAGCGGCGGACCTGGGGGGACTACTCGGAGCCAGTCCCCCCGCTCCCCGCCAAGCCCGCCTTGAGCAGAAGTCCGGCCCCCCCGGACGGGGGACTGACCTTGTCCGGCCTCTTCGACAAGTGGGTCGAAGAAAAGCAGCGCAGCAAGCCCGAGGCCACGCTCAAAGATTTCGGGGTGTACGTCCGGCGCTTCATAGAGTTGCACGGAGACTTGCCGCTGACCTCCATCACCAAGGCCCATGTCCGAGACTTCAAGGCCGCCATGCTCAAGCTCCCGTCCGTGATCCGGCTCCCGCACAAGTACCGGGGGCTGACGGTCCCCGAGCTGCTGGAACTGGCCGAGAATCACCCGGAGCTGGAACGCCTGTCCCCCCTGACGGTCAACAACAAGGTTCTGGGGGCCGTGGGGGCCGTCATGAACTGGGGCGAGAAGAATGGCTACATGGAGACCAACCCGGCAGCGGGGATCAAGGTGGACGGCAGCAAGTCCCAGCCCAAGACTCGCGTCCCCTACTCCACCGATGACCTCAACCTGATCTTCCGCTTCCCAGTCTACACCAAGTGCCAGCGCCCCAAGGCCGGGGGTGGGGAGGCGGCCAAGTGGCTGCCCATCCTGGCCCTGTTCACTGGGGCGAGGCTCCAGGAACTGGGTAGGCTCCGTGTGGAGGATGTCAGGGAGGAGTGGGGTGTCCTGTTCTTCGACCTCACCACCGCCGGAACCAAGACCAAGAGCGCCAAGCGAAACGTCCCCATCCACCCGGAACTGGTCCGGCTGGGCTTCCTGGACTACCTGGAGGAACGGCGGAAGGCGGGCGGTGGACCGCTGTTCCCTGCCCTCAAGTCCGCACAGGACAGCCCCACGGAGAGCTGGTCCAAGTGGTGGGGCCGCTACGCCAGGGACAACGGGATCACGGACCCGCGCAAGGTGTTCCACTCTTTCCGGCACACGGTTAAGGACGGCTTCCGTAACTCCAGGGTAGCCAAGGAATACCGCGACCTGATCCAGGGCCATGCCATTCCCGGCGTGGGCGAGGAGTACGGGTCGGGAACGGGCCTCCAGGTGCTGGCCGAGGAAATGGCGAAGCTGCGCTTCCCTGGGCTGGACCTGGAACATCTGGTCCCAAGGCCATAGGTTCTCACCCATTTGGGGGAAAACCGTCTCGCGAGGATCGCGTATAAGCCCTTGAAGGTGGCCCGGATGACCTAGACATCATCCTGGCCCTCAAAACGCGCTCAAATGGCTTGCTGGAACCGTTGGGGCTGTAAGGCGGACGGGCAGGGTTCGTACAGTGTACGGCCCCTTGTGGCCTGCCCTGGCAGGACACTATCCGGGCAGCCCCTACAGTCTAGGGGGCAGGCCCAACCACGCCCACTAGATCAAGTCCACCGAGCGTCCACCAACCCCACCCCAGGCGCAACACGGGCGGCAAGCCCACGCCCACCGCCCGCTTCCTGGTCCCCTCGGTTGGCCCTGCTACACGATCTGGGGGGCCTCCTTCCGCTGCTTGGGATCAACCACCACCGCCACGTTCCCCAGGTTGAGGGCCAGGGAGCCATCCTCCTCCCTGGTCATGCCCCACCGCCACTTGGAGAGAGCCACCCCGTAGATGCCCCTACCGAGCACCCGACCAGCGACCACCCTACCCCGGCGGGAGAAGTTGATCTCCAGGGCCAGGAACCACTGGGGCAGGACGGCTAGGTCCAGGGCACGGGGCCACAGCCGGAAGGTGATCAGGTGGAACAGGTCGAAGCCGAACAGGGCTGGGGTGGGGGTCTCGGTCAGGTCGTGGGCGCTGTACATGGTCATGGTGCTTGGTCCTCCTGAAAGGGTTTTCCCAAGCGTATGCCACGATCACGCTCAATAGTCAATTTTTCCAACTTGTTGGACACACACAGCAACATCTAGTGGTCGAACCTTGTCCCCGTTGATCTGGCAGGGATACCCACCCTGTTCCCCCCTCCGGGCAAAGGAATTGATGGGTGGACAGGCGAACCCGGACCAAGGCCCCACCCTCCCCCTCCGACAGCAGGGGCCAGCGGCACAGCCTCTGGGCCTCCCCCTTGGCGATCCGGGGTGAAGTCCAGAGGATACCGCTGCCCACTGCTGGAACACGGGGAGGGAGTTGGGCAGGGAGGAAGCGAGGACCAGGCTGGTGGTGGTCCATGACCAAGGGGCCGCCCGTCACCACCAGGCCCCAGGCTGCTCTTCACAGGCCAGGTCATGCCTCTCTGGTGAGGTAGTGAGGCTGTGCCTGGGGGCGGGGGGGCCAACTGCCCGGCAACCAATGGACTCGACTAGGGTACTAGAAGGCACAGGAAGTGAGCTAGTCGCTCCCCATTGGAGTACTCTAGGTGTTCCTCTTCCTGTTTATCTACCTGTTTCTCAACAAGGAAACCTAGAAGGAGTTCTAGAAGGAGACCAACCAGGGTAGTGTCGTACCCTATATAATCTCTACAGGTATTCTTCTTACGCGCACGCGCGTTGCACAAAACGAGGAGTAGGTCAAGGAGGGTGGTCTCAAAAAGTGGAGAGGTCTTTCAGGGTGAGGCCAGCACCCCACCAGGAGGACAGGGCAGTAGGATGCCGCGCAAAATGGCCACAAATGGCCCTGTAGCGCATTTTGCACCCCAATGGCCACTACGAGGCCAGAATGCGACAAAGGCGCCCCAAAAGCCATCCTGGCGAGTTTTACGCGCACACCCCCACAGGCATCGCGCGGGGCAATCATCCCCAACCGAACCCATAGGCTCTGCCTATTCTCCTAAAGAAGGGACCACTAATTCCCGGCCAAGCCATCCCAGCACTACAGCCCCAAGCGTTTCAAGGCCCTCTGCACGCCGCACAGGCTCCAGGCACAGCCCTGGGCCGTCCTGATCCCCAGGCCGTTAAGCTCCTCCACCATGCGCCGTTGGGTCATGCCCTGACCCTTGAACGCGGCCAAGGTGGCCCGCAGGCGCTCCACGCCCTGGTCGGCCTTCTCCTGGCGGGCAGCGTTGATGCGCTCCAGGTTGGGGTTGCCCAGCTTCTTCCCCTGGGCCTTCACCCTGGCGAGGCCGTTCTTCGTCCTCTGGCTGATGAGGGTCCGCTCCATCTGGGCAGCCATAGCGAAGGCGTTGATCAGGATGTCCGTGGTCATATCCCCTTCCCCACGGGCCACCACGTTCTGCTTGATGATGTGGACCTCCACCTTCTTGGCGGCCAAGTCCCCCATGATGTTGTGGACCTCCCGCATGGACCGGGCCAGCCGGGAGACCTCGGACACCACCAGCACATCACCACGCTTGAGCCTGTCCAGCAGCTCCACGATCCGGCGCTGGCTGATGTCCTTCCGGCTGCTGATCTCCACCTCCAGCCACTGGTCCACCACCAGGTCCTGCCGTGCGGCGTAAGCCGTGATCTCCATCCGCTGGTTCTCCAAGTCCTGCCTGTCCGTGGACACCCTCAAGTACGCGTAGACCTTGCACATGCTGAACACCTCCTACGTGGTGACAGCATTTCTAGACGATCGTTTGTGCGATATCAAGAACGGGAGAACACGGCCTGGCTGGCCTAGAGGAGTGCCCGGCGCTCACCTGCTAAACGAGTATGGGGCTGCCTCGGTGGGGCACCAGAGCACCGCGTCCCGAACGCGGAGACCGGGCACCAGGGCCACACATGCGCGGGGACACCCCACGGGGGAACCAGTGCAAGGATGGAGAGCGGGAAGGATGCTCACATTTTTGGGTTGGATTTAGGCCGGAGTGGTGCCCAGGAAGGCCCGGAGCTTGTCCACCAGGGCCACATGGTCCTTGATCTCGCACTCCCAGACCACCAGCACCCGCCAACCGAGGGCCTCCAGCCCCCCGCCCCTCAAAATTTTAATCGATACATGCCAGCACGTTGTACGCGCGCATCTAACATTCCTTACGCTCACTATTGACATTTCGAACGCGCATATATAAACGTACACGCAGGAGGTGGATATGAGCGGAGCGTTCGAAACAAACGTCAACCTGTTGTGCTTCTCCTCTGCCAAAGAAGCGGAGGCGAGCGCCACCCAAGCGGCAGCAGTGTGCGGTGGGATCGTCGTTGAAATTGGTAGGGTTGAGGTTGCCAACCTGTATGTGAGCTTCCATGGAGTAGTGCCTCGTATGATGGCCAAGGCGAGGTTCAGGCAGGGCTATACCGAGATGACCTCGGCCCTCATGACGAAGCCCCCCCTGCCCTGCTCGTTGAACACCACCTGGGCCAGCATCCTGAAGCCCGAGAGGCTGATCGGCTACCTAGTTCTTAACGATTTCGGCCCAGTCTCTGGTGTCACCACGACCAAGGAGTGGGACGAGGAATCCGGCCCCCCAGACACTGTCCTCTGCCAGCTTCGCTTCGAGAGAACATTGTTTTCAATGCCCACTGTGGCCCATGGCGTCACCTACTGTGAGGCGTGCGGCAGCCAAATTCCAGCGGACAGGGTTCTTGCGGTCCCTGGTGTACGACGTTGCGTGAAGTGCCAAGACAACTAGGAGGATACGATGAAGGCAGACGAGGAAATCTTCGACAAGGTCACGATCATCAAGCACCCGACCTTTGACCAAGCTCAACAGGCAGCCTATCTGGAGTCGGCAAGCACAGGGGGGTTCACCTTCCCAATTGTCATCGCCAAGCAAGGTGAACGCAGATTCCTTTCGGGCGCCCTTCCCATCAAGTTCATCGAGACTCGGCTCATCCCACGCTCTGCGATAAAGGGAGCCAGCATGGCCGATGCAAAGTCCGCAACCAACCGCCCCCTTGAATCCAAGCATGCCCAAGACATCGCCAAGTACTTGGTGGAAAACGTCGACGGAAAGTACATCATCCCCTCATTGACTCTCAATGTGCAGGAACCTGTCAACGTTTACACCATTAGCTCTGGCGGAAATTTCAAACTTGGCTTCCTCGCCATGCCGATCGGCGTGACATTCTCCATCACTGACGGACAGCACAGGATGAAGGGTCTCCTCGAGGCGATTATCGCGCTGGAAAAGACCAACCCCGACGCAGCTCATCGGCTCCGCGATGACAGCCTCTCCGTAATGATCATGTGCGAGTCGGAACTATCGCAAGTTCATCAGGACTTTGCTGACTGCTCCAAGACCAAGGCCCTCCCTCCGAGCCTGCTTTCGGTCTTCGACACCCGGAACCCCGCCAACAGGATTCTCGCCGACATCGTCGCCGAATGCCCCCTCTTTACCGGAAAAATCGACAGCACCAGCAAGACGTTAAGCAAGAAATCCACAAACCTATTCCTCGCCAACCAAGTGCGCCAGCTCATCAAGCACCTGCTTGTGCGCGGGAACCCTGCCGACTCCGAGTTTGAGAAGCGTGCGCACGAGCTTCTGGGCGAGAAGCGCCAATACAAGAAATACCTGGACTGGTATGTGGCATTTGTCAACAGGGTGACACAGGCCATTCCGGTGCTGCGTGAAATCGCAGAGATTGATCCTGACTCGCCAAAGAAAGGCCTCATCCCAAAGTACAGGGAAGAAGACTGGGTTTGCCTCACGGCAACAGGCATGAACGTGATCGGCACCATCGGTCACGAGCTGTTTACGCACGATGTCAAAGATTGGGAGACCTTCGTCGACAAGCTCGGGGCTTTGGACTGGAAAAAGAACTCTCCATTCTGGGAGGGGACTATCATCCAGGGAGGGCGCGTTATCACCCAGACCACCCCGGTACGCAAGGCGGCGGGGAAAGCCATGCAGGAGATCGGGCTGAAATCGGACCTAGGCAATGGACAAGGAGCACTGCCGCTTGATGCCCCTGTAGAGGCTCCGGCTCAGGGCGCCGACTAGGCCAGAAAATCCGTGGGGGGCCTATCTGCACAGGGGGATAGGCCTTCCCACTCCTCGGCAGGGTTGCATTAGTCGTTGACCAGCGGCGACAAGAAGGGCGGGGGCCGGTAAAATTACCTGCCAATGCAGCAAGGCTCGACCAACTCGCACGTTGAATAGCGCCGGAACAGGCCACGAGTAAGAGCCGACAGGATCATCAAATTCTTGCGGTTACCATAGCTGAAGAGGGCTTACAAAACGCACTTACATGAAAAAACATACGCCCGGGAGACGTTGTGGCACAAAGGTTTCCGTCAATAGGCGTTGAGGCGCCTACCATCCCGGCGCCTTGACATTTCTAGAGTTTTTTGCGATAAATGAAAGACAAGAAAAGGAGACCACCCCGTTGTCGCAGGGTGGGCTCCCAGGTGGGTGCCAAGTGGCACCTGATCAGTGGGTGATCGGGATTCTACACGACCACATGCCCACCTGCAAGGGAAAATTGCGACACAACCGACTGCATATGGAGGAATCCGATATGCGTGTCCCCTTTGCTGGTGGGCTGCCCTCATACGGCACCCCGAGTCCTCGTCGTGAGTTAACCATCATCGAACGTTTTGCCGTGTGGTGCAAGGCCGTTATCGTGCCCGGCCACGACCCCAACACGACGCGGCGCGACCGCTTCGGCACCCTGATTCATTGGGGCAACTACGGCAAGACCAACAGCTCGACCGGCTGGGAGATTGACCACATCTTTCCGCTGGCGAAGGGCGGTAGCGACACCATGAGCAACATGGAGCCGCTCCAGTGGGAGAACAACCGGAGCAAGAGCGACCGGCTGGGCCTTGCTGGCCTCCTCGGGCTGTGGCGGACCTAGGGCTTTAACATCTAGCGGGGAGGGGGCAGCCCCTCCCCTCCTGAATGAGGGCACAATTATGGATGGTCTCTGGACTATCAACTCGAACGTCTTCGGTCGGCCTTCGGCCATGGTGCTCACCTTCAACGGCGGCAAGGTTACTGGTGGCAACACCGAGTACTACTACGTCGGGACGTATCAGCCCAACGGCGACTCGCTGGCTGGGCAGATGACCGCAACCCACTACTTCAGCACTCCTGATCCGCTGTTCAGCGGGGCCAAGGTCATCCCCATCCAGTTCAACGCGAAGGTTGTGAACGGCGTCCTTCAGGGCACTGCCAAGGCCGCCAACGCGCCCACCCCGATCACCTTCATCGGCCACAAGGTGGCCTAGGAGAACATCATGAGCAACAAGCAGACGCACATCGTGCCCCACCAGGGCGGCTGGGCTTCCAAGGATACCGGCAATGACCGCGCCTCCCGCGTGTTTGACAACAAGCAGGACGCCGTCAACTGGGGCCGCGAGCACAGCCGGAACGTCGAGAGCGAGTTCGTGATCCACAACCGGAACGGCCAGATCGGCCAGAAGGACAGCCACGGCAACGACGACTTCCCCCCCAAGGGCTAGACCCAATTAGCGCAACTACACAGCAGGCCTCGGGGCGACCCGGGGCCTCTTTTTTTACCCTCCCCCGGGGGAAACCTAGGCGGAACGGGAGAGCAGGAAGACGCTCACACTTTTGGGCTGGATTTAGGCCGGAACTACGCCCTCAAGTAGAGCGGGCCTTGTCCGGTGCCGGGATGGCTGGCATGGTCCCCGGCCAGCGCGTGGTACTTGGCGGGGACGGAGGCCACAGGCTCCGGCGGCGGGAGGTCATCGCGTCGCTTGGGGAGGAGCTTGGGCTTGCTCGTCTTCTGCTTCACCTTGAAGAACTGCCGGGCGATCTCCCGGCCCAACACTTCGGCCAAGAGGCTCGGGACCGCATTGCCGAGCTGGCGCTGAACATCCGCCCGCCCCCCCAGGATCACGGCGTCCTTGGGGAAGGTCTGGAGGCGGGCCAGCTCCTCCCCGGAGAGCTTCCGGTTGTCCCAGTGGAACGGCCCCGTGGCCGGGCCGGGCTGGGCCTGGATCGTCCATGCCGGGCGGTCCTTCGCCAGCTTGAGGAGGAAGTTCCAGTACCGTGTCCTCCAGCCAAACAGGGGCATCCCACCCATGCGGCTGGTGTGCCAGAGGTAGTTCTGGCCCTCGGGGATGGACGGTAACAGGTCCGCCCACTTCCCGGTCAACTGGAGGCCCAGATCCCTCGGCTCACCAAGCCCCCCGATGGCATCCCAAGCTGTGTGCCACGGCTCCAGGCCGCCCAGGCTGGGCATGGAAGGGTCCGCGTGGGTCTCACGAGGGGGCGTGAAGTCCAGCCCCTCACGGGAGCCGATCACGAAGACCCGACTCCTGGCCTGCGGGACGCCGAAGTTCGCCGCGTTCAAGGTCAACACCTTCGGGCGATAGTTGGTCCCAGCCTCCTGGTTGATGGTCTCCAGGGTCGTGGTGAGGAGCCGTAGCCCCTCGTTCTTGCCCTCGAAGGCTAGGCCCGCCACGTTCTCCAGGAGGAAGGCCCGAGGGCGGGCTTCACGGAGGACGCGGAGGTAGCCAGCCAGAGTGTCCGCCCGAGGATCGTCCAGACGGAGGCTGTCTCCATTGGCCCACCAGCCGGACTTCGAGAATGGCTGACAGGGAGGCCCACCGATGAGGAGGTCCAGCTCTCCAGCCCGAAGACCGCCCTTGTCCAGGATGGCCCGTGTCGGGGTCTGGTGGATGTCCTCGGGGATCACGGGCCACTTGCGGCTGGCCTCCAGGCTGGTGCAGCACAGCTTGTCCAGCTCCAGGGCAACACAGGTCTCGAAGCCTGCTGCCTCGAAACCGTAGTCTAGGCCCCCGGCCCCCGTGAAGAGGCTCAAGATGGTAAGGCCCTTGCTCATGCGGACCTCGCGGCGAGTTCAAGAACCTCTGCCGGGTTCTCAAACCACGTCCTGCCCTTGACCTGGATCGCAGACTTGATCCGCCCTGGACACTTCAGGTGCTCCGGCAGAACCCTCGTGAGGGCGTAGCGGAACTCCCACTCCTCCGTGATGGAATGGAGGCAGGCCGCCACGATGGAGAAGTCCTCGGGGCGGTAGTAGCGGGAGCACGGGTCGGCCTTCGAGGCCCTGGTCTTCTGGAAGTCCAGCCGTGGATAGCCATCCTTGTGGACGGTGCGGAGGACGTTCTTGCACTCGATGAGGATCGGCCCGTGGTGGTGATACAGCAAGGAGATGTCCGGCTTGCCCTCTTCGTTGATCCTGGCGCACCTGGACACGTCGGGGACGGCCTGGAGGAGCTTCTCCAGGTGGACCTCGGCCACCCAGCCACGCACGGCCATCTTGAGCCGGGCGGTCTCGTCTATCAGGTCGAAGAGGGCCGGGCCGCTCAAGCCCAGTTCCTTGATGAGGCGGTGACGATCCGACTCCTTCCTGGCGCCCAACAGGTCCAACAGGCCACCTTTGAACTTCTCGGCCAGGAGCTGGCGGTGCCCCTGATCAAGCCCCTTGGCAGCCCGCTCGAAGCGGACGAGGTCCAGGAGGCGGCTCCTCACCGCCCCCACCAGCACCTCTACGGGCTGGCCTGGACGCCTCGCGCTGGCCCTTTCCCAGGCGCACCAGCCGTCCTTCTCGATGGCCTCGGCATGGCTACGCTTGAACTCGATGGAGATGAACATCTTGGTCGGGCTGTGGAGGACGGGATCGGCGGCCACCAGGAAGCCCCGCTCGGGGTCGATGCCCACGAACAAGGTGGTCGTAACTTCAAGCGGGTCTTGGTAGAGGTCAAGGATGGCCTTGGGATCGGAGCCGAGTTTCACCTGGAAGCGGTGCTCGTCATCAGGCCTGTTCTTGGTGAGCTTGGAGTTCGCCAGGAAGGCGTAGCAGAGGATGCTCTGGCGCTCCCCGCTCGGGGTCTCGAAGGACACCAGGAAGGGGGCCTCGCCAGGGTCGGAGTGGTAGAGGACACGGCACCCCGCATCTTCAAGGCCTGCCAGGATAAACCGCAACAGCGGCTCCTTGTCCGAGCGGCTCACACCCCAACGCCTATAGCCCCCAATCAACATCCTTTCCCCCAAGCTCCCTTCAGCCCACCAGTGTACCAACTGGGACATACTGGACTGAAGTCCTCACGGGGTCAAGCACAGGGCAACAGGCAGCCTGGATCACCATAATCCGTACGTGGGTTCGAGTCCCATCACAGAATCCACATCGACGATCAAGGCGGGCCGCTATCTTCAGGAAACATTGACAGGACAAGGACTTTCCGGCAGATGGCAGACCAGGAGGGGCCACCGGGGCTGCCTCACACGACTGTATAACACGGAGCCACACAGCGCCAAAGTAAGCCAAGCTATTTCATGTAGATACGATAAAGCGAGCCGTTTCCCACCCTCTCCGCCATTTGATAATCCAGCCAAGTCCGAGATAGTCCAAAAAGTCAATGAAAACGCCATAATCACCCCGGATTATCGTCCAGGGCGGTCTACTTGCGTCCATTGACAACCGCGGATTAGTTGGTATCACCTTAGGTATCACGAGCCAGTGATACCACCCCAAGCCGGAAAGTGATACCAATGAAGCTGACAGACCCCGCCGTCAAGAACGCCGCTCCCAAAGAAAAGCAGTACACCCTTTACGACAGCGAAGGCTTATTTCTGCTGGTAATGCCCAACGGATCTAAGCTCTGGCGCTGGAAGTACCGCGTCGGAGGCGTCGAAAGGCGCACCTCCCTTGGGGTCTACCCGAAGGTATCACTGCGGGCCGCTCGGCTTGAACGCGACAGGCTTCAAGCGGAGCTGAAAAGAGGGGTTGACCCTGCCATTGAGAAGCAGGCTCTTAAGGCCGTCGAGCGAGCAACGGGTGAAACCTTTCAGCTCATAGCCGAGGAGTGGCACACGAAGTTCCGGCACACATGGACGGACAACACCGCGCTCACGATCATCAGCCGCCTTCAAAAGGACATCTTCCCCTACATTGGGTCGCGCCCGATCCGCGAGATCACCCCGCCCGAACTCCTCGCAGTCATCCGCCGAATTGAGAGCCGAGGAGCGGTGGAAACCGCCCGCCGTGACTTGCAGAAGTGCGGAGAGATATTCCGCTACGCCCTGGCAACAGGACGGGCAGAGCGTGACGTTGCCGCAGACCTTCGCGGCGCAATCGCCCCCCCAAAGAAGCGGCACTTTGCCAGCATCCACGAGCCAAAGGAGATAGGCGAGCTTCTGAGGGCCATTGAAAGCTACCAGGGCTCCCCTGTGACGCGCTGCGCCCTCAAGCTTGCACCGCTCACCTTTGTGCGGCCTGGGGAGCTTCGCCATGCCGAGTGGACAGAGCTTGACCTTGAAACGGGAGAGTGGCGCATCCCTGGAGCCCGCATGAAGATGAAGGAGAAGCACATTGTTCCCCTCTCGCGGCAAGCGCTCGAAGTGCTCCATGAGCTACAGCCGCTCACGGGAGGCGGGCGCTATGTATTCCCTGGAGCAAGGTCGGCTGACCGTCCCATGAGTGAGAATGCCGTTCTCGCCGCGCTGCGCCGCATGGGTTACGAGAAGGGTGAGATGACGGGCCACGGCTTCCGCTCAATGGCAAGCACCATCCTGCACGAACAAGGCTGGCCCTCTGACGTGGTGGAACGCCAGCTTGCCCACGGCGATAGAAACAAGGTCCGAGCCAGCTATAACTTTGCGCAGCACTTGCCAGAGCGGAGGAGAATGATGCAGGCTTGGGCAGATTACCTCGATTCACTGCATGAGACACACCAGGGGCAGAGCTCATAGCGCGACCGAAGAGGGTAATGTCTGAGAGTAGGCCTTTTCATGGCAGTTGTTCATCGCGATGCTTGGATTTTCAATTCCATAAACAGAGAGGCAAGAAAATATGAGCTTGCTCATTGAACTCTTAGATAACCGACAGTATGTTTATGCGAAAACACTGTTAGAATGTCTAAAAATCACGCCGAAAATGTTCATAGATGTAGTCAACAAATGTGAAATTAACTATTACGTTGATTCACATGGCAATGTGCATGGCGACGAGATCAGCCCCAAAAAGCACGAGTTTAACTCGTCACACATCAACGACAGAGTTAAATTTCACACCTATGACTTAAAGCAAGCGATCAGAAAATTTGAGGTGTTTCGTGATCTGATCCCAGAGTATGGAGCCAACCCAGACAATTTTGATAGCGTGCAGTCTCTGCGGGACAAGCTCGCCCAAGTCCAACAAGAAAATACCCAACTGTTTACTGAACTTCAGTCGTTACGGAAGAAAACTGAGAAGCCCCCCAGGACGAGCTCCGCAACTATCGCCGCCAGCCAAAATAGCGTCCAGAGATGGAAAGTGCTTGCAGCACAAATGGTTTCAATTGCTCTGTTCTGCGGGCAACAAGGCCCAAAAGAAAGAAAACGTACACAAATTCAGACAATCGCCAAAAAATTGGGGGAAGCGTTACCCAAAACGGCACTTGAGGTATTTTGGCAAGCTCTCCCCGATGAACACAAGTCAAATAAGCCAGGTCCTCAGAGGCAAGATTAATATCCTGCCCCCCTTGCGGGACGCTGAATCGCAAACCTGCGCCCTCCCTTCTCCATGTCAGAGATCCCCTAACTCCGTTGGACGGTTTTAGGGGGTTTTCTTTGAAGAAGTGACGGCACGACGGAATCAACCGGAATGACGTAGCTTTTTCCGTGTGTATCATCCGGTGAAATTCAACCACGGAGGATACCAACCATGCCCAACGCATCCCGCATTGATCCCAACGGTCTCTACCGCCTCAAATCCATTGTCCGCTCGAAGTCAGGTCCGCCACCGCTCATAGACGTTGCCGCCGCTACGTGGTGGGCGGGGGTTAAGTCTGGCCGATTCCCGCAACCTGTTCGCAACGGCTCCATGACCTTTTGGCGGGGCTCTGACCTCTTGGCCCTCGTGGAGCACATGAGTGGAGTGGTTGAGTCATGAAAAAGCAAAACCCCGCCGTCAAACTGTGGACCCAGCGCTGGCTACGCACCTTCACCTCTGAAATGGGCATGGCCTGTAGTCGATGGACGGACAGATTTACCATTGCGCTTGAAGGGGTGAGCCATGACTCCTGAACGCTCTATGCTGGACGCCGCCTTGAATTACACAAGCAAAGGCTGGCGTGTGTTCCCCTGCAGGGCAAACAAAAAGCCGCTTATCCAAAATGGCTTCAAAGCCGCCAGCACGGACCCGGAACAAGTCCGCAAGTGGTGGATGCAATGGCCTACGGCAAGCGTGGGATGTCCTATGGGGGCGGAGCACGGCGCGTGGGTGCTTGACGTAGACTTGCCAAAAGGCCCTGAATCCCTGGCTGCACTGGAAGCTGAACATGGCCCTTTGCCTGCCACGGTTGAGCAACACACTGGAGGAAGCGGGCGGCAACTGTTCTTCAAGTGGATTAAGGGGCGGGAGGTCCGCAACAGCGCAAACAAGCTGGCCCCTAGCTTGGACGTGCGAGGTGAAGGCGGATATGTAATCCTTCCCCCAAGCGGACACCTGAGCGGCGGGACATACTCTTGGGTTTCCAGCGGGGCTGCACTGGCTGAGGCCCCAGCTTGGCTTCTGGACATGGTGGCCCCTCTGTCCACGGCGGCGCAAGCTGCCAAGACCGCACCGCTGACTGCCGGGGGCACTACGCCTTACGGCCGCAAGGCCCTGGAAGCCGAGGCTGCCATCGTAATGAATACAGCGCAAGGGGGTCGCAACCAAGCATTGAATGAATCAGCCTTTGCGCTGGGGCAGCTTGTAGCAGGTGGGGAGCTGGACCGCCAGAAAGCAGAAGCTACCTTGCTTGATGCAGCGCTGGCCGTTGGCCTGACGGAGATTGAAGCCCGCAAAACGATTGCAAGTGGAATGGCCGCTGGGGAGAGAGAACCCAGGAGGGCGCCGGAGCAACTAGCGTCGGCTGCGAAGCCCGTGGCCCGTGCTATACAGTCCACTCCGTCTATTGATGAGGAGTGGACGCCGGAAGCAACAAAGTGGCCCACGTTGCCGCTGGCGGCCATGCCTGGCTTCGTCGGAGACTTTATACAATTGGCAACACGCAACAGTGAAGCCGACCCCGCCGCCGTGCTGGCAACCTTCCTCACCCGTTTCGGTGTCGAACTTATCTCGCCACATATTCTAATAGGTGAAACTACGCACAAAGCGCGTCTATTTGCTGCAATTTGTGGTGCCAGTTCCAAGGCGAGAAAAGGCACGTCCGCCGCACCAGTAAAGAAGCTGTTCACCTTTGGCGAATCAAGCGGGCATATCCCGGCGCAATACTCACCTGGACCGCTAAGTACTGGCGAGGGTCTAGTGTACGCTGTGCGCGATGAGTTGAAGGAATGGAAGGTGGATAGGCAAAACCCGACCGGCGCGTGGGTGGTAACTGACCCCGGAGTATCCGACAAGCGCTTGTTCGTGTTGGATGAAGAACTCGCAGCGGCCCTTAATTGCACCAATCGTCAGGGCAACACCCTCTCAACGGCCATGCGCTGTTTTTGGGACAACGGAAATTTGAACCCTCTCACAAAGAGCAACCGGACGCGTACAACTGGAGCGCACCTAGCGCTGGTGACGCATATCACTGTGGCCGAACTCACTTCACTGCTTGATGCCGTACAAAGCCTCAACGGCTTCGCCAATCGCTTCCTGTGGGTATACGCAAAACGCCGTGGCGTTGTGCCATTCCCAGAACCCATGCCGGATGTGGAACTTGACGCCATACGCCGGGAGCTGCTGACACTTCTGCATAAAGGCAAGCACACAGAGCGCGTTCTCATGGATTCAACAGCCCGTGAGATGTGGAAGTACGTCTACCTCGACTTGTCTCAGGAACACCCAGGATTGGCGGGGTGCGTCATCAACCGAGGCGAAGCCCAAGTGATGCGGCTGGCACTGATTTACACTCTACTGGCCGGACAAAACATCATCACCGCAGAACACCTCGGCGCTGCTTTGGCCTTTTGGCAGTACTGCCACGAATCCGCCATGCTGATCTTTGGTGGGCGCGAAACTGACCCTATGGTCGACAAGGTGCTGGCCATGCTGCGGGGTGGGGCGAAGTCTCTGACAGAGATTCACAAAGCTCTAGGCAACCACGACACCAAACGCGTCAAGGATGTTCTGGGTGAATTGTCAAATTCTGGCCGGGTGCGATTCACCTCCGAGCAGACAGGGGGCCGTTCAAAAACTGTGTTCTCTCTCTGCGAAAATAGAGAATTATGCGAATTATGCCCCCCGACTCACCGGCTACCGACATTAATTCGCATAATTCGCTTAATTCGCAAGGTATAGAACCAAAAACAAAGGTTGAGCAGACTTCGCCGATTTCGCAACCCTTCCCTGACCGGGTGACTATATGAGCGTCGCCCGCTGGATTGAATCCCGTGGCGTCCGTGTATGGGCAGAGGGTGACGCTCTCACCCTAGAGGGACTGGCCGCTCTTGAGCCGGAAAAGGCATCCGAGGTGCTGACCTTCGCCCGCCAGAACAAGAAGCAGCTACTGGAAGAACTTGGGAGACAAATTGCTTGCCGTGGCTGTGGCATGACGTTCACGCCGTCCGACCCGAGCAAGGTCTATTGCCGGGCTAGGTGCTTCAACACCATGCGCAGGGTGCTGCAATGAAGATTATCTGCGACACTAGAGAGCAAGCACCGTTCGGCTTCGTCAGCTATGACTGCGAAATGGTGGCCGGGACGCTCACCACAGGGGACTATTCACTGGCCGGGCTGTTGGATCGCTGCGCTGTGGAGCGCAAGAGCCTGGACGATCTGCTGGGCTGCCTCACTGGCGAGGGCCGAGAGCGTTTTGAGCGGGAGCTTGCCCGTGCCTCTGGCCTGGAATGCTTCGCCGTGGTCGTGGAAGCGTCCATGCAGGACATGGCTGAGGGCCGCTACCGTTCGCGCATGAAGCCCCACGCGGCTTTGCAATCCGTGCTGGCCTTCCAGGTCCGCCACAGCTGCCCCTTCATCTGGTGCGGCAACAGGGCCGGGGCGGAGTACGCGACCTATCACTTCCTGCGGCACTATCTGCGAAACGCGCAGGAAAGACTACGTATCGTCCTCAGAGCACATGGCGATGCGACATAAGGAGAATTGCTATGGCTGAAAATACAGCAAAAAAGCAGCGGGGGAAGCCCTTTCCTAAGGGGACCTCGGGCAATCCCAAGGGGAAGCCCAAGGGAGCCCGCAATAAAGCCTCTATGGCTGTTCAGGAGCTTCTTGACGGCGAAGGGACAGAAATTATCCGTAAGGTTATCGAAATGGCCAAGGAAGGAGACGTCGCTTGCCTAAAGCTCTGCCTGGAGCGGCTTTGTCCAACCCGAAAAGATTCGCCCTTGAGAGTAACTCTACCACCACTCAAGAACCATGAGGACATTCATAAGGCCAGCAAGGCTATTCTACTACAAGTTGCAAAGGGAGAAATAACTCCCGGTGAGGGCCAAGCAATGCTTAACCTTATCGAAACGCACACGCGTGTCGTCAATGCCGTGGGGAATGAAGAGGCAGCCGACACGGCTTATTCTACGATTTCACCGGAAGAAATGGCAGAACGAGCGGCCAATCGACGTGCTGCGATTGAACAGCAACGTGAAGAATTCCTTCCTGAGAGGAGATTGGAGGTGCAAAAGATAAAGGATGAGATGGTAAAGGACAGTTTCGAATAATGCTCGCTAATAGTGCAGCAGGAGGCTCAGGCAAATCATCCGCCTGGACACCAACGGGCTATTACTGTGAATGGGTCAATGCAAGCAGGCCCTCTGCCCAGGCAGTGAGCATCTTGGCCCCTGTGCTTGCGAAGGTCCCCCCAGCTTGAACTCGGTCCTGAAGATCTGTACGCGCCAGCAGGATACCACTTTCAACCTCGCAAATGACTGCCTCAGCCTCACGTTTTGTCATGGAACAGGTCTTTAGCGCAAAATCAAGCATAGCCGCTCTGTCTGGCCAACGCTTGGAACCACGCAGCAACAATGCCATGGAATCATGAGGCAGGTATGCCGTGGTTGTGATCTGATCAAAAGTCGGAGCAAGTCGGCCCTGGCGGTCAACTGGTGAAGAATATAGCAGACAAAAATTCTTCCGGTGTGCATCACCATTGCGCAGGCCGACGGATAAGACGATCATCTTGAAGAATGCCCGCATTGAGTCTTTATGGTGCTCTGGGGGCACGAAGGCCTGAATAATCTTCCCGAGCTGCTCGTAGCTCCCAGTGTATTTATCCCTAGTCCCCAGGCCTTGCAGGACGCAGAAATCCTCAATACCCAGATATTGCCCCTGCTCGTCGAGATCAAAGCGATCCACAATTAGGAAACGCCCGTTTTCAGAGACGGCCCAGTTGGGAACAGTAAGGCCACATTTCTTGGCAGCCAGTAGGCAAAAATGTTCGTTGAGTGCTAATTCTGGATACCGCTCGTCCCAAGTCTTGACGATATGAGTGGCGGCCTGCATCGTCACCTTATGGTCCGGTGACAGCTTGAGCCCTTCAGTGGCGCGAACAAGAACCTTGGGCTGGACACCTGACACCCCTGAAAAGCGTGCATACCTATTCAACAGATCACGGAATAGGTCCTCTGCTCCGTCATACGTCAGTATTTCCTCCACGCTCACAGCGCCTGGAAGGTCATCAGCATCGCCCCCAGGCTCACCATAGCTTAGTCGACCGATGTGAGAGTGGCCGGTGACACGCAGCAACTCCAAGTCGTCAAAATTGGGGACAGCCTTTGACAGCATATCCTCCAAGTAGAGCTTCAGAGCCCCCTCCGGGAGATTCATCTGAAAGATTGGGTGCAACCCCCAGGCGAAGGTCCAGCTTTCAGAACGCACCGGCATCGTCAAAGAGACTGCCGCTTCTTTGGACACATCCGGCTGGTAGGTGAAGGCAAACCGTTGCCGTGCGGTTCGAGTCAGCCGCCCAGCCAAATCGTTACCTGCCCTAACCTCAAGCATTGTCGGCCTCGTTCAGCGCCTGAAGTTCATCCAGAGTTGGCGGGCCAGACTTTGGGGTTGCAACAAGTTCATAGCCGAACAGCGCAAGAATTCGTTGCACCTTGAGCATTCCCGCCCCGGTAGCAGCTCCGCGCTCCAATGAACTTACGAGCGCACGAGACACCCCGGCCCTCTCTGCGAGTTCGGTTTGGTTCCAGCCCTTGGCGCGCCGAAGCTGTATGATAGTCTTGCCGATTGAGCTCATGACTAACATTTAAGACAAAACGTGTTAATCGTCAATGTTTGAGTTAAATTTTAGTCAGCGCAGAAGGATGAGGGAAGAGGGGGGGGATTGAGTTACCCCGTTCGTCACCTTAAATTCGACCGACATCCCCTCTACCGCATCCACAACGTAACCAGCTGCCGTTTTGAAATAACACCGACAGTCGCACCAGGTCTGGTCCCGAAAGTGCGCCAAATTTGCACGGCACTGCCAGCTTCAGCGCGTGGTTCAGTACCATCATCGACCAGGTTCCAGGGACTGCATTCACGTCTTATCAAAGGGGTACAGAGTCACAGCAGAAAAGGAAGGAGGGAACGCTCAGGGGGCTAGCCCTGTGCTTGTAACAGCCGACCGTTGGCTACTTCAAATGCTCCAGCAGGGTAGCCAAGAAATCGTGCCCTTCTAGCCCGTCACGGAAATCATGTTCGTGGCTGTCGATGCGGAGCACTGGCACGGACTTGGAGGCTTCATCAACGCGTCGCTCGAGGGCATCGGCAACTTTCTTAAGATAGGCCATTGTAATAACTTGTTCAGATGCTCTGCCGCGTTTGCGAACGCGTTCTAGCAAAACATCTTCGGGGCAAACCAAATGGACCAAGATGTTGGGATGACCGACCTCAAGCATGAGGTCCTCAGAGATATTTTGAAATATCTCGAGTCGATGACCCAATAGTGTAACATCGGCATAGGCATTGTCGAGGATTAACGAAAAGTCACAAACAAAACTTGGACATGTGGGTCTGCAACTCGCTTTGATCTGGTGGTAGTGTATTAACAAAAACGATAGCTCCGTCTCAAAAGAACACTCAATTTCACCGCCATAAAAAACTTCAAGGAAAGGATTTTTTTTATACTGTTCTTCAACCATATCAAGATTGATCACATTTGCAAAGGAAGCAAAAGTCGTTTTACCCGTTGCAATTGAGCCACACACTTCGACTCTCATCGCTTAACCTTTTCCTTCTCTACACTGTTTTGCCTCGTTGAGTTGTCTAAACTATTCCTTCTTGAAATCTCATCTATGACATTCGCACTGATTGTGACTAAAGCACCATCAATCGTTTTCCTATTTTCTTCTAGTTCATTTTTATAGTCAGAAATGATAGTTCTTTCAGATTCAATCTGCTGCTTAAGAGTTGAAGTGACATTTACATGATATGTGTACGCCGCGAGTATCAATGCACAGAAACCAACGACAATACCGATTGCACCGATCAAGGACCACCTACGTGTCCTATCTATGCTTATTTCTAATCTATCTTTGGCAGACATTGCTTCATCGACAGCCTTACAAACTAGCTCGATAGACTTTTTGGTTTCTTCTTCAGCCTTTCTAATGTGAGTTTCAGTGTACTCACGTGTTTCCTTTTCAACATTTCCCAACCGATCGTGTACACCTGTAATTACTTCTTCAATAGCACTACGAACTTGGCCTTCGGCTCCAACGGCTCGCTGGAGAAACTTTTTAAAAGTTGCACCAATATATTCTGAATCGTTCTGAACATACAAGGAACATGGAGCAGGTGCAACTTGCTCGTCAGATTTTAAACTTTGTGTGTAACGAGATATTTTTGTGACCTCTATTGATATCAACCTGTCTCCAACGCTGATACGGTACTCATTCCTTGTAAAGTTGTGGATCGGGATCATTATTCTCCCCGAATACCCAGGATTAATGAGAGGCCCAGTGCCTAGAAGCATACCTCTGTGTACGTGTTTAATTACCATGTTGAAGCGCAAAGCCAAGTAGTCTGGAATATACAGCTCTTCAGCTGTTGTAACATAAACTATTGAATTCTTCGGGAATCGGACAGAAGCGCCGCGTTTGAGGCCTCTATAATAACGCCTTTTCCCAGTTTCATCCCAATACAACACTGTATCGCCAAGAGTCATTTCATAAGCACATGATTTCAATTGTTCCGGCGTGAACGGGAAAACGAGGGAAGCAGCATTAATATAACTTACAATGTCTGCGGAATTCAAAAGTGCAGGCGCAATTAAAGGATATGGGTCAACGTGTTTCCATTCTTCATAACGTCTCTTCGCCTCAACAGAGTCACAAGCGACATCAATTTTCGACAACTGTAAGATCTGTTCCTTATCCATGCATCCTCCTTACGGATGCTGCACAGGTCCCAAAATAATCAATTTTATTTAGAATCATAGCGGAGTACTGCTTCACAGCCGCATCTGCGACTGTAACATCAGACGCTGCGGACTTTATGTAGTCGAGATGATTTAGAACAATTTTGGTGGGATTGTTAACCACAACAGCTCGACTCGGCAGCGTGCTGTCAAATCTTGCCACCCTCCTCGGCTTCTTCGTTACCGAAGTATACTCCATCAAATCTGGCCGCCCCGCCTCATTCGCAAGCTCTTCCCACGTTATTTCATTCGGCAACGGGCCCGACCCGCCACCAACACGAATAGAGAAGGCCCGCAGCGTGAGGATGATGTCGTCCACATCCAGCGGGCTCAAACCAGCTTCTGCGACAAAAGCGGCTGCGGTTGTGTCACGACTAGTGACAAATGGATAGTGTGGCGAGTGAAGCAACGAGAGCCCAAAGCCTTGAGTCCCTTCGATCAAAACGCGCTCTTTGGCGTTCAGACGCTCCCGAAGCATTCCGGAGACGTTACCGACCATCGGTTTAAGCGCGGCACAGTCTTTTGCAAATAGCAAATCCTTACGACGCATCACGCGATCCGCGACCGCCGCCCCTGTGCCGCTACCCGTCGAGGATATCCGCGCAACTAAATCCTCGCGTTCCTTGGCCCGATGCTCTGGCCCCACAACCACGGCATTCTCGTCAATAATCAAACGCCTCGGGTCGAGGTTGATCGACGCAATTTCCTTTTGCAGGACCTCGACGTCAATATAGGAACCAGCGCTCATATAGAGCTGGACGCCTGGAAGGATTGCGGCTGTAGGGAGGTGTCGGAAAATGTGTACTTGGCCGCTAGGGGCCACGACGGTATGACCAGAATTCGATCCGCCGCAGCGGACCACGGCGGTGGCTTCCTGCTCTTTGGCGAAAAAGTGGGCAACCTTGCCCTTGCCTTCACCGCCAAACTGGCCGCCAACTACCACAGAAACAGGCATATGGGCTCCAACGCTTCAGAGGGATTCGAGCTGGGCGTAGAACTCCCCAAGGGAACTCTGATTATTTAGGATCTTGTTGGCCAGGTTCTGCAAAAAGTCAACCCGTTGTTCGACCGGATGCTCTAAGGCCTGCGCCGCAGAGATGTCCTCACGCGGGGCATCCTGCGTGCGTTGACGGGCAATTTCAGCCGGACATTCTATGTGGCAGTGCAGGTATCGTGGCCCGTAGCTCTCACGAAGGTACGCAGCGTCTTCAGGAAACCGAACTCCGTCGACGACGATCTTTTCAGCATCCCCCGCTAAGGCGACGAGCTGACGTCCAAGCCAACGCTGCCCGTGCTGCGTGTGCACTTCCCATCCCAGCTTCTGCAGCGCGGATCTCGTAGGTTTCTGGCCCCGCTGACGCAGTATGTTGACAAGAACATCACTGTACCGAACGAGCACGAACCCTTTTTCTCGCGCAAGAAACTGGGCGGCTGTGGTCTTACCGACTCCAATGGAGCCGCTGAAACCAACGACTGTTCTTGAAAGCCAACGGCTATTGTCCACATGCTGGTCTGGGATGATGAGGTAGTCCTCTTCCGCTGTGCCCAGCCCCTCATATTTCCCTGCCCAAAAGAACTGCCCCACGACGGCAGATGTGATGGCGTCAAGTTCGTCATGGCTGACATCAACGTGCAGGAATTCACCCGTAAGGCCAAACTCCGCCAAACCAAGCCGAAGCCAGTCGAGCCCAGCTTGCTTGCGGGGAATACGCATGATGTCCTGCGCTGCTCCGGGGTAGCTCTCGATCACAGGGATGCCAAGAGAACGAATTTTTTGAGCCAGCTCCATTCCCCGTCTTGTCAGTTTCTGCATACATCTGATGAGACTGGGGTAGACATTGATGCCCCGCCGCTTCAGCTGGCGTTCGCAAATACGCATAATACCGAACTCTTCACGATTCGGGTCATCATCAAATACGGTCATACGCCCGAAGGGAAGGCTCAAGGGGGAATCGATGGATACGAGCCGCGCCTTATGCTGCTGCACCAGAGCTAATATTTCATCATCAGAAAAGACGCGTTGTGTCGTTGTGTGTTGCCCCTTAACGAGGGCATAACCTGTGCCCTTGGACTCTGAAGCGACGAGATCGATGCCGACGATAGGTACGTCTTCAAAAGGGATCTGCCGAGACAGGTCGGACAAAGAGAAGTATGCGGTGTCGTCATCTCGCCATGGGGCAACAGAAATAGCGTAGGGCTGGTTCAGCTGACCGGCCTTGGCCCACACAACTTTGCTCTTCAGCTTTTTAAAACGCAAAGCTGGTCGATCCGGCAAGCTGCCCCTTTTGGCTAGCAACTTCATGCAATAATCGAAGATACTTTTCATACCCTCGACATCAGCATGATTGTACCGAATCAGCTCCTTAAGGGCCTGGATGTCTCCACGTCGGTAGCAGTGCCAAAGGACTGGGGCAGCCTCGCCGCTTATCCCCTTGGCCTCTGTTCTGACTAGGCCGATTTGCTGCTCTATGGATTTCTGGCCGCCAGTGAGCCCCACTCTCTTCGCTAGGAAGCGCAGATCAATGTGGACAGGCGGGATGATCGCATCGGGGAACTCGTTTCGAATGAATCTCAGGTCGAACATGGTCCCGTTGAAAGTCACCAAAGCCTTCGCACTTGCAAAGGCTTCAAGGAGCGGCACTCGGTCCTGTCCGGCAATGTATACCCCAAACCGTTCCCCAAACGACCAGCCGACAAGAGTGATCCTGTCATAGTAATGGCTTAAGCCTGTCGTCTCTATATCAAGAAAGAGCGTATCCTGGGGATACTCAAGGGCAATCCGGTAATGTTCCTGCCGGGGAAGAGCACTCGCAAAGAAGCCAACATCGTGTCTTCGTAGAGCCGAATAGGATTGTTCGAGATCAGGGTGTCGGGCTTCAGGTCCCAGCAAAGGCATGTCCCGTCGCCAAACTGCGAGAAAGTCGTCCCAGGTCCTTATGCCACGCTTCCACAATGCCTCCTCTTTGGCTTTGCCAAATCCGTGGAGGTGCAAGAAGGAAGAACGCAACATTATATAACCCTTTGTTTTAGTTATGCCGCCACCTCTCCCTGAGAGAGTGTGCCAGCCGGACCTCACCATCTAGCAACCAAACGCTCTCAGTGCAACGTGCTAAAGAGGAGCCCCCCAAATTGGCTTCCACCTCTCCCCAACCTGGAGAAGCCCTCAAAATGCGTCTCAAACGGTCTAACATGTTTGACATAGCACTCAGCGGATTCTACTGGTACCGAAATATTTACCGCCCTCTGGAACCAACGCAAAGAAGGACTCTTCCCCCATGGCTCTCAAGAAATCCGAACTCTACTCCTCCCTCTGGAAGTCCTGCGACGAACTGCGCGGCGGCATGGATGCCAGCCAGTACAAGGACTATGTGCTGGCCCTGATGTTCGTCAAATACGTCTCCGACAAGTACGCGGGGGATCCCAACGCCGTCATCACCATCCCCCCTGGCGGTGGCTTTGCCGACATGGTTGCCGCCAAGAACGACATCGAGATCGGCGACCGCATCAACAAGATCATCGGCAAGCTGGCCGATGCCAACGACGACCTCAAGGGCGCCATCAACCTCACGGACTTTAACGATGAGGACAAGCTCGGCAAGGGCAAGGAGATGGTGGAACGGCTCACCAAGCTGGTGGCCATCTTCGAGGGCCTGGACTTTGGCCGCAACCGCGCCGACGGCGATGACCTGCTTGGGGATGCCTACGAATACCTCATGCGCCACTTCGCCACGGAATCGGGCAAGAGCAAGGGCCAGTTCTACACCCCTGCGGAAGTCTCGCGCATCATGTCCCAGGTCATCGAGCTTGGCGCGGCCAGCGATAACCGCCAGAGCATCTACGACCCCACCTGCGGCTCCGGCTCCCTGCTCTTAAAGGCCCACGACGAAGCCCAGAACCGCACCGGCTTCAACCTGGCCCTCTACGGCCAGGAGATGGACAACGCCACGTCCGCCATGGCCCGCATGAACATGGTGCTGCACGGCTGCGACACAGCGGTCATCTGGAAGGACAACTCACTCTCTGCCCCGTACTTCAAAAACCCGGACGGCAGCCTCAAGACCTTCGACTTCGTGGTGGCCAACCCGCCATTTTCCAACAAAAATTGGACCAACGGCCTGAACGCCGCCCACGACCCCTACAACCGCTTCGAGTACGGCACCCCACCGGACAAGAACGGCGATTACGCATTCCTGCTGCACATGCTGAAGAGCATGAAGAGCACCGGCAAGGCGGCGGTGATTCTGCCCCACGGCGTGCTGTTCCGTGGCGGGGCCGAGGCCTCCATCCGCAAAAACATAATCAGGCAGGGCTTCATTAAGGGCATCATCGGCCTGCCCGCGAACCTGTTCTACGGCACGGGCATCCCGGCCTGCATCATCGTGCTGGACAAAGAAAACGCCGCCGCCCGCAAGGGCATCTTCATGATCGACGCCAGCAAAGGCTTCATCAAAGACGGCAACAAAAACCGCCTGCGCGCTCAGGACATCCACAAGATCGTGGACACCTTCACCCGGCTGGCGGAGCTGCCTAAATACTCGCGCATGGTGCCTGTGGATGAGATTGAGGGCAACGACTTCAACCTGAACCTGCCGCGCTACATCGACAGCACCGAGCCGGAAGATTTGCAGGACATCGAAGCGCACCTCAAGGGCGGCATCCCAAACAGTGACATCGACGCCCTGGCCGCTTACTGGGCCGTGTTCCCGTCCGTTCGCAAGGAACTGTTTGAAGACGCCGGGCGCACCGGCTACAGCCAGCTCACGGTGGAGGCCAGCGCCATCAAGACCGCCATCTTCGAGAATACCGAGTTCACCGCCTTCAACCAACTGGTGACCAAACAGTTTGAGGCATGGCAACGGCCTTCTAAGCCGTTGGTCGAGGGCATCAAAACTGGCGACCGGCCCAAAGCCTTCATCGAAACTCTTTCCGAGTGGCTGCTGGAACTCTTCAAGCCCGTGCCGCTCATCGACGCCTATGACGTGTACCAGCACCTGATGGACTACTGGGAAACCACCATGCAGGACGATGTGTACCTGCTGGTGGCCGAGGGCTGGGCCGTGGCGAACACGGTGCGCCAGCTCATCCCCAGCAAGGACAAGAACAACAAGCCCACCTACAACGAGCCGCACGACTTCGTGTTCAACAAGGTGCGCTACAAGGCGGACATCATCCCGCCCGCGCTCATGATCGCCCGCTATTTCTCCGCCGAACTGGCCGCTATTGAGGCGCTGGAGGTCCAAGCCGCCGCCCTGGAGCAGCAGATGGACGAGATGCGCGAGGAACACGGCGGGGAGGACGGCCTGCTGGCCGAAGTGGTGGAGGACGGCAAGATCGCCAAGGGCAGCGTGGCCGCCCGGCTCAAGGAGATCAAACGCGACAAGTCGCTCGCGGATGAGCGCGCCCAGTTGGAGGCCTACCAGGCCCTGCTGGAGCAGGAGGCCGCTGCCAGCAAGCAGGCCAAGGACGCTCGCAAGGCCCTCGACGAGAAGGTCTTCGCCAAGTACCCGAAACTGAGCGAGGCCGAGGTGAAGGCACTTGTGGTGGATGACAAGTGGCTGGCCAGCCTCTCTGCCGCCGTGCAGGGCGAACTGGACCGCGTGAGCCAGGCGCTCACCGGACGCATCCGCCAGTTGGCCGAACGCTATGCCTCCCCGCTACCTCAGCTGTCCAAAGAGATTGAAGCCCTCTCCGATCGCGTTGGCGAACACCTCAAGAAGATGGGGTTCGCATGGAACTGAAGCTGGGCTACAAACGCACCGAGGTCGGGGTGATCCCGGAGGAATGGGAGGTTACTTCACTCAACACGCTTGCTATGATTCGTACTGGAATTGCAAAGAACTCGAAAGTCGTCCCGGCCAACCCAGTTCAGGTTCATTACCTTCGCGTTGCCAATGTTCAGGATGGCTATCTCGATCTTTCTGACATGGCGAAGTTAACAGTCAGCCAAGAGGACATTCGTCACTACGCGGTTCTGCCTGGCGATGTGCTGATGAACGAAGGTGGCGATTTAGACAAGTTGGGACGCGGCACCCTGTGGAGCGGTGAGCTTACACCGTGTGTTCACCAGAACCACGTCTTTGTCGTTCGTTGTGGGGAAAATCTCATCCCACATTTTTTGAATTGCTGGACAGGATCAACACAGGCTCGCCGCTACTTTCTGCTTGCAGGGAGGCAGACCACAAACCTTGCATCCATAAACAAGACTTCGCTCGGACAGCTTCCAGTCCCACGCCCCCCCCTCCCCGAACAGCGCGCCATCGCCGCAGCGCTCTCGGACGTGGACGCCCTGCTTGCCAAGCTCGACCAACTCCTCGCCAAGAAGCGCGACCTCAAGCAGGCCGCCATGCAGCAGCTTCTCACGGGCAAGAGGCGGTTGCCGGGGTTCAGCGGGGAGTGGCCGCGGAGGTCAATGAACGCACTTGGATCTACTTACGGTGGACTGGCGGGGAAAACAAAGGCGGACTTTGGACATGGAACCGCCCGCTACATACCGTTCATAAATATAATGACCAACACGGTAATCAATCCTTTGTGGTTTGAACCTGTTAATATCTTGGCAACAGAAGTGCAGAATCAAGCCCTCGAAGGCGACCTATTCTTCAATGGCTCATCTGAGACCCCAGAAGAAGTTGGGTTCTGCTCGGTGCTCATAGACGAAGTCCCCAGCCTGTTTTTGAATAGTTTCTGCTTTGGCTTTCGGTTCCATCCAGGAGTCAAAGCGAATGGTTTATTTTTCGCCTACTGGTTCAGAAGCAGTGAGGGCCGCAAAGCCATGGCAATCTTGGCACAAGGGGCAACGCGCTATAACATTGCCAAAAGCGCATTCGCAAAGCTCGAAGTACCCCAGCCGAGTGAGTCGGAACAAACCGCCATCGCCGCCGTCTTGTCCGACATGGACGCCGAGATAGCGGAGCTGGAGACTCGGCGCGACAAGACCCGCGCCCTGAAGCAGGGCATGATGCAGGAGCTTTTGACCGGGCGCATACGCCTCGTGTAAGCAGCCAGAGAGTCCCGACCACCGTCCACCCCAAGACGCAGGGAGAGCAACGTGAAGAACTACTACCGGGTCATGTTGGGCAAGCAGAGCGCGCACGCTGCCGAGTGCTTCAGCGGCAACTACATCGGTGCGGACCTCGGCATAGCCGAGGACCTGACCGGCCAGCTGCCCGACGAGTGGCGCGCCTTCAACAAGGTGTTCATCCCCAAGTACCTAGCGCTGCTTCCCGGCAAGTCGAAGATCGCCGCCGGGCTGGCCTGTGGGATGCTCTGGACCGTGGCCAAGGGCATCAACAAGGGCGATATCGTGCTCTGCCCGGACGGCACAGGCACGTACCATGTCGGCGAGGTGATCGGGGACTATTTCTACGCCCCAGGCCTGGACCTGCCCCACCGCAGGACCGTGCGCTGGCTTGACCTCGTCATTGACCGTGCCGCCATGAGCGAGGGATTGCGTAACTCGACCGGGTCCATCGGCACCGTGAGCAGCGTCACCGGCCATAGGGACGAGATCGAGCGGTTCCTGGTTGCCCAGGCTGCGCCTCGGCTCATTTCCACCGATGAAACAGTGGACGATCCGGTCGCCTTCGCCATGGAGAAGCACCTGGAGGACTTCTTGGTGCAGAACTGGGAGCAGACCGAGTTGGGCAAGTCCTTTGAGATTTTTCAGGAGGACGGGGAGCGCGTAGGGCAGCAGTACCCCACGGACACCGGCCCCATCGACATCCTGGCCATCAGCAAGGACAAGAAGCAACTGCTGGTGGTGGAGCTGAAGAAAGGACGCGCCAGCGACGTGGTGGTGGGCCAGACCCTGCGCTACATGGGCTTTGTGGCCCAGGAGCTGGCCGAGCCGGAGCAGGAAACGCGGGGCGTCATCATCGCCCTGGACGACGACCAGCGCATACGCCGCGCCCTGGCCGTGGCCCCGAACATCGACTTCTACCGGTATCAGGTGAGCTTCAAGCTCCTGAAGGGGTAAGCCATGGGCAGCGTCGGCCAGATCGAGAAGAAAACGCAGGAGCGGGTCATCAAGCTGTTCCAACAGCGCCTGGGCTACGCCTACCTTGGCAACTGGATCGACAGGCCCGGCAACGCCAACATCGAGCAGGGCTTGCTCACGGCCTGGCTGGAGCAGCAGGGCACCAGCGGCACACTCATCAGCCGGGCGTTGCACAAGCTGGTTACGGTTGCGGGCGACACCAGCAAGCACCTCTACGACCGCAACAAGGCCGTCTACGAGATGCTGCGCTACGGCGTGAATGTTCAGCCCGGCGCAGGCGAGAACCACGTCACGGTCTGGCTCATCGATTGGAAGCACCCGGAGAACAACCACTTCGCCATTGCCGAAGAGGTGACGATCACAGGCGTGGACGCCAAGGCCAGCACCAAGCGGCCCGACATTGTGCTCTACGTCAACGGCATCGCCCTTGGCGTGCTGGAGCTGAAGCGCTCCACCGTATCCATGGCCGAGGGCATCCGCCAGAACCTGGACAACCAAAAGAAGGCCTTCATCCAGCCTTTCTTCTCCACCATGCAGTGGGTTATGGCGGGCAACGACTCCCAAGGCCTGCGTTATGGCACCATTGAGACTCCTGAGAAGTATTACCTGACCTGGGTGGAGGACACCGGCGCTTACACCAGCGAGGCCAATCTGCTGGACCGGCACCTGCTACAGGTGTGCGAGAAAGCGCGCCTGCTGGAGCTGATCCACGACTTTGTGGTGTTCGACGCCGGGACCAAAAAGGTTTGTCGCCAGAACCAATATTTCGGCGTGAAGGCTGCCCAGGACGCGCTCCACCAGCGCGAGGGCGGCATCATCTGGCATACGCAGGGCAGCGGCAAGTCGCTCACTATGGTCTGGCTGGCTAAGTGGATACGAGAGAATAACCCGGCGGCGCGGGTGCTCATCATCACCGACCGGACCGAGCTGGACGAGCAGATCGAGAAGGTCTTCCGGGGCGTCCATGAGGACATCTACCGTACCTCAAGCGGCGCGGACCTCGTGGCCCAGCTCAATGCGCTCGACAAGTCTCTGCTCTGCTCGCTCATCCACAAGTTCGGAGGCAAGCAGAACGGGAACGAGGAGAGCGACGAAGGGACCAAGGACTTCATCAAGGCCATCCAGTCCTTGCCGCCAGATTTCAAGGCCAAGGGTGACATCCATGTGTTCGTGGACGAGTGCCATCGCACACAGTCCGGTGACTTGCACCAGGCCATGAAGACGCTGCTGCCGAACGCGCTGTTCATCGGTTTCACCGGCACGCCATTGCTCAAAGCAGACAAGCAGAAGAGTATCGAGGTCTTTGGCCGCTACATCCACACCTACAAGTTCGACCAGGCCGTGCGTGAAGGCGTTGTGCTGGACCTGCGCTATGAGGCTCGGGACATCGACCAGTCGCTCACCAACACGACTAAAATCGATCAGTGGTTTGATGCCAAGACCCAGGGCCTAAACGACCTAGCCAAGGCACAACTCAAGACGAAATGGGGCACCATGCAGCGGCTGCTCTCCTGCCAGGACAGGTTGGAGAAGATCGTTGCCGACATTCTGCTGGACATGAATCGAAAGCCACGCCTGATGGACGGCCATGGCAATGCCATGCTTGTGGCTGGCAGCATCTACGAAGCGTGCAAGTTCTACGAGTTGTTTGCCAAAGGCGAGCTGAAAGGGAAATGTGCCATCATCACCAGCTACGCACCTTCTGTGGCCGACACGAAGGGCGAGGCCACAGGCGAGGGTGAGACCGATAACCTACTAAAATACCAGGTCTACTCACAGATGCTGGCCGACTGGTTCGATGAACCAGTGGAGAAAGCCGTCAGCAAGGTCGAGCGGTTCGAACTGGAGGTGAAGAAGAAGTTCATCGACGAGCCTGGGCAGATGAAGCTGTTGATCGTGGTGGACAAGCTGCTCACCGGATTTGATGCGCCCTCGGCCACCTACCTCTACATCGACAAGCAGATGAGGGACCACGGCCTGTTTCAAGCCATCTGCCGCGTGAACCGGCTTGACGGCGATTCCAAGGAATACGGTTACATTATCGACTACAAAGACCTGTTCAAGAGCCTGGAAGGGGCGGTGCAGGACTACACCAGCGGAGCGCTGGATGGGTACGACAAGGACGACGTGAAGGGCCTGCTGGAGAACCGCCTGGAACATGCGCGGGAGGACCTGGAGGAGGCCCGCGAGGCGGTCAAGGCCCTCTGCGAACCAGTGGCTCCCCCAAGAGACGAGGACGCTTACAGGCATTACTTCTGCGCCAAAGAATCCGGGAATGCCGAGCAGCTCAAGAACAATGAAGCGCTGCGCCTGAAGCTCTACAAGTTCGTGGCCGCCCTGCTGCGGGCCTATGCCAACATCGCTAACGAGTTAGTCGAGGCTGGTTATAGCTCGGCGGAAATCCAAACCATCAAGGATGAAGTGGACCACTTCGTCAAGGTCCGTGACATGATTCGGGTGGCCAGCAGCGACTATATCGACTTGAAGGCTTACGAGCCAGCCATGCGCCACCTCATAGACACCTACATCCGCGCTGAAGAGAGCGAAAAGATTTCTGCCTTCGATGACATGAGCCTGATTCAGCTCATCGTGGATCGTGGCCCTGACGCCGTAGAGCAGTTGCCAAAGAGTATCAGGAAGAGTGAGGAGGCGGTTGCCGAGACCATCGAAAACAACGTCCGAAAGCTCATCACAAACGAGGCACCTGTGGACCCGGCATACTACGAGCAAATGTCCAAGCTGCTGGATGCCCTGATCGAGCAGAGGCGGACTGGAGTGCTGAACTACAAGGAATACCTCGCCAAGATCGCCGCTTTGACGCGGGATGCAAACACTCCGGGAGGGGGGCCAGGCGGCTACCCCCCAGAGGTCAGGACAGCTGCACAGAGGGCACTCTACAACAACCTGGGCCGCCATGAAGGGCAGGCCCTGTCAGTGAATGCTGCAATCCTTGCCAAGGTTCAGGACGACTGGTGGAATCACCCTGGCAAGACCAAGCTAGTTCGAAACGCGATCCGATCTGTGCTGGGCGATGAAGAGCTGACCAACCAGATACTTGAGCTCGCGAAGCATCAAAATGACTACCGCACCGTCCACTAGCCCTTACCACATCACGGTAGGAGGTATCAGGGTCGAAGTGGTTCGCAAGGACATCAAGAACCTGCACCTCGGAGTCTATCCGCCCAACGGTAGAGTAAGGGTTGCGGCACCCTTAGTGCTGAGCGATGAGGCCGTGCGTTTGGCGGTGATCGAAAAGCTGGCATGGGTCAAGAAGCACAAGGCCCGGTTCCGGGACCAGCCCAGGCAGTCACAACGTGAGATGATCAACGGGGAAAGCCACTATTTCTTGGGCCAAAGGTATCGGCTGCGCTTACATGAACGCCCAGGTCCATCCCAGGTGAGCCTGCGCGGCATCGGCACCATAGACATCTTCGCTCGTCCAGGGTCCTCCCAGGAGCAACGGGAGGCCATTCTGCTCAGGTGGTATCGGCAGCAGCTCAAGCTCCTCCTGCCACCTCTCCTCGAGAAGTGGCAGGCCATTATCGGCGTGCAGGCATCCTCTTGGGGCATCAAGAAGATGAGGACCAAATGGGGGAGCTGCTCAATCAAGGCCCGCCGCATCTGGCTCAACTTGGAATTGGCAAAACGGCCCACCCTGTGCCTGGAGTACGTCCTGGTCCATGAACTCGTCCATCTGCTCGAACGGCACCACAACGAACGGTTCATGGAGCTATTAGACCAATTCATGCCACAATGGCGGCAATGCAGGGATCTTCTGAAGGAAGTGCCGTTGGGGCACGAAGACTGGCACCTGGTATGATTCGGGAAACAAGATGGCGAGCACTCCCAGAGTGCCAGAGTATACAAACCAGCAAGTCCTGATTGTCCACCGGCGTCCAGCTACAGCCCAATAATTGTTGGTATCACTATTGGTATCACACATTTTTCCACATTCAGGATAACCGTTGCCACGCTTAGCATACCGAGATCAATTCGACTGACACCCTCTCCGCCATTTTTTCCCCAATTTGCCTATTCCCTCTTTCCTGTTGTATGCAGAGGGCCCAAGCTTACGGGCGGCATCCTCGGCGGGGGATGGCACCGACCGCCACCTGTTCCACGGGCGTTGCGGTGCGGAGCATCGTGGGACGCAGCCCAGGCGCCGGGGCGCTTCCCATCCCGGCGCGCCTGCGCTAGACGTGGCGCATGACGCCATCCCACACCTGCCTGCGCCGCAAGATCGACCTGCGGCTTCTGCCCTATTTGTTCGTGCTTTACGTTGTGGCCTACCTGGACCGCGTCAACGTCTCCTTTGCGGCCCATGGGCTTACGGAGACGCTTGGGTTCACCAGTTCGGTGTTCGGCCTGGGCGCGGGCATGTTCTTTGCGGGCTACGTGCTGTTCGAGGTGCCGAGCAACCTGATTTTGCGTCGCGTGGGCGCGCGCCTGTGGATCGCGCGCATCATGGTCACCTGGGGGCTGGCCGCTTGCTGCATGGCCCTGGTGCATGCGGCCTGGTCCTTCCACCTGCTGCGCTTTTTGTTGGGCGTGGCCGAGGCCGGGTTCCTGCCCGGCGTCATCTACTACCTCACCCTCTGGTATCCGCCTGCGCACCGCGCCAGGGCCGTGGCCCTGTTCATGGCCGCAACGCCAGTGGCCGGCATGGTGGGCGCGCCGCTCTCGGGCTGGCTGCTGGGCCTGCACGGAGCCTGGGGGCTGGAGGGCTGGCGCTGGATGTTCGTGCTGGAGGGCGTGCCCGCGGTGCTGCTGGGGTTCTCCGTGCTGTGGCTGCTGCCCAATGGCCCTGGCGACGCCCGTTGGCTTTCTCCGTCCGAGCGCGAGGCCTTGGCCGCAGAGCTGGCCCAGGCCCCGGAGCAGGAGCGCGGGCGGCTCGGCGCTGTGCTGCGCGGTCTGGCGTTGGATTCGCGCGTGTGGCTGCTTTCCGCCGCCTACTTCGCCCTGTGCGTGGGCATGTACGGGCTGGTCATGTGGATGCCCACACTCATTGCGGAGATCCTTGGCCCCGGTGCGCAGCCCGTGCGCGTGGGGCTGCTTTCGGCCATTCCCTACCTGGGCGGGGTGGTGGGCATGATTCTTGTGGGCAGGCGCTCGGACCGCACGGGCGAGCGCCGCTGGCACACGGCCGGGCCGCTTCTGGCCAGCGCATTGGGTTTTGCGCTGAGCCTCCTGCCCGTGGGCCACTGGCTGGGGGCGGACCACGCGCCCTGGTGGAGCCTGTGCTGCTTCACCCTGGCGACCATGGGCCTGTGGGGGATGCTTGGCCCCTTCTGGACCATTCCCACGGGATTCCTCTCCGGAGCGGCGTCCGCGGGCGGCGTGGCGCTCATCAACTCCATCGGCAACGCGGGCGGCTTTGTGGGCCCGACCCTGGTGGGCGTGGTGCGCGACGCCACCGGCAGCCACCACATGGGCTTCCTGTTCATCGCCGGGGTCATGGCCCTGGGCGGCTGCGCAATCCTGTGGGTGACGCGGGGGCGCTAGGGGGGGAGGCTCTTGCGCCTCCCCCGGTTCACCCTATTTCCATACCTTCATGAACCCGGCGGAGTCGCCGCCCTGGGCGATGTGCCGGATGAGGGCGCTGCCGAACACGGCCGCGTCCACCAGTCCGTCGAGTTCCTTCAGCTGGTCCGGGTGCTTGAGGCCGAAGCCCAGGGCCACGGGCACGGCGAAGGCCTCTTTGGCGCGAGCCAGGCCTTCGCGCACCTCCGGCGGCAGGCCGGTGTCGAATTGGCTGCGCACACCCGTGGTGCCCAGCACGGACACGAAGTAGGCGAAGCCGCGCGCCTGGCTTGCGTACAGGGCCATGCGCCCGGGCAGGGTGTTCAGTCCCACCAGCGGGATGAGCGCCAGCCCTTCCGGCTCCAGGGCCTGGCGGATGAGGCCGCTCTCCTCGAAGGGCACGTCGGCCAGGATGACGCCGTGGACCCCGGCGCTGGCGGCGTCGCGGGCGAAGGCGGCCAGCCCATACTGCAACACCGGGTTCAGGTAGCCCATCAGGACCAGCCCGGCCGTGTAGCGGCCCTTGCGCGCGGCCAGTTCGGCCAGGACCCACTTGAGATTCACCCCGGCCTCCAGGCATTGGAGCGAGGCATGTTCCACCACGGGGCCGTCGGCCACGGGGTCGGAGAAGGGCATTCCGATTTCGATGACGTCCGCGCCCGAGGCGTCCAGCGCGTCGATTTCGTCCCAGAAGCGCTGTTTGTCCGGGTAGCCCGCGGGCAGGAAGGGGACGAGGGCCAGGCGGCCAGCCGCGCGGGCGGCCGCGATGCGTTTGGTGAGGATGTCGGTGCTCATGGCGTGCGTTCCTATGCCTTGCGCGAGAGATAGTCGTTGACGATGTCCAGGTCCTTGTCGCCGCGTCCGGACAGGCAGACCATGACATGGGAGCCGGGGGGCAGGGCCTGCGCGTTCTTGAGCACCCAGCCCAGGGCGTGGGAGCTCTCCAGCGCGGGCATGATGCCCTCGTGCCGCGAGAGCTCCAGGAAGGCGTCCAGGGCCACGTCGTCGTTGACGCACACGTAGGTGGCGCGGCCGCTGGCCTGGTAGGCCGCGTGCTCCGGCCCCACGCCGGGGTAGTCCAGGCCCGGGGCGATGGAGTGCGAGGGCAGGATCTGGCCCTCGGGCGTCTGGATGAGCTGGGTGTGCATTCCGTGCAGCACGCCGGGCGTGCCCTCCTTGGAGAGCGGGGCGGAGTGCCAGTCGCCGGGCGCGCCGGAGCCCCCGGCCTCCACGCCCACAAGTTTGACGCCCGCGTCGGGCACGAACTCGTGGAACGCGCCGATGGCGTTGGAGCCGCCGCCCACGCAGGCCACCACGCAGTCGGGCAGCCTGCCCGCCTGGGCCAGGAACTGCGCGCGCGCCTCGCGGCTGATGACGGCCTGCAGCTCGCGCACGAGCAGGGGGAAGGGGTGCGGCCCGGCCGCGGTGCCGAAGCTGTAGTGCGTGGTTTTCTGGTCGGCTATCCAGGCGCGCAGGGCGGCGTTGATGGCGTCCTTGAGGGTCTTGGTGCCGGACTCCACGCTCACCACCTCGGCCCCGAAGAGCTTCATGCGGCGCACGTTGAGGCTCTGGCGCTCCACGTCCGTGGCGCCCATGTAGATGGTGCACTCAAGCCCCAGGCGCGCTGCGGCCAGGGCCGTGGCCACGCCGTGTTGGCCCGCGCCGGTTTCGGCCAGAAGCCGCGTCTTGCCCAGCTTCTTGGCCAAGAGGGCCTGGCCTATGGTGTTGTTGATCTTGTGCGCGCCGCCGTGGGCCAGGTCCTCGCGCTTGAGCCAGAGGTTCAGGCCGAGCTTGGCCGAGAGGTTGGGGCAGAAGGTCAGCGCGGTGGGCCGCCCCACGAAGTTTGCCAGAATGTCCGCAAGTTCGTCCTGGAACTCGGGCGAGGGCAGGATGCGCTCCATGGCCTCCTCAAGTTCAAGCAGGGGCGGCATGAGCAGCTCGGGCACGAACTGCCCTCCGAAGTCGCCGAAATAGCCTTTCTTCACGGCAATCACCTCGTTATTGTTGTTGGGCCGCGTGCAGGGCGTCCACGGCGGAGAAGGCCCTGCGCAGCAGTGTTTCGTCCTTGACCCCCGGCGCGGACTCCACGCCGGAGTTGATGTCTATGCCTATGGGGCCGTGGCCGGGGCCAAAGCGCAAGAGCGCCGGGCCGATGCTCTCCGGCCCCAGGCCTCCGGCCAGCAGCCAGGGCCTGGGGAAGCGCGCCGCCTCAAGCAGCGCGGCGGCCCGGTCGTCGACGCCCCGGCCATGCCCGCCGCCGCCAGCGCCCGCATCGGCCAGGAAGCGGCCGCAGACCGGGGCGAAGGCGTCGAGTTCCGCCTGGAAGGCGTCCTGGTTGGCGGCCCGTTCTGGCCAGACGACCTTGAGCACGCGTTCCGGCCCCAGCACCTGGGCCAGGGCGCGGCAGAAGGCCACATCCTGGCCTCCGTGCAGCTGGGCCGCGTGCAGCCGCCCGGCCCGCAGCAGCTCCAGGGTTTCGGCCAGGGTCTGGCGCACGAACACCCCCACCTTGAGCACGCCCGGCAGGGAAAGCGACGCCGGGAGTTCCGGGCCCACGTTGCGCGGGCTGGCCGGGTGGAAGATGAAGCCCAGCATGTGGGCCCCCAGGCGCGCGCACAGCTCCGCGCCCTCGCGGCTCGTCTGGCCGCAGACCTTGACCAGCGGGCGGTCCATCAGCGGTTCCCCCCGCCGCGCCCGGCCGCCTCATGCCGCGCATGGCGCTCGGCCTCGCGGGCGGCCTTGCGGTCCCTGCCCACCTGGGCCAGGGCGCGAAGCGCCGCGCCGGGGTCGGCCTGGCTCATGAGCGAGGTGCCCACCAGCACGGCGTCGAAGCCCAGGTCGCCCATCTCGGCCACCTGCTCTGGCGCGGAAAGCCCGCTGGCGCTGATCCACAGCTCGCCCGCCCCGCGCGTGCGCACCAGCCGCCGCGACACGTCCAGACTGGTTTCAAGGGTGTCCAGATCGCGGTTGTTCACCTGGATGATTTCCGCGCCCGCCCAGCGCGCCATGTCCAGGTCGGCCTCGTCGAAGACCTCGCACACGGCCTCCAGGCCGTGCTCGCGGGCCAGCTCGCGCATCTCGCGCACCTGGTCCGCGCCCTCGAACATGCGCATGATGAGCAGCAGCGCCGAAGCGGGCGTGGCGGCGGTCTCCAGCACCTGCACGGGGTCGATGAGGAAGTCCTTGCGCAGCAAGGGAAGCCCGGCAAAGGCCATCCGGGCCAGAGAGTCCAGGCTGCCCTGGAAGTGGGCTTCCTCCGTAAGCACGGAGATGGCACCGGCGTTGTTCTGCGCGTACATGCGCGCCACGTCCTGCGGGGAGAGATCCAGGCGGATGACCCCGCGCGAAGGCGAGGCGCGCTTGTATTCCGCGATGACGGCGGGGCTTCCGGCCGCGCGCAGGGCGCGGGAGAAGGCGGGCCGCCCCTCCCGGTCGGGGAAGGACAGGGGCTCGGGCAGCTTGTCCGCCGCCGCCAGCGCCCGCAGGCGCGCAATGCCCGGCAGCTGCGCCTCGCGGAAGCGGGCCAGCATCCGCGTTCCCTGGCTAGTCATGGACGAACTCCCTGGCCGCGCCGTCGGCCACGGCGGCCCGCGCCTCGGCCATGCAGAACTCCATGGGCCTGCCCGTGGCCAGCATGAGCGCCGCGCCCAGGTTCAGCGCGGTCATGGCCTGCATGGCCGGGTTGCCCTTGCCCGTCAGCACGGCCTTGATGGCGGCCAGGGCGGCGGCCTTGTCGGCCACGCGCACGTCCTGGGGCGAGAACCCCGCCAGGCCGTACTGCGCCGCGTCCAGGCGGAAGGGCGCGGTTTTGCCGCCAGCCACTTCGAAGCCCATGGTGGGGCCGAAGGGGGTCAGCTCGTCGAAGCCGGCCATGGCCCCGGCGGAGCCGTGGATCACCAGCGCCGTGACCTCCGGCGCGGTGCGGGCCAGGGTCTCGGCCATCAGCGGCAGGGCGGCTGGCTGGCCCACGCCCAGGAGCTGGTGGCTGGGGCGCGCCGGGTTCAGCAGCGGGCCCATCATGTTGAAGAGCGTGCGCACGCCCAGTTCGCGCCGCACGGGGGCTATGTGCGCGAACGCCGGGTGGTAGTTGGGCGCGAACAGGAACACGAAGTTCGATTTCGCCAGCTCCGCCGCCACCTTGTCCGGCGGGGTGGAGAGGGGCAGGCCCAGGCCCTCCAGGGCGTCGGCGCTGCCGCTGGAGGACGACACCGCCCGGTTGCCGTGCTTCACCACCCGGTGGCCCAGGGCCGCCAGGTACAGCGACACGGCCGTGGAGCAGTTGAAGCTGGAGGTGCGGTCGCCCCCGGTGCCCACGATGTCGAGCACGGGCTTGTCCGTGGGCAGGCCCGTGACCAGTCGGGCCTTGGCCAGCCCGGCGCGGGCGGCCTCCGCCAGCTCCACCGGGGTTTCGCCCTTGGCCCGCAGGCCCATGAGCAGCGCCCCGGCCTGGGCCGGTGTGAGCAACCCCTCGAAAAGCTGCTGGAAGGCGAAGGCCGCCTGTTCCCCGGTGAGGTCCGCCCGGTTGCCCAGGGCGTCCAGAATGTCGCGCAGATCCATGGTCATCATGCCTCCCTTAGGCCCTGGCCTTGGCCAGGAAGTTGGCGAGCAGCTTGGGCCCGTCCGGGGTGAGTATGGATTCCGGGTGGAATTGCACGCCGCTCCAGGGGCGGTCGGTGTAGGTCATGCCCATGACCTCGCCCTCGGCGGTCTTGGCCGTCACCCGCAGCCGGTCCGGGGCCTCGTGGGCCAGCACGATGAGGGAGTGGTAGCGGCAGACCTCGAAGGGGTTCGGGAGCCCGGCGAACACGTCCGTGCCGTCGTGTTCCACCAGGCTCGTCTTGCCGTGCATGATGCGCTCCGCCCGCACCACCGAGGCCCCGGCGAAGCAGCCCAGGGTCTGGTGGCCCAGGCACACGCCCAGCACCGGCACCTTCATGCCGGTCTTTTCCAGCAGGGCCAGGAACTTGAGGCTGTTGCCAGCGTTTTCCGGGCGGCTGGGGCCGGGGGAGAGCACCACGCGCGAAAGCCCCGCCACAAACGCCGGATCGAGGAGTTCGTCGCGGTCGTTGCGCAGCACCACGGGATCAGCCCCCAGCTGCTGGAAGGCCTGCACCAGGTTGAAGGTGAAGGAGTCGAAGTTATCGATCAGCAAAAACATCGCCAACCCCCTTGGAGGAGAGAATCTCTTTGATCACGCGGGCCTTGTTGTTGCATTCCTGCCATTCCTTCTCCGGGTCGGAGTCGTACACCAGCCCGGCCCCGGCCTGCCAGTGCATCACCCCGTCGCGCAGCCACATGCTGCGGATGGTGATGCCCGTGCCCAGGTTGACCGTGCCCCGGCCCAGGCCCAGCCAGCCCATGGCCCCGGCGTAGGGGCCGCGCGGCTGCTGCTCCACCCGGGCTATGGTCTCCATGGCCCAGATCTTGGGCGCGCCCGCAACCGTGCCCGCCGGGAAGGTGGACTGGAGCACGTCGATGGCGTCCAGCCCCTCGCGCAGGTCGGCCTCCACGTAGCTGGTCAGGTGCATGACGTGGGAGAAGCGCTCCACCCGCATGAACTTGGCCACCTCCACGCTGCCCGGCGTGGCGATGCGCCCCAGGTCGTTCCTGCCCAGGTCCACCAGCATCACATGCTCGGCCCGCTCCTTGGGATCGGCCAGAAGCTCCTGCTCGAAGGCCGCGTCCTGGGCCTCGGTGCCGCCGCGCGGCCGCGTGCCCGCGATGGGCCGCACCTCCAGCCTGCCCGCCTGGCAGGTGACCATCATCTCCGGCGAGCTGCCCAGCACGGTCTCGTTCTCGAAGCGCATGAAGAACATGAAGGGCGAGGGGTTGGCCTGCCTGAGCCTTCTGTACACGCCGAAGGTCTCGCCCGCAAAGGGCGTGGAGAAGCGCACCGAGAACACCAGCTGGATGCCTTCGCCCTCGGTGATGAGGCGCTTGGCCTCGCGCACCATGTCCGTGTATTCCTCGCGCCCGGGCGTGGCCGTGGGCTCCTGGGCGGAGAGTTCGAAGCCTCCGGCCGCGCCCAGCTTGGCGGGCTTGGGGCCGCCGCGGCCGTCGCCGCCGTGTTCGTCCAGCGACAGGTAGCAGCAGCGGTGGCGCAGGTGGTCGTAGAGCACCACCTGGCCGGGCAGCACCAGCCGCGCCTCGGCCTCGGCCGGGGGCAGGCAGCGGGTGAGCTTGGGCTCCAGCATTCCGCCCACGCTGTAGCCCAGGTAGCCCAGCAGGGCGCGGGTGAGGGCGGGCAGGGGCTCTTTCAAGGGCGGCTGCTCGATGTCCACGCTTTTGAGGAGCTGGCGCACGCCCTCCATGTAGTCCAGGCCCTCCAGCGCGCGCAGAGGCTCCAGGCGCGGGTCGCGGATGTCCAGCCCGAGTCTGCCGTCCACGGGCTCCGCCACAAGGCGGAAGTCCCAGGCGATGAGGCTGTGGCGGCCCAGGCGGCCGTCCACCTCCGCGCTTTCCAGCAGAATGCCTGGCGCGTCGCCCACCAGGCCCAGGTAGAGGCTGATGGGCGTCTGCACATCGGCCGGGAGCCATTTCCCGTAATGCTTCAGGCGAATATCCATGATCCCTCCGGTTTTCTTGCATAAAAAAGGCCGCTCCCCACCTGGGACGCGGCCAACACTTCGTCGTCACTTCTCGCCGTCTGGCGAAAGCCGCGTCCCTATGCCGTGTCGCGCCACCACCAGGAGGCCCTGGCGGAGAGCAGGTCCAGGTCGCCCCCGGCGGCGATGTCCAGGTAGGCCGTGAACTGGCGCACGGTCTCCTGCAAAAAGGGGTTGTCCTCGGCGATGAGCTGGAAGAGCTCGCGGTCCTGGGTGAGCATCTTGCGCGCCGCCTCCAGCCTGCGCTCGAAGGAGGGCACGCGGTATTTCTCGATGCCGGGGGTCTGCCGGGCGGCGGCCAGGTAGGCCACGGTGGTGATGAAGTTGAGCCCCTGCATGACGGCCATGGCCCGGTCGTGTTCCTCGGCCGTGCTGTCGAAGGGGGCGAAGCCCGCCCGCGCGAACACCCCGGCGACAGCCTCGGCCGCGCCCTGGCCCCGGCCGGGGCACACGGCCACGCGCGGCTCGAAGCCTTCGGGAATCACCGGGCCGAAGAGCGGATGCGTGCCCACCACCGGGCCGGGGTACGCCTCCAGCATCTGGGAAAGCGGGTTCACCTTCACCGAGCACACGTCGCAGAGCACGGCGCCGGGCAACATGTGCGGGGCCAGCGCCTGGGCCACCTCGCGGGTGGCGGTCACCGGCACGGAAATAAGCACCATGTCGGCCCCGGCCACGGCGGCGCGAATGGCGTCGTCCGTGCCGTCGGGCCGGTAGGGGCGGTCAAGGGTGGTGACGGCGTACCCGGCCTTGTGGAAGCTGCGCACGAAGAGCGCGCCCATCTGGCCGCGCGCGCCTACGATGGCGATGGTCTTGATTGCGGCAAACCCCATCGCCCTAGCCCTCCTGACCGGCCAGCACGGGGCCGAAGGCGTCCCAGAAGCCGGGGAAGCTCTTGGCCACGCACGCCGGATTGTCGAAGGAGACCTTGAGCCCGGCCAGGGAGAAGAGCGCCGGGCCCATGACCAGCCGGTGGTCGGAGCGTGTGGCGAACTCCACCGCCTGCCCCTGCTGGAGCGGGGCCGGGGTGATGGTCAGGCTGTCGTCCGTGGTGGCCGTGGCGCAGCCGGTCTTGGCGATCTCCTGGGCGAGGGCCTCCAGGCGGTCGCTTTCCTTGATGCGCAGGTGCGCCACGTTGGTGATGGTGGTGGGGCCGGTGGCGAAACAGGCGGCCACGGCCACGGTGGGCGCAAGGTCCGGGCAGGCGCCCATGTCCACGCTGACGCCCGCAAGCGGCGCGGGCGAGATGGTGACGCCGTTCTCGTCCCACTCCACGCGCGCGCCCATGGCCTGAAGGATGTCCAGGATGGCGCGGTCGCCCTGGAGGGAGTCGCGCCGCAGGCCGCGGACGCGCACCGGGCGTTTGCCCACGGCCCCGGCGGCCAGGAAGTAGGAGGCGTTGCTCCAGTCGCCCTCCACGCGCAGCGCGCGGGGCTTGTAGGCGGCGGGCATGACGCGGAACCGCAGCCTGCCGGGCTCGGCGCTGGCCACGCTGGCGTGGTCCACCGGGGCGAAGCCGTTGTCGCCAAGCGCCTCCACCACGGCGGGCGCGCCGAAGTCGGCCATGGCCTGCAGGGTGAGGGACACGTACGGCCAGGATACGGCCTTGGTCCCGCCGAGGGCGATGGTCATGGGTTTTTTGGCCAGCGGCGCGGCCAGCAGGATGCCCGAAAGGTACTGGCTGCTCTCCTCCAGGCGCACCTCCACCTGGCCGCCGGGCAGGCCGGAGGTTTCGATGACCACCGGCGGGAAGCCCTGCTGTTCCTCGAAGCGGAAGCTCACGCCCTGGCCTGCCAGCGCGCGGGCGGGCTCGCCCAGGGGGCGCTGGTGCATCCGCCCCTCGCCGTGGATGCGGAAATGCCCGCGCCCGGCCGCGGCCACCCCGGCCAGCAGGCGGCAGGTGGTGCCGGACTCCCCGACATTGAGGTCGGCCGGGGCGTCCTGGCTTCCGCCGCGCGGGCCGTCCGCCATGCCGCGCACCAAAAACTCGCCTTGGGCCTCGCGGCGGAAGGCGGCCCCGCAGGCGGCCAGGCAGCCCATGGTGCGGGTGGTGTCCTGGCTTTCCAGCACCCCGGAGAGGCGGCTTTCCCCCCTTGCCAGGGCGGCGCAGATGAGCGCCCGGTGCGAGGCGGACTTGGAGGGGGGCGCCTCCACCTGTATGGGCGTTGTCGCGCTCACCGGCGGCCCCCGGCGTCCAGGTGCGGCCCCGTGGGGTAGGAGCCCAGGATGCGCAGGGTGTGGCACTTCTCCCGCAGGTCGGTGAGGAAGCTGTCATACTCCATGCGCGAGAGGTCGCACTCCAGGTCCGTGAAGAACACGTACTTCCACTTCTCGCCGCGCAGGGGGCGGCTTTCCAGCTTGGTGATGTTGATGGCCCTGCCCGCGAAGGTGTTCAGCACCTCGGCCAGGGCGCCGGGCTTGTCCGGCACGGTGAACAGAAGCGAGGTCTTGTCGCGGTTGCCGCCCTCGCTCACCCGCGGGCCGATGACCAGAAACCGCGTCCAGTTGTCGGGCATGTCCTCTATGTGCGCGGCCAGGATGTTCAGGCCGTAGCGGTCCGCCAGGCGGATGTGCCCCACGGTGGCCACCTCCGGTCCGCGCTGGGCGGCGATCTCCGCCGCCGCGGCCGTGCTGTTTTCCGGCACCAGGGTGCGGCCGGGCATGTTGTTTTTGAGCCAGTTCTGGCATTGGTCCAGGGGCTGCGGGTGGGAGTGGATTTCCTTCACGTCGGCCGGGAAGTCGGCCTTGCCCATCAGGCAGTGGGTGATGCGGCAGAAGAGCTCGGCCTGGATGTACACCGGGAAGAGCATGAACAGGTCCACCACCTGGCCCACGGTGCCCTGCAGCGAGTTCTCCAGCGGGATGACGCCGAGTTCGGCCTCGCCGTCGGCCACGGCGCGGAAGATCTCCTCGAAGGTGGCCTTGGGCGAAAGTTCCGCGCTTCTGCCCATGTACTCCAGTCCCGCGAAGTAGCTGAAGGTGCCCTCCGGCCCCAGGTACACCACCCGCTCCGGGCGTTGGAGTCGGCGCGAGCTGGACATGATCTCGCGGTAGATGGCCTGCAGATGGCTTTCCGGCAGGGGCCCGGGGTTCTGCGTGGCCAACCGGTCCATCACTTCCTTCTCGCGGAAGGGCTTGAACACGGTGTCCGGGGAGTCCTTCTTGGCCCGGCCCACGCCGATGCTCACGGAAGCCCGGCGGTTCAGCAGGTCCACGATGCCGTCGTCCAGGCGGTCGATTTCCGCGCGCAGGGCGGCCAGGTCCGGGGGGGGCGCGTTTGCGCCGTCGCGTGGCTCGTCGCTCATGGCGCTACCCTTCCTTGATGTCTTCTGTGATGCGCATTCCGAAGTGCCGTCCGGCCACGTCGGTGCGGCAGAGGATCTCGTCGCCGGGCTTGAGCGACACCACGCTGATGGGCGCGCCGTCGGCCCCGGTGACGCGTATGGTCTCCGCGTTCTGCAGGAACACCTGACCCGTGGCCTCGCCGCCGTCGGGCGTGGAGACCTTGGCCGTGATCCGGAGCATGGGCCGGACCTCGACTTTGACCCGGCCCACCGTGGCCAGGCTGGTCTTGCCGTCGGCGCCCACGATGAGTACCTCGCGTCCGGCGGAGAGTTCCTCCAGGTAGCAGGTCTTGTCGCCGGGGAGCACGGCATAGGCGTGCACCGCGCCCGCGTTGACCCGGAAGGGCCGGGCCGCCACGTAGGGATTGGATTCCGTCTCCGCGTGGACCAGGAAGGTGAAGGCGCTGGAGTTGCCCACCAGCATTCCCTGGCCGCGCCGGAGCATGGAGATGGTGTCCACGCAGACCCGGTGGCCCAGGCCGGCCGGGGCGATGTCCGTCACCACGGCGCGCTGGAGGGCCAGCGTTCCCTGCGAGAGCTTGAGCTCGGCCACGATGGCCTTGAGCTCCCCTGCGGCCTCGGGCAGCACCACCACGGCGTCGGCCCCGCGCTCCAGGATGCCCGCGGCCAGGATCGCGCGGTCCAGGCTCTCGCACTCCAGCGCCAGGCCGGAAGCCTGGGCCAGGATGTTCTCCACCGGGATGATCTCCCAGCCCTTGGCCAGGGAGACCATGCCGCCGTTTTTCTGCGCTGCGGCCAGGGCTGCTGCTGCGGTCTCCTCGTCGGCCTTGGAGCCCAGCGCGAAGGTGGGCAGCTCGTCCGGGGTGAGCACGGTGACCCGGCCGAGCGCACGCACGGCGTCGGCCTTGGCGGACTCGGTGAGCACGGCGTCCACCCCGCTTTCCAGCGCCAGGGTCACCAGCTTTTTCTGGAATGGTATGGCCTTGAAGATGATGGTTTTCATGGTCCGCGCGCCTATTCCTTGCCTTCCAGCATGGCAAGCGCCACGTCCACGTCCACGTCCTCGTGCACCACCTTGGACAGCGCCTGGCAGAGCAGGGCGGGGTTCTTGTGCTGGAACACGTTGCGACCCACGGAAAGGCCGCTGCCGCCAGCCTTGATGGAGTCCTGCACCATCTGGAGGAAGGCCCTGGTGCTGTCGAGCTTGGGCCCGCCGGCAATGACCACGGGCACGCAGCAGGCGTCCACCACATGGCCGAAGGTGTCCACGTCGCCGGTGTAGGGCACCTTGACCACGTCCGCGCCAAGCTCCACGCCCACGCGGGCGCAGTGGGCCACGATCTCGGGATCGAATTCGCTGCGCACCTTGGGGCCGCGCGCATAGACCATGGCCAGCACCGGGATGCCCCAGCTCTGGGCGGTGCTCGTCACCTGGCCGAAATCGGTGAGCATCTTGGCCTCGGACTCGTCGCCCAGGTTCACATGCACGCTCACGGCGTCCGCGCCGAGGCGGACGGCGTCTTCGACGGTTCCGACGAGGGTCTTGGCGTTGGGGAAGGGGGAGAGGGTGGTGGAGGCGGAGAGGTGGACGATGAGGCCGATGTCTTTGCCCTGGCTGCGGTGGCCGCAGCGCACAAGGCCCTTGTGCATAAGCACGGCGTTGGCCCCGCCTTCCACAATGGCCCCCACGGCCTCGCGCATGTCCACGATTCCGGCGATGGGGCCCACCGTGGTGCCGTGGTCCATGGGCACGATGATGGTGCGTTTGGTGTCGCGGTTGAAAATGCGCTCCAGCCTGATCGCTTTCCCGATGTGCATGGCCTGCTCCTTGTCGTCTGGGTTGCGCCCCGTTCATCAAGACCTGTAGAGCGTTGCCGGCGGTGGAGACAAAAGAAGGGCCGCCGGCTTTCGCCCGCGGCCCTTCCAGAAGAGGCTTTGGTTAACGTCCTGTCTCCGTCAACACACCTCTCCCAGGCCGCAGGCGCGGCTAAACCAATAATACCAGTACTGGCTAAAGGAGAAGCTGGTGGTATTGGCGGAAGAGGCGTTCATGGGGTGAGCATCTACCCGCGCCGGGCCGCCCTGTCAACAGGTTTTTTTACGTATCAGCAAATTTCGCGTGTTGCGCATTTCTGTATAGGTTGCTGTTCCGGGTGGACAAAAATGTACACATCACGGGCGATGCGCCAAGGGCCTTGAGGCGAACTGCTTACAAAACAGGCGGTTGTAGCGGTGGTCCGTCTTTTGCTTTAGTCTGGCCCATCACTATGGAAAACACAGCGGAAGCCATCTCGATCCATGAGATCATCGAGCGCGAGTGGGTGGGAACGGCCTTCCACTCCCTGGTGTCCATCAAGCGCAAGGCCCTGCTCGGGCTGGAGGCGCTTTCCCGCTGCACCGCCCCGGGCGAGGACATTCCCCCCCAGGAGCTGTTCCGCATGGCCCACAAGGCCGGGCGGCTTCTGGAGCTGGACCGCCTGTGCCGCAAGAAGGCCTTGGAGGCCTTTGCGCCCATTCACCGGCAGCACCGCGACCTCATCCTTTCCCTCAACGTGGACGGGCATGCCATCGACTCCGAGGTGGCGCGCTCCAGCTATCTGCTGCGCGTGGTCAAGGAGCATGGCGTCAACCCGAACAACGTGCTTATCGAGATCGTGGAGTCCCGCGCGCGCGACACCGCCGCCTTGGCCGAGTTCGTGACCCGCTCCCGCAAGAGCGGCTTTCTTATCGCCCTGGACGATGTGGGCGCGGGCCACTCCAACCTGGACCGCATTCCCCTGCTCAAGCCCGATGTGCTCAAGCTCGACCGCTCGCTGGTTTCCGGCGTGGACGGCAACATGACGCGCCTGGAGGTGGTCAAGAGCTTCGTGCAGATGGCCTCGCGCCTGGGCTCGCTGGCCCTGGCCGAAGGGGTGGAGCGCCAGGAGGACATCCTGCGTCTGCTGGAGGTCGGGGTGGACGTGTTCCAGGGCTTCTACTTCGGCCGCCCGGGCGGGCGGATGCCGTGCCCGGAGACCATGGGCGAGCGCATCGAGTACCTGGCGCGCATGTTCCGCGCCAACGCCACGGAGCATTTCGCGGCGCAGAAGGCGCTGTACGCCCGGCACGACGCCCTGGTCCACGCCATGTGCGAGCGGCTCTCCGCGCTGGGCCCCGTGGGGCTCGACCAGGCCCTCACCTGCTTCATCGACGAGCATGAGCACATCGAGTGCCTGTACGTGTTGAGCGCCAGGGGCGTGCAGCTCTCCGACACGGTGTGCAATCCCTCCAAGCTGCGCAAGCGCAAGCGCTTCATCTACGAGCCCGCGCGCCTGGGCGCGGACCATTCCCTCAAGGAATACTACCTGCCCCTGCGCGCGGGTCTGCCCAAGTACACCACCGCGCCCTACATCTCCCTGGCCTCTGGCAACCGCTGCATCACCATCTCCGCCGCCTACAAGGACCGCGACAACCGCTCCTGCATTCTCTGCGCCGATATCGACTGCCGTGAATAGCGGCTCCCTCCTATAGTTTTCAAGAACAGAAGCCGAAAAAAAACCTGCACCGATTGCGCTGGTCGACGCGCGCTGCTATGCCGTGCAAAATCGTCCCATTTGGGCGGATTCATTTGTGTCCACCACAGGAGAGGGGGCATTCATGCGCAATTTTACCATCAAGGCAAGAATCGTTCTGCTCATCGTCATCGCCGTGCTCTTCGCCGCCTTGGTGGGCGGTGCGTTCACGCAGCAGCTGCTTGGCGTGCGCGACTATGCCGTGGGGCAGACCCAGCAGGTGATGCTGGCGGGAGAGAAGGACAAGCTCAGACTATCCGTGCACGCCCTGGCCATGACCCTTTCCGAGGTGGCCAAGGACCTGCGCGAGGACAAGCCGCTTGTGGCCGACACCATGCGCAGGCTGGTGGCCTCTATCCGCTTCGAGGAGGACAAGTCCGGCTACTTTTTCATTTATGAGGGCACCACAGTGGTCACGGTGCCCATCAAGCCGGAAGTCACGGGCAAGGACCTTTCGGGCGTGAAGGACAAGAACGGCGTAGCCTACGTGGCCGAGCTGGCCAAGGCCGCTGGCGCTGGCGGCGGCTTCGTGGAGTACGTGTACGACAAGCCCGGCAAGGGCATTCAGCCCAAGCTCAGCTATGCGGAGCAGATTCCCGGCACGCCGTACTGGATCGGCACCGGGGTGTACATCGACAATATCGACGAGCACAAGGCCGCCATCAGCAGCGCCATCGGCGGCATGGTCACCTCCGCCGTCGCCATGGTTGGCGGTGTGGTGCTGGCGTTGCTGCTGCTTGTGGTGCTGCCGCTGTCCGTGCTCATCTTCCGCAGCATCGTGCATCCGCTCACCTCCGCCACCCGCGCGGCCGAACAGGTGGCCGGAGGGGATCTGAACGTCAGCCTTGCGGTGGCCGGAAAGGACGAGACCTCGAACCTGGAGCTGGCGCTGAACACCATGGTGGGCACCCTGCGCACCAACATGGCCGCCATTGAGGCCAAGACCCGCGAGGCCGAGGACAAGGCCCGCGCCGCCGAGGAGGCCACTCGCGAGGCCCAGGAGGCCCGTGCTCAGGCCATTCGCGCCCGGCAGGAGGGCCTGCTCGCCGCCGCCGTGAAGCTGGAGGCCGTGGTGGAGCGCCTGTCGTCCGCGTCCGAGGAGATCTCCGGTCAGGCGGAAACCATAACCCGCGCCACCGATGTCCAGCGCGAGCGCATCACCGAGACGGCCACGGCCATGGAGGAGATGAACGCCACCGTGCTTGAGGTGGCCAAGAACGCCACCCAGGCCGCGGAGGGCGCGGAGGGCACGCGCTCCCTCGCCACGGAGGGCAACGCCGTGGTCACGCGGTCCGTGGCCGCCATGGACGCCCTGCTGACGCTCTCCGGGGAGCTCAAGGCCGACATGGACGCCCTTGGCCGCCGCGCCCAGGACATCAGCCAGGTCATGACCGTCATCACCGACATTGCGGACCAGACCAACCTGCTGGCGCTCAACGCCGCCATCGAGGCCGCGCGCGCGGGCGACGCCGGGCGCGGGTTCGCCGTGGTGGCCGACGAGGTGCGCAAGCTGGCCGAAAAGACCATGAACGCCACCCGCGAGGTGGGCGAGACCGTGCGCGCCGTGCAGGACGTTTCGCGCCAGAACGTGGCCGGAATGGAGCAAGCCGCCAGGGCCATCTCCGAATCCACCGAGCTGGTGCGCAAGTCCGGCGTGTCGCTGGATGAAATTCTGCGCATGAGCCAGACCACCGCGCTGCAGGTGCAGAGCATCGCCACCGCGGCGGAGGAGCAGAGCGCGGCCAGCGAGGAGATCAATCAGTCCGTGGAGCAGGTCAACGTCATCGCCGGGGAGACCTCGGACGGAATGCGCCAGACGGGAGAGGCCATCCGGGAGCTTGCCGAACAGGCCGAGACCCTGCGCAGCCTGGTGGCCCAGCTCAAGCGCGAAGGCCAGTCCTAGGTCGGGCAAGGGGCTTTCGGCGGCGCGTGCGCGTTTCCGGAAGCCCCTTGCGTCCCGCGCAGCCCCTCCCATTCCCGCTTCCAGCGCGGAGGCTCCCGGCCCATTTCCGCGCCGTGAACGCCGTTTCCCCTTGGCATTGGCGGGCCCTGCGCCGCTCACCGTTGGAATTCCGCCGCCCGCCGAATCCCCGCCAAAAGCCGTTGCCGTTGCCCCCTTTCACTCCTATAGTCCTATCAGTGGAAACCCGTCCCGCCGCCGTGGACCGGGACGCGCTGAACAGCACACAGGAGGGCTGCCCCATGCGCAACATCACCATTCGGGCGCGGATCATTTTGCTCATATGCGTCTCGGTGCTGTTTTCCGGCCTCATCGGTGGAATCTTCCTCTACCAGATGCTCGACCTCAAGGGCTTCGCCATCCAGCAGACCCAGCAGGCCATGTTGGAGGGGCAGAAGGAGAAGCTGAAGCTCTCCGTGGACGCTTTGGCCCTGGCCCTGGGCGAGGAGCTCAAGGGCGTGGAGGCCGTGGCCGACAAGGTTGCGCTCATCCGTCGCGCCACCGCCCCCATCCTCTTCGAGGCGGACAAGTCCGGCTACTTCTTCGTCTACGAGGGCACGGTGAACGTGGCCATGTCCGTCAAGCCGGAGAACCAGGGCAAGGACCTGGGCGGCATGGTGGACAAGAACGGCGTGTACCTCATCCGCGAACTGGCCAAGGCCGCGGCGGGCGGCGGCGGCTTTGTGGAGTACGTGTTCGAAAAGCCCGGCAAGGGCATTCAGCCCAAGCTCAGTTATGCTGTCATGATTCCCGGCTCGCCATACTGGATCGGCACCGGGGTGTACATCGACAACATCGACGAGCACAAGGCCGCCATCAGCGACGCCATCGGCGGCATGGTCGCCTCGGCCGTCACCATGGTGGGCGTGGTGGTGCTGGCGCTGCTGCTGCTTGTGGTGCTGCCGTTGTCCCTGTTCATCTTCCGCAGCATCGTGCATCCGCTCACCGCGGCCACCCGCGCGGCCGAGCAGGTGGCCGGGGGGGATTTGGGCGTCAGCCTTGAGGTGGTCGGAAAGGACGAGACCTCGCACCTGGAGCGGGCGCTGAACACCATGGTGGGCACCCTGCGCACCAACATGGCCGCCATAGAGGCCAAGACCCGCGAGGCCGAGGACAAGGCCCGCGCCGCCGAGGAGGCCACCCGCCAGGCCGAGGAGGCCCGCGCCCAGGCCATTCGGGCCCGGCAGGAGGGCCTGCTCGCCGCCGCCGTGAAGCTGGAGGCCGTGGTGGAGCGCCTGTCGTCCGCGTCCGAGGAGATTTCCGGCCAGGCGGACGCCATCGGCCGCTCCACCGATGTGCAGCGGCAGCGCGTCACCGAGACGGCCACGGCCATGGAGGAGATGAACGCCACCGTGCTTGAGGTGGCCAAGAACGCCACCCAGGCCTCCGAAGGCGCGGACGGGGCCCGCTCTACGGCCGTCGAGGGCAATGCCGTGGTGGGCCGGTCCGTGGCCGCCATGGACGCCCTGCTCACGCTCTCCGGGGAGCTCAAGGGCAACATGGACACCCTGGGCCGCCGCGCACAAGACATCAGCCAGGTCATGAACGTCATCACCGACATCGCGGATCAGACCAACCTGCTGGCGCTCAATGCCGCCATCGAAGCCGCGCGCGCGGGCGACGCGGGCCGCGGCTTCGCCGTGGTGGCCGACGAGGTGCGCAAGCTGGCCGAAAAGACCATGAACGCCACCAAGGAGGTGGGCGAGACCGTGCGCGCCGTGCAGGAGGTGTCGCAGAAGAACGTGCAGGGCATGGAGCAGGCCGCCCGCGCCATTGCCGAGTCCACGGAGCTGGTGCGCCAGTCCGGGGCTTCGCTGGACGCCATCCTGCGCATGAGCGAGTCCACCGCGCTGCAGGTGCAGAGCATCGCCACCGCGGCGGAGGAGCAGAGCGCGGCCAGCGAGGAGATCAACCAGGCCGTGGAGCAGATCAACGCCATCGCGGGCGAAACCGCCCAGAGTATGCAGCAGACCACCATCGCCATCCGCGAACTGGCGGAGCAGGCCGAAACCCTGCGCAACCTGGTGGCCGAACTCAAGCGCGAAGGCCAGTCGTAAATCGAAACGGCGCAGCAGGGCGGGGCGCTGCCCCCGGCCTCCTTGCGCCGCCCCGACGGAAGGCGGGGCCCACGGCGGCTGGTTGCCCAGCTTCCCGCCCGGGTCCCCGCCTTCCCTCATTGTCGCCTCCACCACAGAACGCCCAGAAATTCCCCCCCCCAGACAGTGATTTTTGACCATTGGCGGCACCGTTGAAATTTTTCTTGCATGTCTTCACTAGGGGGGGGTAGTATTGAGATTAATACACCCAGCGCCTCATTCACGGGGATACCCCGGTAGCCTGTATAGGAGGTGAGCATGAGCATCGACCGTCGGCAGTTTCTCAAGTCCGTGGGGCTTGGCCTGGCTGGAGCTGCCGTATCCCCGGATTCGGCGTCCGCTTGGGAGTCCAAGGCCCCGCCTGACCCCTACTGCTGCCTTGTGGACATAACGCGCTGCATCGGGTGCCGGAAGTGCGAGTTGGCCTGCAACCAGGTGAACGCGCTCCCCGAACCCGCGGTCCGCTTTGACGACCTCCGCGTGCTTGACGAGAAGCGCCGCCCGACGAACACGTCGTACACGGTGGTGAACCGGTATTACACCGGCAGTCTCGACGAGAGAAACCAGCTTGTCCCTTCGTTCGTGAAGGTCCAGTGCATGCATTGCCAGGACGCCGCGTGCGTTTCCGCCTGCATTACCGGGGCGCTGACAAAGAAGGAGAACGGGGCGGTACATTACGACGTCACGCGCTGCATCGGCTGCCGGTACTGCATGGTGGCATGTCCGTTTGAAATACCGGCCTACGACTATGACAACCCGCTGACGCCGCAGGTGCGGAAATGCACCCTGTGCTTCGACCGCCTGAAGGAAGGCAAGAAGCCGGGCTGCGCCTCCATCTGCCCCACGGAGGCCATCACCTTCGGCAAGCGCGAGACCCTGCTCAAGCTCGCCCGCCAGCGCATCGCCGACGCGCCCAGCCGCTACATCGACCACATTTACGGCGAGCACGAGGCTGGCGGCGCGTGCTGGCTGTACATCAGCAACCAGCCCTTCGAGCTTCTGGGCTTCCTCAAGGTGCCCAAGGAGCCGCTGCCCAAGCGCTCGGAGAGCATCCAGCACGCGTTGTTCAGCTATCTCTGGTCGCCGGCGCTTCTCTTCGGCACCTTGGCCGTGGTCATGAGGCTGACCCACTCCAAGAACACGGACAAGGAGGAATGATCCGCCATGAGTCATCATCCCCGTCCTCTTGATCGCCCGTTCTGGACCCCTGGAGTTCTTGTGCTGCTTGGCTTCATGCTTGCCGGGGGCGTTGCCGCGCTGGCCCGTTTCATCGGCGGGCTGGGGTATGCGACGAATCTTTCCAACGCCACGCCGTGGGGCATATGGATCGGCGTGGATGTGGGCTCCGGCGTGGCGCTGGCCGCGGGGGGCTTCACCACGGCCGCCCTGGCGCACGTGTTCGGGCGTCGCGCCTACGAGGCCGTCACCCGGCCCGCGCTGCTCACGGCCGCGCTGGGCTACACGTTCGTGGCCATAGCCATCCTGGTGGATATCGGCCGCTCCTGGGCCATCTGGAAGCCCTTGTTCTTTCACAACTACAACTCGGCGTTGTTCGAGGTGGCCATCTGCGTCATGACGTATTTGACCGTGCTCTGGATCGAGATGACGCCCATATTGGCCGAGCGCTTCGGCGGCAAGATACCGGCCCTTGCCTGGCTGGACAAAAAGCTCGCCCGCGTGATGTGGGTGTTCATCATCCTGGGCGTGGTGCTGTCGTGTATGCACCAGTCGAGCCTCGGCACCCTCATGGTCATCGCGCCGACCAAGGTCCACCCGCTCTGGCACACCCCCTATCTGCCGCTGCTGTTCCTGCTTTCGGCCTTTGCGGTGGGCTACCCCATGGTCATCGTGGAGACGACGATCGCCACGACCTCGCTGCGGCTGGACGGGGAGATGGACGTGCTTGGTCCGCTTTCGCGCTTCACGCGCTTCACCCTTGGCGCGTATCTTTTGGTCAAGTTCGGGGATTTGTTCTCGCGCGGGGTTCTTGGCCTGGCCTTTGACGGCAGCGCCGCGGCGAACAGTTTCCTGGCGGAGGTCGGGCTGGGAGCCCTCCTTCCGTTCGCGCTGCTGCAGTTCAAGGCCGTGCGGAACTGCCGCCGGGGGCTGTTCGTCACGGCTTTGCTCGTTGTGGGCGGCGTGGTGCTGAACCGCTTCAATGTCTTCGTGGTGGCCTACACGCCGCAAACGGCCACGCAGTCCTATTATCCGGCTGTCGGTGAAATCCTCGTCACCCTGGGCGCCGCAGCCACCATCATGTTCCTGTACCGGGTGTTCGTCACCATCGCCCCGGTTCTGGCCGCCCGCAAGCTGGAGGAGGCTTCCCAATGAAGAGATCGCGCACGGTGTACGCCCTGGGCTTCGCGGCGTCTGTCCTCTTTTTGTTGGTGCTGGTCTGGCTGTACGCCCCCCTGTCCGTAATGGGCAAGGAGGCGCCGCAGTCGGCAGCCGGGCCTGTTGCGAAACAGCGTGAGGTCCAGAATCCCATGCCTGCCGGGTGGACCCCGCCGGACCAGGCGGAGGCCGAGAAACGGGCCGCGCAGCCCAGGCCCTTCGTGGTCGACGTGGCCAAGGAGGATCCCAAGCTGCGGCAATTGCGCTTCAAGGATCTTGAGCTTGGCGTGAAGGACATCAAGTACCGCTACGCCCTGCTCGGCAATGCGCTTCCCGGCAACTACACGGACCAATACCGCCCTGTGCGGTTCACACATTCCAAGCACGCGGCAAGCGTGGACGGCAATTGCGCGCTGTGCCACCATGCAAGCCCAAAGGGCGCTGACGCCTCCAGGGACCGGCTTTCCGAGACCGTGGCCTGTCGCGCCTGCCACCAGGAGGCTTTCAATCCCAAGCATCCGGAGCGCCTTGGGTTGTCCGCCGCCTATCACCAGCAATGCATGGGCTGCCACAAGAAGATGAACCAGGGGCCCGTGGACTGCCGGGGGTGCCACGCGCCCAACGCCAAGGACCACAAGGACCTTGTGCGGCTGCCGGACAACCCCACGCCCATGCAGGTGACGCAGGAATGTCTGCGGTGCCACCCGAAGGCCGGGGAGGACATGCTGAAAACCGCACACTGGTTGTGGAAGGGGCCCTCTCCCTACACCATCAAGCGGCAGAAGCGGGTCATGAGCGGCAAGGCCACGGACACGATCAACAACTTCTGCATGGCGCTGCCCTCCAATTGGCCGCGCTGCACTTCGTGCCATGCCGGATACGGCTGGAAGGACGAGAACTTCGACTTCACGGACAAAACGCGCATTGACTGCCTGGTGTGCCACGACACCACGGACAGCTACGTGAAGGCCCCGCCCGCAGCCGGAATGCCCGACCCCAAGGTGGACCTGGTCTACGTGGCCAAGAACGTCGGCAAGACCTCGCGCAATACCTGCGGCAACTGCCACTTCCAGGGCGGCGGCGGCGATGCGGTCAAGCACGCGGAGATGTCCGGCGTGCTGCGCTGGCCCGACCGCAACTGCGACATCCACATGGGCGGCTATGGCTTCTCCTGCTCGGAGTGCCACAAGACCGTGAACCACAAGATCCTCGGACGCAGCAGCTCGCTGCCCGTGGCCGAGGGTTCGCGCAGCTGCGAGGACTGCCACTCGAAGAAGCCCCATTCCTGCGGCAGCCTGCTGGACCATCATCTGAACAAGCACTCGGAGACGGTCGCCTGCAACACCTGCCATACCCCTGTGTATTCCAAGTGCAAGGCCACAAAGACGTGGTGGGACTGGTCCATGGCGGGCGACAAGAAGCGCGCGCCGGTGAAGGACAAGACCGGGTCTTCGGACTACGATTGGATGAAGGGCGAGTTCGAGTGGAAGGAGTCCAAGAAGCCCGTGTACACCTGGTCCAATGGCTTCATGGAGCGGATGCTCATCGGGGATGTCATCCCCGGCCAGCCGGACAGCTTCGGCTCGGACGAGCAGCTGCCCCGCGACCAGAAAAAGCGCATGAAGCCCGTGTACATCACCCGCCCGGTGGGCTCCATGAAGGATCCGTCCTCGCGCATCTATCCGTTCAAGGTGATGGACGGCGTGCAGCCTGCGGACGCCGTGAACAACTATCTGCTGGTGCCGCATTTGTACCCGCGCGGCCCCGAGGACACCACCGCCTATTGGAAGAACCTGAATTGGCAGAAGGCGTTCGAGGACGGAATGAAGGTGGCCAAGCTGCCGTACAGTGGAAAGTACAAGTGGGTGCGCACGAACATGTACTGGGCCATCAACCATGAGGTTTCGCCCAAGGAAATGGCCCTGTCCTGCCGACATTGCCACGAAAGCCTTGCCGGGCAGAAGACGTGCAACCGCTGCCACAAGGACGACCGCAACGTGAACTACAAGGAGCTTGTGGCCAAGGGCACGGACTTCAAGGCCATGCTTGAGCGCGGGCGGGACGTGTCGGACCTGATCGGCACGACGGATTACCTCGGCTTCAAGTCCCTGGGGTACAAGGGCGATCCGATCCTTACGGGAGGCAGGTTCTCGCGGTTGCCGTTGCGCCAGCATCAAAACTAGCACAGCGCCCCGGACCATGCCGGAAGAGGGATGGTCCGGGGCTGCGGTCCTTCCTTCTCCGGCCCCCCGCGGCCGTCTCTGTCGGGCGTGTCTAAAGGGGCAGGGCGCTGGCCAGGAAGGGACCGTTGAACAGGTCGGGCTTGTTCACGGGCAGACGGGGTCCGGGGCGGCCGTCGGCGAAGCGCAGCACGCTGCCGCCGGCGCCTTCCAGCACGGCCTGGCCCGCCGCCGTGTCCCACTCGCGCGTGGGGTTGAAGCGCGGGTACAGGTCGGCCGCGCCCTCGGCCACCAGGCAGAACTTCAGCGCGCTCCCGGCGGTGATGCGTTCGCGAACGTGTTTGCCCGTCAGATACGTCTCCAGTTCCGGCGAAGGGTGTGAGCGGCTGGCCAGCACCACAAGCCCGCCCGCGTCCGGCCGACGCACGGCGATGGCCCTCCAGGGGCCGGGCTGGCCGTTTGCGACATCGCGCCGGAAGGCCCCCAGGCCCAGACCGCCCACGTAGGTGGCCCCCCGCGTGGGCACATGCACCGCGCCGAGGGCGGGAAAGCCGTTTTCGGCAAGGGCGATGCAGACGCAGAACTCGCCGTTGTCCTTCACGAACTCCTTGGTGCCGTCCAGCGGATCCACGATGAACAGGCGCTCCCAGCCGCCGCGCTCGGAGTAGGGCCGGTCCGCGCCTTCCTCCGAGAGCACGGGCACCTCGGGGAAGGCGCGCTCCAGGCCGCGCATGATGGTCTCGTGCGCGGCCAGGTCCGCCCGGGTGAGGGGCGAGCGGTCGTCCTTGTAGGACACCTGGAAGCCCTGGCGGCGCACATCGAGGATGGCCAGGCCTGCGGCCTCGGCGATTGCGGCAAGGGCGGCGAGGCTGTCCATGGGCTGCGCGTTCATGGGCGCTCCACGGCGCGCGCCACAAGGCGCAGGGGGCTGTCCTGGCCGCGCAGCGTGGTCACAAGCCGCTGGCGGTCAAGGGGCGCGCCATCCAACACAAAGGCCGCGTCAACCAGGGCGTCGGGCCGCGCGTCGAGCAGTTCCGCCAGGCGTCCTGCGCGCAGCTGCGCCCCGCGCGCCAGCACCTGCGCCAGGCATTCCTCGGCGATGACGTTGAAAAGCTTCACCGTGATGCGCAACGGCTTGGGGGACTGGCTGGCGGCGTGTTCCGCGGCATGGGTGATGCCCTCGCGGAAGACCCCGATGCGGCTGCCCCGTTGCATACAGATGCCCGCCACACCTGGCAGGGCCCCGGCCAGGGCCAGGGTGCAGCCTTCTCTGGCGTGGTCCGCGTCGATATCGTCCACGGGCGAGCCGTCCAGGAACACGGCCTGGATGCGCGTGTCCACGCAGCGTTCGTCCAGGCCCAAATCCTCAATAAGGGTGCGCCGGAGGCTCGCCTGGTCGGACACCCGCATCTCCACCCCCTCGCGCACGAGCGGCGCCAAGCTTTTCAGCGCGTCCTCATCCGCGCGGATGACGAGTTCCCTGTGTCCAGGCATCGCAACTCCTTGTTTCCTTTACTGGGAACCTATGTCAGCTATGACATAACTCGTAAATATCATTGACATAAAATTTGTCAAAGATATAAAGATAGCCAGACCTGTGCCTAGCCCAGCCCCCCTGTTTTGGCAACAGGAAACCACAAGGAGCACACGCCATGGCGAAGATATTGCGCATCAACACCCGCACCAGGGAGTATCGTTTCGAGGAGCTGGGCCAGTACGCCGGGCTCGGCGGCCGGGCGCTCACCTCCCGCGTGGTGGCGACAGAGGTTCCCGCCAGCTGCCATCCGCTTTCCGCCGCCAACAAGCTGGTCATCGCCGGAGGCATTCTGGCGGGCAGCACGGCGGCCAACTCCGGCCGCTCGTCCGTGGGCGCCAAGTCGCCGCTCACCGGCGGCATCAAGGAATCCAACGTTGGCGGCCAGTTCGCGCACAAGCTGCCCAGGCTCGGCCTTCTCGCCGTCATCCTGGAAGACAAGCCCGAGGCGGGCGCCGGCTTCTGCAACATCCTGGTGAAGCAGGACTCCGTGGAGTTCCAAGACTGCGCCGACATTGTGGGCATGGACAACTACGCCGCGCACGAGCTGGTGAAGGCCAAGTTCGGCGAAAAGGTCGTCACCGCCATGATCGGCCCGGCCGGGGAGCAGTGCCTCTCCGCCGCCACCATCCAGTTTTCCGATCCCGAGGGCCGTCCGAGCCGTTCCGCCGGGCGCGGCGGCATGGGCGCGGTCATGGGCTCCAAGAAGGTCAAGGCCGTCATCCTGGACCCGGACGCCAAGGGCGCGGTGGCCATGGCCGACCCGGAGGCCTTCAAGGTCGCCCGCAAGCGCTGGGTGGACATCCTCATGGGCCACCCGGTCACCAGCCAGGGCCTGCCCACCTACGGCACCGCGATTCTGGTGAACATCATCAACGAGGCGGGCGCGCTGCCCACCAAGAACTTCCGCACCGGCCGCTTCGACGGCGCGTCCAAGATCAGCGGCGAGACCATGACCGAGACCATCAAGGCCAGAAAGGGCCAGTACAAGCACGGCTGCCACACCGGCTGCGTCATCCAGTGCTCCCAGGTCTACAACGACAAGAACGGCGACTACCTGACCACCGGGTTCGAGTACGAGACCATCTGGGGCTTTGGCGCAAACCTGCTGGTGGACGACCTGGACGACATCGCCATGATGGACCGCATATGCGACGAGAAGGGCATGGACACCATCGAACTGGCCAACACCATGGCCATGGCCATGGAGGCGGGAGTCGTGCAGTGGGGCGATGGCAAGGGCGTCATCGAGCTTCTGAAGAAGGTCGGCTCCAGCGATCCCCTGGGCCGCATCTTGGGCAACGGCACGGCCTTCACCGCCCAGGCCTTCGGCGTGGACCGCGTGCCCGTGGTCAAGAAGCAGGCCCTGCCCGCCTATGACCCGCGCGTGGTCAAGGGTGTGGGCGTCACCTACAGCACCACCCCCATGGGCGCGGACCACACCGCTGGCTACGCCGTGTGTCAGAACGTGCTCAAGGTGGGCGGCGACGTGCCCTCCCACGGCAAGGCCGGGCAGGTGGAAGTGTCCAAGAATCTGCAGATCGCCACGGCGGCCGTGGACTCGCTCGGCCTGTGCCTGTTCGTGGCCTTCGCCGTGCTCGATACCGCCGACGCCCTCTCCGTGGTGGCCGACATGGTCACCGCCGCCACGGGCAAGGCCACCAGCGTGGACGACATCGTGAACATGGGCGTGAACTGCCTGAAGGACGAGCTGGCCTTCAACAAGGCCGCGGGCTTCACCGACAAGGACGACCAGCTGCCGGACTTCTTCAAGAACGAGCCCCTGCCGCCGCACAACCTCACCTGGGACTTCACCGCCGAGGAAATGCAGGCCGCCAAGGTCTAGCCGCTTAGCGCATCAAGAAATGAAAAGGCCGGGGCTCCGATGGGGGGCTCCGGCCTTAATTCTTTATCTGGGGCTGCTGGGCCGGTTCTGGCTCGCGCAGCGGCGCGACCATGAATTTCACCGGGGCTGTGGGGCACACCGCGCGCGCGGCGTCGAAGGCGTCCTGCTCATCGAAGATGAACGTAACGACTTTCTTTCCGCCATACCCGCGAATCTCCAGCATGTCGCACTGCAACGGCTTGCCGTTCGCAGTGATCGCAAGAGCCGGGTGCTGGGGGTACGGCTCGGCAACGCGGGGGTACTGGGCGTGCCGCGATGCTTCGATAAAGGTCTGGAACGCGCGCAGGGACTCCGGTTTCAGAATAAACGTTACAGTATGCGTGCTGCCATCCGGTGCGCGCTGCGCCAGCATCGCCGTCTCGCCGCGAATGATGACGATATTTGCGACGTTGTCGCAGGAAATGTCGAATGTCAGCTCCGCAAAAGCCGCCGAGGGGACAAGCAGCAGCAGAAGAATCAGCACGTTTTTCATGTCGCGTCATCCATGGATGCGATACGTGATCGTTGAGTTGTCACCGCCGATGCACATAAGGAATACCACCCATGGAACGGGCGCTTCGCGGAACTTGGAGAACTCCAGCTTCATGACCTGCCCCGGCAACATGAGGCCGGTTGTGCGCTCCTCCTCTCCGTCGACCCGTAGCCAAACGCCTGCCGTGAAAGGCCCCAAACTATGAAGCTCGGCAGTAATAATTTGTCCGGCCGTAAATTTTTCTGTTTCATTGTCGCCGTATCCCTGAAGCGTACCTGTGGCCACGGTTTGGATTTGTCGCTGCCGAGCATTCTGGCTTACCAGCCGCACTTCGCAGTTGCAGTTCGGATGGACCGGGCTGGGCCTGTGGACGAACCGCTTGCCGCGCATGGCTTGGCAGGCGAAGCAGGCGTTCTTGCCTGGAACGATTTCCCAATATGCGTTTGCGTCTGTGCTGGCAACGCCCACCATGTGCTTTGGCAGGCCGTGAACCAACTGGTCGTCGCCGATGTGCTGGCCCCAATCGTCGCTCATGGTTGTGTTCTCCCTGTTCTGGTTTGCGGGTGTTCCGGTGACTGCCGGGAATTGCCGCAGAGCATAGCACGGGTTTTGGGAGGCCAGCTGAAAAGGGGTGAGAATGGGCATGACAGGGCAAAACAGGCAGGAAAAAGACGAGTGAAAAACGCTTGACGTGTTTTGGGAAGAGTCCATGGCGTCTCGAGCGCGAGGCCCCCCCTCCAAAAAATTTTGCAAAGGTGGGTGGGGGGCGCGGGAGCGGGAGGGGACGCTTTTCCCGCCTACTCCGCCTCCAGCGCCTCCACCACTTTCAATTCATTGGCCAGCGGGTCGATGCGGCCGAACACGATGTCGAAGCGCATTCCCGGCTGCACGCGGTCGCCCAGCAGGTTGCGCGGCACGCGCGTGGTGATTTGCAGCTCCGGCAGCGAGAGCGTGGGGTAGGGGCCCGCGTCGTCCACCACCACGGCCGGGAAGGGCTGGCGCTTGCGCTGGGCCAGGTACACCAGCTTCCAGTAGCGCGGGCGGAAGCGCTGCACCTGCCCCACCTCCTGGATGCGCGCCGAGAGGTGCGGGATGAGCGCGTCCACGGCGGCGGCGTCGAGCCTGGGCGCGCCGCATTCCAGGAAGCTCTGCACCTGCGCCATGTTGATGAAGTCCACGTAGCGGCGGATGGGCGAGGTGATGGTGGCGTAGGCCTCGCAGGCCAGCGCCGCGTGTCGGCGCGGCTGGCGCTCCAAAAGCGGCGGGGCCAGCAGCTTGACCACGCGGAAGATGTCAACGGGGTCGGAGAACACGCCCGTGGCCTCCCTGGGCAGGGCGATGTCCTGGGTGCGGCACAAAAGCGGCACGCCGTTCTCCCGCGCCCACAGGGCCAGGCCGCTGTTGGCCAGAATCATGAACTCGCTCACCAGCAGCTCGGCGTCCGGGCTGGTCTGGCGCAGGGCGATGTCCACGCTGACGCTTTCCGCCTCGCCGGAGAGCTCCACCTGCGGCTCGGGCTTGTCGATGACCACGGCCCCGCGCTCCAGGCGGCGGGCGAACAGTTCGCGGGCGATGCGCAGGGCCAGGGAGAGCTGCGGGTCGCTTCCCGCGCCATTGTCCGCCTCGATGGCGGCCTGGGCGTCGGGGTAGGCGATGTTCCGGGCGAGCTTGACCCAGGCCAGGCGCGGCCGCGTGTCCACGATCTCCGCGCGTTCGTCCAGCAGGAATTCGGCCACAAGGGCGGGCTTGGGGCCGTCGGCCGTGAGGCTGAAGAGGCCCGTGCCCAGTTCCTCGGGCATCATGTGGCCGGAGCCCTCGGGCAGGTACAGGCTGGTGGCGCGGGAGAACACCTCGCGGTCCAGGGGCGCGCCGAAGTCCCAGGCGAGGCAGGGCCGGGCCAGGGTGACGCGGCAGAGGAAGCCGGGCGAACCATCGGGCAGGGTGGTTTCGGCCACGAAAAAGGCGTCGTCGATGTCGCGGGTGGTGGCGGCGTCGATGCTGACGTAGGGCGTGGGGTCCAGCTTCGCCTCTGCGGCGCGCGCGGCGAAGCGCTCCCGTTGCGCGGCGATTTCCCCGGCAAAGGCCGCGGACCAGCCGTCGCCCCAGGCGTAGCCCGCCTCGTCCAGCAGATGGCAGTGGTGCGGGGGCAGCACGCCCCAGGCCTGGGCCAGCTGCAGGGCCAGGTGCGGGGTCTCGCCCTTTATGTTCAGGGACTTTTTGAGGCTCTCCCACAGCTTGGCCAGGGCGTCGTATTCGCCGCCGGGCCCCCCGGCGGTTTTCTGGGCCACCTGGGCCAGGAGCATGGCGCGCAGCCGCGCTTCCACATCCGGGTCCAGGCCCTCGGCTTCGCGCAGGACCATGTGCGGCGCAAGGGGCGGCTGGCCGCTCTTGATGCGCGCCCACAGGGCGGAAAGGATGGCGTGCCCGGCGCTGGCCACGGCCTCGCGGTCCTTGTCCTCGCGCTCGCGCGCAAGGCGGGCCTCCACCTTGTCGGCGGGGTGGATGTCGAAGTCCGGCGGCTGGAATTTGAAGTGCGCCTTGGCGGACAGAAGGGCGCGGCCCATGCCGGCCACCTCGTCCACGCCGGGCTCGGTCCACAAAAGCTGGGAGAACCACTCGGCCGGGGCGTGCTCCACCTCGCCCTGGGCCATGTCCCACAGCTCCATGGGGTTCACCTCGGCGCAAATGCCGCGCCTGCGGGCCTCGATGTCCTCCAGCCGGTGGCCGATCTCCTCGCGGGTGGCGCCGGGGGGGAACTCCGGCCCGAGCCAGGGGAGCAGACGCGCGGCGGGCAGTTTGACCTCGCGCTTGGTGCGGGTCAAGAGGCGCAGGCGGCCCTGAGATTCCTCCAGGACCCAGGCGATGTGCGCCTCGTTGTCCTGCAGGAACTCCACCACCGCGCCCGGCCTGGGGAAGCCGGAGAGCTTGAGCGACTTGGTCATGCGGTCCTTGGTTCTAGTGCTTGAACGAGCGCTGGCCGGTGAAGACCATGGCCACCTGCGGCGTGGCCTCGTTCACCGCGCGGATGACCTCGAAGTCGCGCAGGGAGCCGCCGGGCTGGGCGATTGCCGTCACCCCCTGGGCGATGCACAGGTCCACGCCGTCGCGGAAGGGGAAGAAGCCGTCGCTCACCAGCACAGAGCCGGGCAGGCCGCCCCGGGCCTCCTCGGCGCGCCGACGGATGTCGGCCAGGGCCGCGGCCTTGGCCGAATCGGAACGCGCGGCCAGCATGAGCTCGAAGATGCTCATGTTCTGCTCCTTGAAGGCGAGCAGGTCGGCGTACTTGGTGCGGGCCTTGGTGATGGTCAGCTCCGCGCAGCCCACGCGGTCCTGCTCGCCGGTGCCGATGCCCGTGGTCACGCCATCGCGTACGAAGATGACGGAGTTGGACGTGACCCCGGCCTCCACGGACCAGGCGAAGATGAGATCGTCCATCTCCTTCCGGCTGGGCTTGCGCGCGGTGTAGATGGTGCCGTCCTTTTCGGCCGTGGCGGGCAGGAAATCGGCCTCGGAGCGGATGCGGCTCTGAAACGAGGTCTGCAGCACCAGACCGCCGTCGAAGAGCGCCTTGATGTCGAGAAACGGCGAGCGGGCCAGTTCGTCGAGTCGCGCGATGCCGGGGATCTTGAGGATGCGCAGGTTCTTTCTGGCCTTGAGGATGTCCACCACGCCGGGTTCGAACTCCGGCGCGGCCACCACCTCGAAATAGAAGGAGTTGATGAGCTCCGCGGCCTCTTTGGTGAGTGGGCGGTTGACCACGATGGCCCCGCCGAAGGCGGCGATGCGGTCGGCCCAGAAGGCGCGGGACACGGCCTCGGCGATGCCGTCGTCGGTCCAGGCCGCGCCGCAGGGGTTGTTGTGCTTCAGGATCACCGCGCAGGGCTTGGCCGAAAGGTACTGCAAAATGTTCAGGGCGTTGTCCACATCGGTGAGGTTGGTCTTGCCCGGGTGCTTGCCCGCCTGCAGCATGTGCTCCTCGGTGAGGGCGGACACCAGTCCCTGTCCGGGGCCGCGGAAGGCCACGCCTTCCAGGATCAGCTCGCCGCCCACCTGCTCGTACAGGGCGGCGGGCTGGTCGGGGTTTTCGCCGTAGCGCAGGCCGCGCACCTCGCCCCCGATGTTCCAGGTGCGCTTTTTGTAGACCAGCTCCTGGTTGCCCAGGGTGATGCGCAGGTCCTCGGGAAAGCTGTCGTGCAGCAGGGTGGTGTACATCTTTTTGAGGTCGCTCATGGCCTGATCCCCTTGTGTTCCGTATATGGCGTTCTCGCGCGCGGCGTGGCCGACTCCTAGCACAGCCGGACCCGGCGGGCAAATTTGAATTGGCGGCCGGGCCGGATTCTGGTAGCGGTGCCCACATGCGCCGTTTTCCGGCGCGCTCTGGAGGTTTTGCACCCATGCCCGAATCGTACCTGGAAAACGCCTTGGCCAAGCTGGCGCGCCAGCTGGTGGCCTTTGACGAGGCCTCGCTCATGGACCTGTGGGAGCGCTACGCGGAAAGCGTGCGTCAGTTCGAGCCCACGCGCAGATGGGAGGAGGCTGCCCTTGTGTTCGGGCTCATTCAGGCCGTGCGCATGAAGAACCAGCTGTTCAACTACAATCTGGCCGCATCGCGCCAGCCCGGGGCCGATGTTCCGGGGCTGGGGATGCTCGACCTCACCGCGCCCCAGCCCGCCCCGCGCGGGCAGCAGCGCGAGTCCTCCCGCAACGGGTCCGCAAAGGCCCCGGCACCCGAGGGCAAGGGCTCAGTCCGCCAGGGCAAGCCGAAGGCCGGGAAGCTCATTCCCCTGCGCAGAAGCCAGGACTAGCCCTCTGATTGCGAAGGTGAAGTAGCGCACCTTGTCCACGAAATCCACGGCCTCCGCCCCGCGGCAGGCGCCGTGGCGCGTGGCGCTGGCCACATCCGCGCGGGCCAGCAGCGGCAGGGCCGCGCGGACGCCAAGCCAGGAGGGCAGGTCGTTCTCGTCCTCGCGCATCAGGTCGATGGCGTCCTGCACATGGCCCAGGCCCACATTGAAGGAGGCCAGGGCCAGCAGCATGGCGTCGTTCGGCCCGTAGCCCATGTCCACGAACTGCGCGCGCAGGGCGTTCAGATAGCGGGCGCCGGCCAGAATGGTCTCGGTGGGGTTCTCCGGATCCTGCACGCCCAGTTCCTCAAGGGTGGCGGTGGTCATCTGCATCAGGCCGCGCACGCCGGTTGCGCTCACGGCGGCGGGGTCGAAGCGCGATTCCTGGTGGATGACGGCGGTCAGCAGGCAGGGGTCGAGCCGCCACTTGCGCGCCGCGCGCTCGATGATTTTCCTGTGCTCCGGCACGGAGAAGGCCAAGGTGCGGCGCAGCATCTCCATCTCAAAGGGGTCCGGGTCCGCTGGCAAAAAGCCCATGGTCCGCTCCTGCAGGGCGGCCAGGCTGCCGTCGGTTTCGACTTCGTTCCAGAAGGCGCGCATGGCCGCGTCCAGGCGGGGCACGTCCGTGCGCCACACGAAGCGGTAGGAGGCCTCGCGCCGGGTGGGCGCGGCGTCGCGCACCTCGGAGACAAAGGGCAAAAGCAGGTGCAGGGCGTCCAGCGGCAGGGCCGGGGCCTGGCGGGGGCTTGAGGAGAACGCCTGGGCCACGCGCAACAGTTCGTCCAGCGCGCCGGAGGCGTCCTCCGGCGGGGCGTAGCCCTCGGCCCAGTCCACGGCATAAATGGGTTGCCGGTCGTACTCCGGGCCGTAGGCAATTTTGAGCTTGCGCCGGGCGGCCTTGGCCTCGTGGGCGGAAAGCTCGTGCGGGGCCACCCCCAGGGCCAGGCCCAGTTGGGCGCGCCCGTCCTCGACCATCTCCAGGGCCTGTTCCGGCGTGTCGGTGAGCACGAGGGTGAGCTCCACGCCCTGCTCGCGGGCGAAACGCTCCAGCAGGGTCTTCTCGAAGCTCATGGAGGCGTCGGCGGTGACGCGCGTTTGCCGTGGGGCGGCCACCACCAGGGTTCCGGGCATGGGCAGGGTCAATGTGTGCTGGACCACAAGCCCGGCCAGGGCGGCGGTGAGCAGGCCCAGCACCAGGCGTTCGCGCCTGCTGGTCAGCGCCGCTCGGGGCGTCTTGTCCGGGAGGGTTGTTGACATGTGTGGATTCCTCTTTTACGCAATTGTGCCGTCTGCCGCAAAAACGGCGTCCGTGTGGACGGGCAAGTAGTCATAAGGAGCGTCCATGTCAAATATCGTGGTCTTCGGGTCCCAGTGGGGCGATGAGGGCAAGGGCAAAATCGTCGACATGCTGGCCCGGGAAGCCTCGGCCATTGTTCGTTTTCAGGGCGGCAACAACGCCGGGCACACCCTTGTCGTCGCCGGGGAGAAGTGCATCCTGCACCTCATTCCCTCTGGCATTCTGCACCCCGGCAAGGTCTGCCTCATCGGCAACGGCGTGGTGCTCGACCCCGAGGTGTTCCTGCGCGAGACCGACACCCTGGCCGCCAAAGGCGTGGACGTAAGCCCCGCGCGCCTCAAAATAAGCAAGAAGACCCACGTCATCATGCCCTACCACCGCGCGCTCGACGTGGCCCGCGAGGGCCTTCTGTCCGGCGGGGCCAAGATCGGCACCACCGGCCGGGGCATCGGCCCCTGCTACGAGGACAAGATGCACCGCTGCGGCATCCGCGCGGCCGACCTGGCCGACCCGGAGCTGCTCAAGGTCAAGATCGCCAGCGCCCTTGAGGAAAAGAACGTGCTCTTCAAGCATCTGTACGGCGCGGAGCCCATGGATCCCGAGGCCGTGTTCCAGGAGCTTGCGCCCGTGGCCGAACGCGTGGTCCCCTACCTCGCAGACGTGTCCACAGACATCCAAAAGGCCGTGGCTGGCGGCGGATCCGTGCTTTTCGAGGGTGCGCAGGGCACGCATCTGGACATCGACCATGGCACGTACCCCTTCGTCACCTCGTCCACCACGGTTTCGGGCAACGCGGCTTCGGGTTCGGGCTGTTCGCCCAGAATGCTCGAGCGCATCATCGCCATAGTGAAGGCCTATACCACGCGCGTGGGCGGCGGTCCATTCCCCACGGAGCTTTTTGACGCCACCGGCGAGTATCTGCAGGATAAGGGCGGCGAGTTCGGGGCGACCACGGGCCGCAAGCGCCGCTGCGGCTGGCTGGACATGGTGGTGCTGCGCGAAAGCGCGCGCCTGAACGGCCCCACGGAGCTTGCCGTGACCAAGCTGGACGTGCTTTCCGGCCTGCCGGAGCTGAAAATCTGCGTGGCCTACGAATACAGGGGCCAGCGCGTGGACTATCCCCCGCAGGAGCAGAACGCCATGGCCTTCGTCACTCCGGTGTACGAGACCCTGCCCGGCTGGGGCGAGGACATCACCACGGCCACCAGCTTCTCCGCCCTGCCGGAAAACGCCCGCAACTACCTCAAGCGCATGGAGGAGCTCTCCGGCGTACCCATCGGCCTCATCTCCGTGGGTCCGGACCGGGAGCAGACCTTCGCGCGCGGCTAGACCCATGCCCGTCCAGTCCGCACCCGGCGCCCAGGCCCCGGCCGCAAGGCCGGGGCGGGTGGACGCCGTGGTGTTGCGCCGTTTGCGCACCCTCTCCGCCCGGCCGCCCCAAAGTCTGGTGGCCGAGGGCGGCTGCGCCGCCGACCGCGAGGCCGCTGCCCTGGCCTGGGCCGGGCTGCTCAACTGCACCGGCCAGGAGCCGGAGCGCCCCTGCGGTCGGTGTTCCGCCTGCGTGCAGATACGCGAGCGCGCCTTCCGCGACCTCATCGTGGTGGACAAGGCCTTTTTCGAGGACGCCAAGAAGGAGAACCTCTCCGGGCCGGAGGCCATGCGCCGCCTGCTGCCCGTGTGGGGCCAGCCGCCCGGCGGCGCGGGCAGTCGCGTCACCATCTTCCCCGAGGCCCACGACCTGCACCCCGCCGTGGCCAACCTGCTGCTGAAGACCCTGGAGGAGCCCCGGCCGGGCAATCTGTTCGTGCTGCTCACCCCGCAGCGGGAGCGGCTGCTGCAGACCCTGGTGTCGCGCAGCTTCGTGCTCACGCTCCCCTGGCCCGAGGCCCAGGCCCCGGACGCCGAGGCCGCCGAGTGGATCGCCGCGCTCATGCGGTTTTGGGACACGGGGCAGGGCTGGTTCGAGCGCACGGGGGGCAAGGGCGCGGCTGACCGCGACCTGGCCCAGCGCATTGTGGGCGGGCTTTCGCGCGAACTGGTGCTGGCGCTTTCCGGGCGCACCGCCCAGGGGGAACGCGCCAGCCGACTGGCCGCCCTTGGCCCGGCGGGCCTGCGCAGGCTGGACCTGGCGTTGGCCAAGGCCCAGGAATCCCTGTCGCTGCCCACGGCCCCGGCAGTCCTGGTGCTGGACTGGCTCGCCACGGCGGTTATTCCCAAGCCGTCCGCCGTCCGCCGCCGGGGCTGAGCCGACCCCGCGGCCAGGCGCGGCCGCCTGGCCGTTGCGGCCCGGTCCCTTGTCCGCTGCCAGCCCTGTTCAGGCGTGCGTGATCCGTTTGTGTATCAAGAAGCGTCTGGACCGCCGTGCGCTTTCCCAAGGGAGCGGGCCGTGTCGGTCACGGGCCGCAAGGGGCGCGAGCGGAAAACGCGTGTGCATGGCGGCGCAGGAAGGCAGGGCGGCCCCGGAAAAACGGGGCGCGGTCCAGGGGGGACCAGGCCCCGCAGGACCGTCTCCGCGCGTCTACTCGTCGTCGTCTCCGCCGCGCATGTCGTCTTCGGCCTTGTCCTCGTCCTCAAGCAGGAGGTCTTCGAGTTCACCGGCCAGATCGTCCAGGCGCGAGCCGTAGGCGTCGAAGTCCGCGGACTCGTCGCTCTCAAGGTCGGTGAAGACTTCGCGGATGAGGGTGGCCGCCCTGTCGAGCTTTTTCCTGTATGCGTTCTTCATGTGGTCTTCTCCTGAAGGGCTTGTGTCTTGCGGCGCGCGTCGCGCGCGGCACCCCCCGTACCCGGAGCCGGGCCTCTTGTCCACAGTCCAGCGGCTTAAACCACGCGGATTTTTGGCGCTGCGGATTTTTTCGGCAGGAAGGACCGGAGTTCCGTTTCCGCGTCCACGGGTTTGGCCAGACTTTCGCGCAGGAAGGCCAGAGGGCTTTTCTGCAGCGTCAGCGGCGGATTGTCGAAGCTTTGGCAGAACACTTCGCCCCAGTTGGTGGCGTACAACACGGAGACGCTCAGTATCTTGGTCTTGTCCGTGGGAACGGGGAGATTGGCGATGATGTACGCCTGGCAGACCCGTTCGCGCTTCAGGTATTCGTCCAGTTCCGGCTCCAGGGTGGTCCTGGGCGGGAAAAAGGCCAGCAGATCGGCCAGCAGGCCTTGCAGGTCCAGCAGGGCGATGGGTGCGAGACTGCGCTCCGCGTGGACGGCTTGCCGGGGATCGTAGAGCCCGTTGAACAGGATCCAGGCGATGAGCCGCACCACGTCGGTGTCGCGCCGGATGGGGGGCAGGGCCTCCACCGGGGCCTTGCCCGCGTTCTTGTCCTTGCCCTTGACCCCCCACACCGTGCGCTTGCCCGGGGCTTTTTCGGCATAGAAGAACAGCTCGGTGAAGGCGATGTCGTCGGAGAGGAAGGGCACCAGGCCAAGCTTATGCGGGTGCTGGGCGAAGTTCGCAGCGATGCGCCTGCCCAGGCGGGTCAGGTCCTGCGGGCTTATCTGCGCCGACTCCTTGTGCGCGCGCAGGCCTTCCTGGATGCGCCGGTAGGCGGAGATCATGAACTGGTTCACCAGCACGCCCAGGCGCAGGGCCGCGCCAAAGGCGCCGCCCCCTTGGCCGTCGCCTTGCGGCAGGGCCGGGGTGTGGAACTCGGCGGGCAGGTCGTCCTGGGCCACATCGGCCTTCAGGCGCAGGCATTCGCCGATGAGCGCGAGGCTGGCCTCCGCCCCCTGCTGTCGGTAGTGCTTGCGGATGCTGGTGAACAGCGAGAGGTAGGGATCCACGTCTTCCGCGAGCCTGCGGCCGCGCAGCACCGCTTCCTTGATGCGGTCGCACAAAAGCCGGGTGCTTTCGCCCTGGCCCGCGTATTTTTCCAGCAGCCCCAGCTTCATTACGGACTTGTACGGGCTGTGCAGGGCCTTGACGATCTGCCACAGGCAGGCCCCGAAGTATTCCTGCGGGGGGATGGGGCGCGGCTGGCCCAGGTCCACCAGCTCGGCCGCGGTGCGCGGGGCCAGCAGGGCGATTTCCTCCAGCAGGGCCTGGGCCTCCTCCTGGGTGGCCTCCGGCGGCGCGGCCCACCACAAGAGGTCGCGCCCGGTCAGCTTGAGGGCTGTGCGGTAGAACTCCTCCTTGAGCAGCGCGGCCTGGGCCGAGCCGCTGCTTTCCTTGTCGCTCATGCCGAAGTCGTTTTGGCGCACGGCCTGCATGGTCATGGGGAAGAAGTGCGTCTCCAGGGCGAACTGTTCCCACAGCCAGGCCTCCAGGGCCGAGAGCTTGCGGGCCAGGCCTTCGCGCGCGGCCTCGAAGCCGCCTTTCGGACAGGCCGGACCCGGACGCACGCAGACCCAGCAGTCCACGTCGGAATGCTCGCGCTGCGCCACGGAGCCCAGGGAGCCGATGGCGTACACGGCCTCCAGCAGCAGCACGGGCTCGCGGAGGTCCTTGGCCGAGGCCGGGAGCGTGAGACCTGGGAACAGACGCTCCAGCAGGGCGCGTTCCTCCCTGCGCGGCAGGCCCAGGCGCGGCCGTCCGGCCACGCCGCAGGCCGGGACGCCTTCAAGGCCGCGGGCCTGCTCGAACACGGGGCTGGCCAGCAGCACGGGCAGCAGGGCGAGGACGCGCCCCTGTTCTTCGTCCAGGCGTTCCAGGGCGAGCTCGTGCCGCCGGTGGTCCTGCCCGCGCATGGCGCAGAGCGTGCGCCGGGCCTCGTCCACCCGCAGGAAGGCCTCCACGCAGGCTGTGGCGAAGGCTGCGCCTGGACCGTGCAGCAGCTCCGGGTCGTGCGCGGCGTCGTGCGCGCCCGCCGCATCCAGGCGCATGGCCCGCGTGGCGAAGCAGGCCTGGACAAGACGGTGGGAGTCCGAGTGCCCGCCCTGCACGGCCAGCCCCTGCGACGGCGAGCGCCACAGCCGCATCTGCGTGCATTCGCTCCCCGCCACGCGCGCATGGGCCAGGGCGGTGGCGTCGAGCTCCAGCCCCCTGCACGCGCAGCGTTCCAGAAGCGCGCCGCACAAGTCGCAGCGTTGCAGCGTCAGGCGGGACAGCGCGCATTCGGTGAACCGCGCCCCGGAGAGCACGCAGCCGCGCAGGCTTGCGGACTCCAGCCGGGTCTTGCGCAGGTGCGCTCCGGCCAGGCTGCAATCGGAAAGGTCGCAGCCGGTGAAGGCGCTGTTTTCCACTCCGGCGCGGGACAGGTCGCAGCCTTCCAGGGAACAGCCGTCCAGGCGGCAGGAAGATATGGCGCAGCCGCACAGATCCGTGGCGGCGAAGGTGCAGGACTGGAAGGAGCAGTCCTCGAACACGCACCCGACCAGGGAACAGGAGCTCAGGCGCACGTTGCGGAAGCTGACCCCGCTGAAGCGGCAGTGGACGAGATCGCAGCCGGTCATGGTCAGCGTGTCCAGGGCCGCGCCCGCCAGGGGCGAATGCGAAAGGGCCTGGTCTTTGAGGATTGCCGGGGAGTGCTTGAGCGCCTCGGCCAGGGGGGTGCGGCGCGTGGCGGGTTTGCGCGGCTCCGGCGGGGCCATGTCCCAGTTCTGGGCGTTGAAGAACGCAGAGGCGCCCGCGCTGATTCCGTTCCGCAGCAGCCCCACCACGGCCTGGGTCGCCTGGCCGGAGAGGCCTGCCTTGGTTCCGAAGGCCTTGGCCGCCCGGCGCAACAGGTCCGGCTCCAGCAGGGCCAGCACGGCCAGCAGGCGCGCGCGCAGGTGCGCCTGGGCCTCCGGCGCAAGGGCGCCCAGGGCCGAGGCCAGGCCCAGGCGCGGCAAAAGCGGCAGCACGCGCAGGGCGGACGCCGCCTTGGGGCCTCCCCCGGCCAGCAGGTCCGCAAGCACCAGCCCCAGCATCTCCGGCTCGGTCTGCGCCGCGCCCAGCAGCTGGGCCGGGGCGTCTGGGCGCAGGGCCATGCGGCGCATCTCCATGAACAGGGCCTCGTCGCGCGGCTCCAGATCGGGCGGAGCGGCGAGCAGGGAGGGCAGACGGTTGGGGCCTTCCGTCCCGGCGGCCCGCAGGGCGTGGGCCAGAGCCTCGGCCTGCGCGGACGGGGAGGCCAGGGCCTCGGCGGCAAGGAGCAGGGTTTCCTCAGCGGCCGGGCCGGGATTCCCGGCAAGGGCCTGGGACAAGCTTTCGGCAATTCCGGCCCCCAGCAGGGCCTCGCGCAGGGGCCGGGCCAGGGGCAGGCCTTCGCCGCCCAGAGAGGGCGCCAGGGCCTTGAGGAAGAGCATCGCCTCCTGCGCGTCGATCTTGCCGGGGCCAGGCAAAATGCCGCGCAGCCAGGCGGCCAGCTGCCGGTCCTCGGCCGGGCACTGCAAGAGCAGGTCGTTCAAAAGGGCCAGAAAGTCACGCCCGGGCAGGGTTTGCAGCAGCGCGGAAACCTGCGACAAAGGCAGCGTGCGGGCCTGGACGTGCTGCACCGCCTGCATCCGTCCCACTCGGCCCATGGCGGCGATGGTCTGGAAAAGCCGGTTGGCCAGGGCGGGATCGCGTTGGCCGCGCAGGCGGGCGGAGAGCAGGAACGCGCATTCCCCGGCCGCGGCCGCATCGGCCCCTGTCAGGGGCGAATCGAGGGCCGCTTCCATGGCTTGGCGCGCCTGTCCGCAAAGGTCCGTCAGGACGCGCGCGGCGTCCTGCTGGCCATTGCCCGCCAGGCGGCGCAGGGCCGCGGCCGCGTCGTGCAGCGCGGCGTTCATGGCCGTGGCCTCTTCCTGGCGCGCGTGGTGTCGGGTGCGATGCCCACGGTCAGGCTCCGCTAGGCCCCGGCCGCGCGAAAGGCTGTGTCGACCATGGCCTGGGCCTCGGCCTTGACGCGCTCCAGGTGCTCGCGGCCCAGAAAGCTTTCGGCGTAGATCTTGTAGATGTTCTCCGTGCCCGAGGGGCGCGCGGCGAACCAGGCGTTCCGGGCCACCACCTTGAGGCCGCCGATGTCGGCCCCGTTGCCGGGCGCGTGGGTGAGCCGCGCGGTGATGGGCTCTCCGGCCAGGGTGTCGGCCGCGACCATGTTCGGGGTGAGGCGCTTGAAGGCGGCCTTCTGCGCGGGCGTGGCCGGGGCGTCCAGGCGCTCGTACAGCGGGTCGCCGTGGCGCGCCGTGAGTTCGGCGTAGACTTCTGCCGGGTCGCGGCCGGTGCGGGCGGTGATCTCCGCGGCGAGCAGGCCCATGATGATGCCGTCCTTGTCCGTGGTCCACACGCTGCCGTCCTTGCGCAGGAAGCTGGCCCCGGCGCTTTCCTCGCCGCCGAAGCCGTAGGAGCCGTCGATGAGGCCCTCCACGAACCATTTGAAGCCCACGGGCACTTCCGAGAGTTTGCGTCCCAGGCTCGCGGCCACGCGGTCGATCATGGAACTGGTGACCACGGTCTTGCCCACGGCGGCGTCGGCCCGCCAGCCGGGCCGGTTGCGGAACAGATAGTCCACGGCCACGGCGAGGTAGTGGTTGGGGTTCATGAGCCCGTGGCTGCGGGTGACGATGCCGTGGCGGTCGAAGTCCGGGTCGTTGCCGAAAGCCACGTCGAAGCCGTCCTTGTGGGCGATGAGCGGGCGCATGGCGTAGGGCGAGGAGCAGTCCATGCGGATCTTGCCGTCCTTGTCCACGGTCATGAAGGAAAAGGTCGGGTCCACCACGGTGTTGACCACGGTGAGGTTGAGGCCCCAGCGCTCGGCGATGGGCGCGAGGAAGCCGATGCCCGAGCCGCCAAGCGGGTCGGCCCCGATTTTGAGTCCGGCTGCGGCGATGGCCTCCATGTCCAGGATGTCGCCCAGGTCGTCCACATAGGGGCGCACGTAGTCGTAATGGTGCGTGGTGTCGGCGCTCAAGGCGCGTGCGAAGCCCATGCGCCGCACCGGGGCGAGCTTCTGTCGCAGAATCTCGTTGGCGCGGTCCTCTATGGCCTTGGTGGTGGCGGTGTCGGCCGGGCCGCCCTCGGGCGGGTTGTACTTGAAGCCGCCGTCGGAAGGGGGGTTGTGCGAGGGGGTGACCACCACGCCGTCGGCCCTGTCCGCTCCCTTGGCCTGGCGGTTGTGCGTGAGGATGGCGTGGGAGATGACCGGCGTGGGCGTGTAGCCCAGCCCCTCCTGGACCATCGCCGTGACGCCGTTGGCCGCGAAGACCTCCAGCGCCGTTTCCAGGGCCGGGCGCGACAGGGCGTGGGTGTCCATGCCTATGAACAGCGGGCCGCGAACGCCCGCCGCGGCGCGGTGCTCGCAGATGGCCTGGCTGATGGCCAGGATGTGGTCCTCGTTGAAGCTGCCGTCGGAGCTGACGCCGCGATGCCCGGAGGTGCCGAAGCTCACGCGGTGCGCCGGATTGTCCGGGTCCGGGCGCACGGCCGCATAGTCCGCCAGCAGACGGGGAATGTCGGCCAGTATCTCCTGGGGGGCGGGCTTTCCCGCCAGAGGGTGCAGGGCCATGGGCAGCTCCGTGGTCAAGGGTTCAGGTCGCCGCCGGGTGTTGGCGCCAAGTCCGCATCATGCCCCAAGAGCCCCGGTGGGGCAAGGCTCGTCCGAAGCGGCGTGCGCTGTGGCCTCCATGCGCAGGGCCAGCCCCGCGAAGTGCGTGCGCAGGGAATCCGGCAGGCGCAGCGTGGCGTCCGTGGCCAACATGGCGTAGGCGCGGGCCGTCTCCTCGCGCACCAGGCTCGCGTTTTCGCGCCGCCAGCGCGGCTGGCCCCGGCGCAGGGCGGCTTCGGACAGGGAGAGGATGCGCTTGGCGCGCACCAGGCTGGAGTGCCGGGCGTGCACGGCGTCGCGCCCGCGCCGGGCCAGTTGGGCCAGGTCCGGCCGCTCCAGCGCCGTGCGCGCCGTGGCCGCCGCGTGGGCGGCGTCGCCCCGGCGGTAGATGAGGAGCTCCTCGCCCGGGGTGAACAGGTCGCGCAGGCCGTTTTCGCAGTCCTCGGTCAGCAGGGCCGCGCCGCAGGCCATGGCCTCGAAGATGCGGAAGTTCAGCTCGCCCACGGCGCACTGGTTCAGCACCAGGCGGCTGCGGCCGAACAGCGGGCGGAAATCGCCCGTGCGGGCGAGCAGCGGCGCGCCGCGCCGGAAGGCGTCCAGGAAGGGCTTGCGCATGGGGTTGAGCGGCGGGTCCTGCGTGCCCACGAAGCACACCGGGATGTCGCGTTCCAGGCCGGGATCGCGGTCGCGGTCCGCATCGCAGAACAGGGGGAACCACTCGGCCCGGCGCGGCAGGCGCGCGTCCTGGAACAGGGGCGCATAGTCCTTTTGCGCGGCCAGCAGGATGTCGAACCCGGCGCTCAAGGGCACGTGCCAGGGGTTGCAGTACTGGTCGATGGAAAAGCCCACGGTGAGGCAGGGCAGAGTCTCCAGCCCAAGGACCACCGGGGGGGTGCAGTGGTCGCACCACAGCGCCAGGTCCGGGCGGAAGTTTTTGGAGGCGAGCAGATCCCACAGGGCGCGGGTGGAGAGCATTTCGTCCAGCGGAACGTCGAAGCCCGGCCCCTGTCCCAGGGTGAGCACCTCGTGCCCGAGGCTTCGGAAGGCTTCCACAAAGTAGCGGCCCTCAATGTTGAGGATTTTCATGCGGCCTCCTTGTCGGGACGGGGGTGTGCCCGTTGCGATACGTAGCAGCGCGCGCTCCGGGGTGCAAGGGGGCGCAGGCGGCGCCCAGACTCCCGAAACGCTTGATCATGCCCGGAAGCTGGGCTATGCGTATGCCTTGCGCCCGGCCGGGCGGGCCTGCCCGGGCCGCATGGACCCGGCTTCGCAGAGGGAGTTCCGCATGGACGCCAGCCCGAAGAATGTCCGCGAGCACATCGCCCGCTCCAAGTTCTACCTGCAGCGCAAGGATGTGCTGCGCAGCCTGCGCGCCCTCAGCCAGGCGTTGAACATGCTCGCCGGATCGCAGATCTTTGGCCGCGAGCGCATCGAGATCAGCATCCTCATGGAGGAAGCCGTGCGTCTGCTTTGCGAGCACGATGTGGTGAAGCGCGCCCTGCCCGGAGGACTGAGCTACAAGAAAGGCCAGGAGCGGGAGCTTGCCGCCGGGCTTACCCGCATGGCCGACGCCCTGGAGGCCCTGCTTGGCAAAGCCCAGTTGGAGGAGCGGCGCAAGCGTCTGGTCGAGCTGGACGAACTGGTGCTGGGGGGGCAGGCCGAGCTGGACAACAAGCAGCCCCTTGAGGCGCGCAAGTTTTTCCGCCGCGCCATGGACTCCTTCGGCGACGAGCCGGGACTGCTGGTGGACCTGGGCAACCGGCTCATGCTTGCGGGGCTGGCCTTGGAGGCCACGGAATATTTTCAGAAGAGCATCGAGATCGCGCCCACCGACCCCCGCGCGTACACCTTGCTCGCCCAATGCCTGGAGGCCCTGGGCGAGGGAGCCAAGGCCGAAGAGGTGATCAAGGCGTCCCTGAGGCGTTTTGGTCCGGACGAGGGCCTCTTGGTGCGCCTGGCCCAGTCCGCCCTCAAGCGCAAGTCCTGGAAGGAAGCGCTTGCAAGCGCCCAGGCCGCTTTGGAGCTTAATCCCACCGGACGCGACGCCAGGCGCTGCGCAGAGGCCGCCAGCGAGCGCCTCTTCGGCACGGCCCAGGGCTATCTCTCGGGCGAGGCGCCTCCGCCCCGCCGTCCCATCGAATTGTAGCCGCCGCGCCGCGGCGTTCGTCCCCGGCGGTGTTTTTGCGGCGTCGGCTACAGGGCGCAGCCCTCGGGCCGCTCCTGTCCTCCCATCAGCTCGCGCAGGGTGATGCGCTCCAACTCCGCCTCCATGGCCTTGGTGACGCGCAACCAGGCATGGTGCGTGGGGCAGTCGTCCAGGCGGGGGCACAGGGACGGATTTTCGCAGCAGCGCGTCAGGCTCAAGGTTCCTTCAATGGTGCGGATGACGCTTGCCAGGCTGACGTCTTGGGGCAGACGGGCCAGGGTGTAGCCGCCGGCCGCGCCGCGCGTGCTGTGCACCAAACCATCGCGCTTGAGCGGCTTCAGGATCTGCTCGATGAAGCGCACGGTGACGCCGGTCCGGGTGGAGATGTCGGCCGTGCGCACCGGACCGCCTGCGTCGTGCCGGGCCAGGTCGATGAGGATGCGTACTGCGTAGCGCGCCTTTGCTGACAGTTTCATGTGTTCTCGCTGGGTGGGTTGGTTTCTGGCGGAGGCGGGGGGGAAGTGCCTCTCCGCGGCCCTATGCCACAGGCACAAGGCTTTGGCAATGCGCCGCATTTTCCCTTTGCGGCCAGCGGGAACGGCAGGGGGGAGCCGCGTCTTTGCTACGTATATTGGTGCGCCGGCATCTCTTGTGGGGCAAATCGGCTGGACTTGCGCCTGTATCTGCATTAGGCAGAGCCTTCCCAATCAAAGTTTCAGGATGGTTGCGTGCCGCGCGGAGTGATTCGCAGCGGCAAGGGGGCGCATGAGGTCGTTTTTCTCCTGGTCCATCCGCACGCACCTGCTGCTTTTGGTGCTGGCTGCGGCCATTCCGGCTTTGGCCCTGGTATGGTGGAGCGGCCAGGAGCTGGAGCGCGAGGCCGTGGACAAGGCCAATCAGGCCACCATGCACCTGGCCTCAAGCATGGCCCAGGATCTGGAGCAGGTGGAGGAATACGCCCGCGTGCTCTTGGCCACCCTGGCCCAGGCGCCCACCATCCGCCAGATGGACGCCGCAGGCGCGCGCGCCTTGCTGGTCCAGTTGAACCGGCAGAACCCCGCCTACGCCAACCTCGCCCTCATCGCCCCGAACGGCCACGTGCTTGCCTTGTCCTTCCCGCACCAGGGCGTGGTGGATGTTTCCGGGCGCAAGTATTTCAAGGACGCGCTGCGCACGGGGGGCTTTTCCGTGGGCGAATACGAGATCGGCCTCGCCTCGGACCGGTCGGTGATCCATTTCGCCCTGCCCGTGTTCGGGACCAACGGCTCCCTGGTGGGCGTGCTGGCCGCCAGCTACGATCTGGGCGCCCTGGCCCAGAGCTTCAATTCCGCCTCCCTGCCCGAAGGCTCGGCCATGGCGCTTTCCGATGCGCGCGGAGTGCGCCTGTTCCGCCATCCGGACTCCCGGCGCTGGCTTGGCCGCGAGGAGCACAAGGACATGTGGCTGGGGCTGCTGAACCTGGGCGAGGAGGGCATGACCGTGGCCCAGGGCGCGGACGGCGTGAAGCGCCTGTACGCCGTGAAGCGGCTGCGGATCCACAAGGACGACCCGAGCTTTCTGCTGCTGCGGGTGGGCATTCCCGAGGCCAAGGCCCTGGCCGGGGTGCGCCGGGTCAAGGCGCGCAACGTGGCGCTCATGGTGGGGGCCACCATGCTGGCCGCCGCCCTGGCCGTCATGCTGGGCAATTTGTTCATCATGCGCAGGCTGGACCGGCTGACCGCCGCGGCGGAGCGCCTGGGCCATGGCGACCTGACGGCGCGCTCCGGCCTGGGGCACGACCAGGGCGAACTGGGAAAGCTGGCGGAATCCTTCGACAACATGGCGCTGGCTCTGGACACCCGCGAGGCCGAGCGCGTGGAGTTCGAGGCCAAGCTCCGCCACCAGGCCATGTACGATCCCCTGACCGGGCTGGCCAACCGCACCCTGGCCCTGGACCGCATCCAGCAGGCGTTGACGCGCTGCAAGCGCCGCGACGACGTGTTTTATGCCGTGGTCATCATGGACCTGGACCGCTTCAAGGTCATCAACGACAGCCTGGGCCACAGCGTGGGCGACCAGGTGCTGGAGGCCGTGGCCCGGCGCATCGTGGGCACCCTGCGCGGCCTGGACACCGTGGCCCGCTTCGGCGGCAACGAGTTCATCCTGCTGCTTGAGGAACTGGCCACTCCGGGCGAGGCCATCCGCATCGTCAAGCGCCTGCGCGGCGTCATCATGGCCCCGGTGCCCGTGGCCGGGCACGAGGTGCAGACCTCGGCCAGCTTCGGCATCGTGCTTTCGCCCAACACCTTCGAACGCGCGGAAGACCTGTTGCAGAGCGCGGCCATAGCCCTGCACGCGGTGAAGCAGAGCGGGCGCGGCCGCTTCAAGGTCTTCACCCCCAGGATGCTGCTGCACGCGGTGGAGCGCCTGACCTTGGAGCAGGAACTGCGCCGGGCTCTGGAGCAGGGGCAATTCGTGGTGCACTACCAACCCATCTGGGACCTCTCCAGCACGCGGCTGGTGGGCTTCGAGGCGCTGGTGCGCTGGGCCCACCCGGAGCGCGGCATGGTGGGGCCTGGATCGTTCATCGCCCTGGCCGAGGAGACCGGCATCATTCTGGACCTGGGCCGGGTGGTGCTTACCCGCGCCTGCGCGGACCTGGCCGAATGGCGCGAGCGCGACCCCGCGGCGCGCAAGCTCTTCGTGGCCGTGAACCTTTCCAACAAGCAGTTCTGCCAGCATACGCTTGTGGAGCAGGTGTCGGAGATTCTGCGCCGCACGCGCCTGCCCGCGGACCGTCTGAAGCTTGAGATCACCGAGTCCACCATCATGGTCAACGCCGAGAGCGCGCTGGTGATGCTCAAGCGCCTGAAAGCCCTGGGCGTGCAGATCAGCATCGACGACTTCGGCACGGGCTATTCGTCCCTTTCCTATCTGCAGCGCTTCCCGGTGGATACCCTCAAGGTGGACCGCAGTTTCGTGGGCCGCCTTGGCCTGGACCCGGAGAACCAGGAGATCGTGCGCGCCATTGTGGCCCTGGCGCACAGCCTGGGGCTGGACGTGGTGGCCGAGGGCGTGGAGGAGAGCGGCCAGGCCGCCATGCTGCGGGCCCTCGGCTGCGAATGCGTGCAGGGGTTCTATTTTTCTCGCCCGCTGGACGTTGACCGCGCCCAGGAGACCATCGGCGCGCAGCGGGAGCAGTAGCGCCCAGAGGGCAGGGCCGCTGGGCCTAAAGCCGCTCCATGCGGCGGGCCGCGCCCTCTTCCCGCCCCACGACTTGGCTGAGCCCGTACTTCTTGATGCGGTAGCCGATTTGCCGGGGCGTGATGCCCAGATCCTCCGCCGCCTTGTACTGCACCCAGCCGTTGCGCCTGAGGGCCGCCAGCACTTCGCTTTTCTCCAGCGCCTTGAGCGAGCCCAGGCCGGAGGTGCGCCCGACTGCCGGAGAGCGCTCCAGCCCGGCGGGGGTCTGCCCGTTCAGCCCCTGCGCCAGATAGGGCTTGAGAAAGGCCGCGTCCACGCGTTCGCCGTCGCTCATGATCACCAGCCGCTCCATGAGGTTTTCCATCTCGCGCACGTTGCCCGGCCAGTCGTACTGGGTCAGGTCCGAGAGGGCGCGCGGGCTGAAGCGCACCGTGCGGCCGTACTCGCGGGCCACCTTGTCGATGAAGTGGTTGAGGAGCACGGGGATGTCCTCCTTGCGCTGGCGCAGGGGGGGCACCTGGATGGGGAACACGGACAGGCGGTAGAACAGGTCCGGACGGAAGGCCCCGCGCTCGGCCAGTTCGCCCAGGTCGCGGTTGGTGGCGGCCACCACGCGCACGTCCACCCTGCGCGTGGTGTTGGAGCCCAGCCGCTCGAACTCCTTGTCCTGCAGCACGCGCAGCAGCTTGGCCTGTATGCCCAGGGGCAACTCGCCGATCTCGTCCAGGAAGATGGTGCCGTCGTGGGCGTCCTCGAAGCGGCCTGGCTTGGCGCCCACGGCCCCGGTGAAGGCCCCGCGCTCGTAGCCGAAGAGCTCGCTCTCCAGCAGGTTTTCCGGAATGCTGGCGCAGTTGACCTTCACGAAGGGCCCGCCCTTGCGGCCGGAGAGTTCGTGGATGACCCGCGCGATGAGGGTCTTGCCCGTGCCGGATTCGCCCAGGAGCAGCACCGTGGCCTTTGTGGGGGCCACCTTGCAGACCTGGTGCTCCACGTCCTGCATGGCCAAGCTTTTGCCCACGATGTACGGCCCGCGCTGTTCGCGCGTGAGCTGCGAGCGCAGGGTGAGGTTCTCGCGCACTAGGGCCTGCTCCCGCGCCTTGACCTTCTCGTTCAGGGACAGGAACTGGCCCATGAGCGTGGCCACGACCGTAAGGAAGGACAGGTCTTCCTCGAAGGCCACCTCGTCGCCGAACAGGCGGTCCACATGCAGCACGCCCAGGCAGCGCCCGTGGGAGGCGATGGGCACGCCGATGAAGGACACGCGGCCGCGCTCCAAATGGCGCGAGCCGGTCTTGTCCAAAAACAGCGGTTCGCGGCGGATGTCCGGCGCCACGTAAGGCCTGCCGCTCTGGAAGATGAGCCCAGTGACGCCTTCGTCCAGTTCGTACACGCCGCGTTGCCGCTCTTCGGCCGAGAGGCCGTGGGACGCCGCGATGACCAAGCGTTCGCTTTCCGGGTCCATGAGGGTGATGGTGGCGCGCTTCATGGACAGGCTTTCCGAAAGGATGCGCAGCACCTGGCCAAGGGCCTTCTCAAGGTCCAGGGCCGTATCGATGATCTGGCAGATGGAGGAGAGCACCTGAAGCTTCAGGTTGCCAAGCACGAGCGTCATGCCCGGCTAAAGCAATATCGATGCCGAAGCGCAGTCTTGTGGCGGAGATGGCGTTTGTACTCGAAATAACAGGAGAAAATGGTTTCTTTCCGATGAAGGCGTGGGCCGCTTCACTTCTGGTGGTTTAGCAAAAATGTAGAATAGTCTTATGCGCTCTCACAGGAATGCGAATCATCGGGCAACCGCTGACCGTCTTCGTCCCGCGGAGACGCCTCGGCGTACTCGCCAAAGCGGGTGGCGAGCAGCAGCTCCCGCGCTTTGCCGCCGCCTTCGGGGCCATCGGCGAATTCGATCACCTGGCGCACGCGGCCGGCCTCGTAGAGCGCCACCGTGCCGCCGAACTCCTGCACGTCGTCCGGATCGTGGGTGATGAGCACGGTGGGCGCGCCCGCCGCCTCACATATGCCGCGCACCTCGTGGCGCATTCTTCGCCGCAAGAGCGGGTCCAGCGCGGCGAAGGGCTCGTCGAGCAGGAGCAGGCGCGGTTTGCGGGCCAGGGCGCGCACCAGGGCCACGCGCTGCCGCTGCCCGCCGGAAAGGCGCTCCGGTCGGGACTTGGCCAGGTCCGCCAGGCCCGCCATCTCCAGCAGGTCCGCCACGCGCCGCCGGGCCTGCGCGTCCAGCCCGCCTAGCAGCCCCCGCCGCAGTCCGAAGCCGACGTTTTCGGCCACGGTCAAGTGCGGAAACAGCGCGTAGTCCTGGAACACGTAGCCCACGCCGCGTTGGCGCGCGGGCAGGTCCACCCGCGCATCGGCGTCGAAGAGCGAGGTCCCGTCCATGAGGATGCTCCCGGAATCGGGCCGCATGAGGCCGGCCACGGCGCGCATGGTCACGGTCTTGCCGGAGCCCGAAGGGCCGAAGAGCACCGTGGAGCGTCCCCGCGAGCAAAGCCGGGCCGCGAGGTGAAAGCTGCGGCCGCAGCCGCGAAGGGTCTTGGTGATGTCCAATTCCAGGCACATGGCGTCTCTCCCGCTGGGTGCGCGCACCCGTTTCACGTCTTCAGCGATTGGTGGCCGCGCGGCACGGCCGGTTGGAGGCCTGTGCCTGGGGCCGCGTTGTGTTATGTCCGGCTGCGCACGAGCAGTTTTCCGGAAGACAGCAGCAGGGTCACGCACACCAGCGAAGTAAGCCCCACCAGGAAGGCGGCCTCGTCGTCGCGCCCGGCCTGCACGGCTTCGTACACGGCCAAGGAAAGCGTCTGGGTGCGGCCGGGCAGGTTGCCCGCCAGCATCAGCGTGGCCCCGAATTCGCCCATGGCCCGGGCCAGGGCCAGCATGGTTCCGGCCACAATGCCCCGCCAGGCCAGCGGCAGCGAAACGCGCAGAAACACGCGCGCCTCGCCCGCGCCCAGGGTGCGCGCCGCGTTCTCCAGGCGCTCGTCCACGCCCTCGAAGGCCGTGCGCGCGGCCTTGCACACCAGGGGAAAGGCCACCACGCTGGCGGCAAGCGCCGCGCCCTGCCAGGTGAACACCAGGCTGGCGTCGAAGGTTTCCTCCAGCCATTTGCCCACCACGCCCCGGCGGCCGAACACCACCAGCAGGTAGTAGCCGATGACCGTGGGCGGCAGCACCAGGGGCAGGGTGCACAGGGAATCCAGCAGTTCCCGGCCGGGCAGCCCGCGCCGGGAAAGCGCGTAGCCCGCGCCGATGCCCATGAGGCAGGCACCCGTGGTGGCGGTGAGGGCCACCTTGAGGGTCAGCTTCAGCGGGACGGCCGCGTGTGCGAAGAGTTCGAGCAAGGGTATGGGCACGTGTTGGTCTCCTGGGGTGAACAATGGGAAATTCTTCCCGGTTTGGCAAATGGCGTTCCGGGGGGCGGGTCGAAATCCGCCAGGCCGAGTTCCGCCCGGGCGCACATGCCGCCCGCAAGCCACAGGGCTTCGGCCGCGCGCCGCAGCATGGGGGCCAGGGTCATGGTGTCCTCCTGGCGCGCTACAGCGCGCCCAGTATCTCGCTGTCCGTCAGCGGGCGGCCAAGGCGTTCGCCCAGGGCGCGCACGCGCTCAAGCAGCCCCGCGTCCGGCCGCGCCTGCCTGCCCAGCCGCCGGAGCGTCTGCGCCAGGGCCGCCGCGCCGCTTTTGGCCCCAACGCCCACCCGGCGCTCCGCGCCGACCGCCCGCGGATCGAACGGCTCGAAGAGCGAGGGGTCGCGCGCGATGCCGTGCACGTGGATGCCGCTCTCGGCGGCGAAAATGTCCTGCCCCACCACGGGGCGGTTGCGGGGCACGGAAACCTCGGCCGCCTGCCCGGCCAGCAGGCACAAGGCCCGCAGCACGGTGAGGTCGTAGGCCGCGCCGCAGGCTGTCCTGGCCCAGGCCGCCACCTGCTCCAGCGCCGCGATGCCCGCGCGCTCCCCCAGGCCCAGGGCGGAAACGTCCACGAAGGCGGCTCCGTGTCCAAGGGCCGTGATGGCGTTGGCCGTGGCCATGCCCAGGTCGTTGTGGGCGTGCAGGGCCACGGGCACGGGCAGATCCGCCGCAAAACGCTCCACAAGGCGCACCGTGGACTCCGGGGTGAGCAGCCCCACCGTGTCGGACAGGCGCACGCGCGCGGCCCCGGCCGCCACCGCCACGCGGGCCAGGTCCAGCGCCTCCTCCGCATCGGCGCGGGAAATGTCCTCCAGGCCTACGGACACATAGTCCGCGCCCTGGCGCCTGGCCGTGTCCACCACATGCAGCACGCGGGCGGCCATGTCCGCGCGCGAGAGGCCCAGGCGCTTTTCCCGGTGCGCGGCGGAAGACGGCGCGCCGATGTTCACCCGCTGCGCGAGTCCGGCCTGGACCAGCTCCGCCGCTGCGCGGGCGTCGGCCTCGCGGCAGGGGCACCACACGGAAAGGCTGGGCGTACGGCCTTTCGCCGCCTCGGGCAGGGCCTGGGCGGCCCAGGCCAGAAAGTCCGCAAGCCCCTCCTGTCCCAGCCAGCCGCACTCGATTTCCTCTGCCCCGGCCTGCGCCAGCAATTCCGCCACGCGCCGCTTGGCGCCGGGACCGAAATGCACGCCGTAGGCCTGTGCGCCCTCGCGCAGGGTGCTGTCTATCAGCATGGTCTCCTCCTCGTGTTTTGGGGAAGAGTGCACCCTTGGTGCCAGCTGCTCGCCATGAAAACAAAAGAGCGCGAAATCAGCCTGTTGCCCATGCTGCGTTGTGTGCGTGCCGGTGCATACAAAAGTGTTGCTCCTACATTTCTCGTAGGTACGCGAATGTCGGCAGCATAGCCTGACACCACCGCCCATGACCAGAAAAATCAGTGCATATCACGCGGTTGCCAGAATTCGTGAGCCTTGGCACGGGCCTTGCCTTCTGTCGCTCGTCCGTCAACCTCAAAAGTCGAAACGAGCGGAGGATGCAGCGATGAAGAAAATGAGAAAGGTGGCCATTTACGGCAAGGGCGGCATAGGCAAGTCCACCACAACGCAGAACACCGTGGCCGGCCTGGCGGAGATGGGCCGCAAGGTCATGGTGGTGGGCTGCGACCCCAAGGCCGACTCCACGCGCCTGCTCTTGGGCGGCCTGGCGCAGAAGAGCGTGCTCGACACCCTGCGCGACGAGGGCGAGAACGTGGAGCTTGAGGACATCCGCAAGCGTGGCTTCGGCGACACCTGGAACGTGGAGTCCGGCGGGCCAGAGCCGGGCGTGGGTTGCGCCGGGCGCGGCATCATCACCTCCATCAACATGCTGGAGAGCCTGGGCGCCTACCACGAGTCCGAGGACCTGGACTACGCCTTCTACGACGTGTTGGGCGACGTGGTCTGCGGCGGCTTCGCCATGCCCATCCGCGACGGCAAGGCCGAGGAGATCTACATCGTGTGCTCCGGCGAGATGATGGCCATGTACGCGGCCAACAACATCTGCAAGGGCATCATGAAGTACGCGCAGTCCGGAACCGTTCGCCTGGGCGGGCTCATCTGCAACAGCCGCAAGGTGGACAACGAGAAGGAGATGATCGAGCAGCTGGCCAAGCAGATCGGCACGCAGATGATCTACTTCGTCCCGCGCGACAACATGGTCCAGCGCGCGGAGATCAACCGCAAGACCGTCATCGAGTTCGATCCCAAGGCCGAGCAGGCCGACCACTACCGCAACCTCGCCAAGGCCATCGACACCAACGAGATGTTCGTCATCCCCAAGCCCCTGGAGATCGAGGCCCTGGAGAAGCTGCTCATGGACTTCGGCCTCATGGAAGCCTGCTAGCCCCCCACCGCATACGAAGAGGAGGAACAACACATGATCATGGTGAGAGCTATCGTCCGTCCGGAGAAGGCTGATGACGTTCTGGCGGCCCTCATGGACGCCGGTTTCCCCGCGGTGACCAAGTTTTCCGTGGCCGGGCGCGGCAAGCAGCGCGGCATCAAGATCGGCGAAGTCACCTACGACGAGATTCCCAAGACCATGCTCATGAGCGTGGTCAAGAACGCCGACCGCGACTTCGTCATCGAGACCATCATGGCGGCCGCGCGCAGCGGCAAGAAGGGCGCCTTCGGCGACGGCAAGATCTTCGTCTCCCCCGTGGACGAGGTCTACACCGTGAGCTCCGGCGTGTGCGAAACGGCCACGCCAGAGGAGGCCTAGCGCCATGAAGGAAGTCATCGCCGTGGTGCGCATGAACATGATGAACCGCACCAAGCAGGCGCTTACCGACGCGGGCATTGACGCCTACTTCGCCCACGAGGCGCAAGGACGCGGCGTTGGCCTGGCCAATCCCCACGTGCTTGCGGGCGCGGCCAGCGGCTACGAGGAGGCCGTGGCCCTGCTCGGCGAGCGTGGCAAGCTCTACCCCAAGCGCATGGTCTCCGTGGTGGTGCCAGACGGCGACGTGAAGGCCGTGGTCGACGCCATCATCGAGGTCAACCAGACCGGCAAGCCCGGCGACGGCAAGATCTTCGTCCTCCCCGTGGCCGACGCCGTGCGCGTGCGCACCGCCGAGTCCGGCGAGAAGTCCATCAGCTAAAGGAGCCCGTCATGGCCGCAAAGAACACGGCAGCAGCGTGGACCGCCTCCGCGGTCAAGGAGGAGCTGCTCAAGAAGTATCCTCCCAAGGTGGCGAGAAAGCGCGCCGCCTCCATCCTCGTCAACGAGGCGCTGGAGAACAGCACGCCCGAGATACAGGCCAACGTGCGCACCATCCCCGGCGTCATCACCATGCGCGGCTGCACCTACGCCGGGTGCAAGGGCGTCATCATGGGCCCCACGCGCGACATCGTGAACATCGTGCACGGGCCCATCGGGTGCAGCTTCTACGCCTGGCTGACCCGCAGGAACCAGACCGACCCCGGGCCGGACGGGCAGAACTACATGCCCTACGCCTTCTCCACCGACATGCAGGACTCGGACATCATCTTCGGCGGCGAGAAGAAGCTCAAGGCAGCCATCCAGGAGGCCTACGACCTCTTCCATCCCAAGGGCATCTGCGTGTTCGCCACCTGTCCTGTCGGCCTCATCGGCGACGACATCCACGCCGTCAGCCGCGAGATGAAGGAGAAGCTCGGCGACTGCAACGTCTTCGCCTTCTCCTGCGAGGGCTACAAGGGCGTCAGCCAGTCCGCCGGGCACCACATCGCCAACAACCAGGTGTTCCGCCACCTGGTGGGCACAGAGGACAGGGCCAAGGAGGGCGAGTACAAGATCAACCTGCTGGGCGAGTACAACATCGGCGGCGACGGGTTCGAGATCGACCGCGTGCTCAAGCGTTGCGGCATCACCAACATCGCCACCTTCTCGGGCAACTCCAGCTACGACCAGTTCGCCACCGCGCACAAGGCCGACCTCTCCTGCGTCATGTGCCACCGGTCCATCAACTACGTGGCCGACATGCTGGAGACCAAGTACGGCATCCCCTGGATCAAGGTGAACTTCATCGGCGCGGAGGCCACGGCCAAGAGCTTGCGCAAGATCGGCCAGTACTTCGGCGACAAGGCGCTGCAAGACCGCATCGAGGCGGTCATCGCCGAGGAGATGGCCCCGGTGAAGGCCGCCCAGGCCGAGGTCCGTCCCCGCACCCAGGGCAAGACCGCCATGCTCTTTGTGGGCGGCAGCCGCGCCCACCACTACCAGGAGCTCTTCGCCGAACTGGGCATGAAGACCATCGCCGCCGGCTACGAGTTCGCCCACCGCGACGACTACGAAGGCCGCCAGGTGATCCCGAACCTCAAGGTCGACGCCGACTCCCGCAACATCGAGGAGATCGAGGTTTCGGCCGACCCCGTGGCCTACAAGCCCCGCAAGTCGGCGGGGGAGATGCAGGGCCTTGAGGAGTCCGGCTTCGCGTTCAAGGACTACGACGGCATGATTCCGGACATGGACAAGGGCAGCCTCGTCATCGACGACCTGAACCAGTACGAGGCCGAAAAGCTGGTGGAAATCTTCAAGCCGGACATCTTCTGCGCGGGCATCAAGGAAAAGTACTCCATCCAGAAGCTCGGCATCCCCATGAAGCAGCTGCACAGCTACGACTACGGCGGACCCTACGCCGGGTTCAAGGGTGCGGCGAACTTCTACCGCGAGATCGACCGCATGGTGAACAGCAGGGTGTGGAGCTACATGAAGGCCCCCTGGCAGGAGAACCCCGAACTCTCGGCCACCTACGTCTGGGAATAGCGAGGAACACAGTTATGCTGCTCAAGCACACCCCAAAGGACATCACGGAGCGCAGCGCCCTGGTCATCAATCCGGCCAAGACCTGCCAGCCCATCGGCGCCATGTACGCGGCGCTCGGCATCCACGGCTGCCTGCCCCACAGCCACGGCAGCCAGGGCTGCTGCGCCTACCACAGAAGCGCCCTCACCAAGCACTATAAGGAGCCGATCTCCGCCTCCACCAGCTCCTTCACCGAGGGCGCCAGCGTGTTCGGCGGGCAGGCCAACCTGCTGCAGGCCATAGAGAACATCTTCACGGTGTACGATCCGGAAGTCATTGCCGTGCACACCACCTGCCTGTCGGAGACCATTGGCGACGACATCAAGCAGATTCGCGACAAGGCGGACAAGCAGGGCCTCATCCCCACGGGCAAGCACGTCATCTACTGCAACACGCCCTCCTATGTGGGCAGCCACGTCACCGGCTTCTCCAACATGGTCAAGGGCATGACCGAGGTCGCCGAGTCCACGGGCAGGAAGAACGGCAAGGTCAACGTCATCCCCGGCTGGGTGGAGCCCTCGGACATGGAGGAAGTGAAGCGCCTGGCCGCGCTCATGAATGTGCCCATCACCCTCTTTCCGGACACTTCCGGCGTCTTGAACGGCCCGCTCTCCGGCGAGTTCAAGATGTTCCCCGAGGGCGGCGTGACCATGAAGGAGCTGAAGGAGGCGGGCGACGCCATCGGCACCCTGGCCCTGGGCGAGTGGTGCAGCGCGGATGCCGCCCGCAACCTGGACGCCAAGTGCAAGGTGCCCTGTCGCGTGCTGGACATCCCTTTCGGGCTCAAGGCGACGGACGCCTTCATCGACGCCCTGCGCACCATCGCCGGAACCAGCGTGCCCGAAGAGATCACCCGCGAGCGCGGCCAGTTGGTGGACATGATCAGCGACACCCACCAGTACTACTACCACAAGAAGGTCGCCCTCTTCGGCGACCCGGACCAGCTCATCAGCATGGTGGAGTTTTTGACCTCCATCGACATGTGGCCCGTGTACGTGGTCACCGGCACGTCCGGCGCCAAGTTCGAGAAGCGCATCAAGGAGCTTACCGCCCATCTGCCCTGCGAGGTGAAGGTCAAGGCCTGGGGCGACATGTTCCTGCTGCACCAGTGGATCAAGAACGAGCCCGTGGATCTGCTCATCGGCAACACCTACGGCAAGTATATCGCACGGGACGAGGACATCCCCTTCCTGCGCTTCGGCTTCCCCATCCTGGACCGCGTGGGGCACCAGTACTTCCCCACCGTGGGCTACAAGGGCGGCTTGCGCCTGCTGGAGAAGATTCTGGGGCTTTTGCTGGACCGCAAGGACCGCGACGACCCGGAGACCGTGTTCGAGCTGACCCTGTAACCTGCCCCGCGCCCGGCCGGGAGCATCCCTCCCGGCCGGGGCGGCAAACGCCTGGAGTCCCGCATGGCCTGCCAAAAAACATCCCCCCCCCAGTCCGGCTGCATCCATCTGCCGGTGGCCGTGCGCGCCAACACCCGCCGCGTGCACGGCGAACCCGGCAACCCCGGCCGGGCGCTGCCCGCTGCCGACGCCCTGCAGTGGCTGGACCGCGTGCTGGCCGATCCCGCCGCCGGGCCAAACATCCGCGCCGTGTCCGTGTCCGGCCCGGGCGAGCCCCTGGCCGACCCCGTGCCCGTGGCGGCGGTGTTCCGCGCGGTGCACGAAAAGCGGCCGGAGCTGGAGCTGCACCTGCTGACCAACGGCCTGTGCCCGCCGGAGGCCGACATTTCCGCCGTGGCGCGCGACATGGCCCAGGCGGGCGTCACCCGCGCCACCGTGCTCATGGACGCCGTGGACCCCGCGCTTGTGGAGCGCCTGTACGCCTGGATACGCCCCGGCCGCCGCACCATGGCCCTGGAGGCCGCGGCGCCCCTGCTGGTGGACGCCCAGGCCAGGGCCGTGCGCGCCTTCCGCGAGGCCGGAATGCTGGTGGCCGTGCGCATGGCCGTGGTCCCCGGCGTGAACGAGGGCCATGTGGAGGAGCTGGCCCATGTGGTGGCCAGCCTGGGCGCGGATTTGCTGGACATCGTGGCCGCCCCGGCCGCCCTGCCCGACGCGTCGGCGGTCGTGGCCGCCTGCGCGCCGGAGGAATGCGCTTCCTGCGGGCAGGCGCGCACCTGCGGGGCTAAGCCCGCCAAGCCCGATTCATCCGCCGAAGGCCGACCCGCGCCGCTTTCCCCGGAGCGTCTGGAGGAGCTGCGCGTCCTGGCGGCCCGGCGCATGGCCCTGCTGCCCGCCGACGACCCCTGCCGGGCCGACGTGCAGTGGATGGAGAACGCCGGGCCGGGCGCTGGCCTTTGCCTTGAAAATCCCGGCCTGCCCCGGCCGTCCGGCGCGCGGGTCAACGTGGCCGTGGCCAGCTCCGGCGGCATGGAGGTGGACCTGCACCTGGGCCAGGCCGTGCGCTTCATGATCTTCGGCCCCCGCGCGGACGACGGCCTGCCCAGCCTGCTGGGCCTGCGCGACCTGCCCGAGGCGGCCGGACCCGGCGGCGGCGACGCCCGCTGGGAGGCCCTGGCCTCGGCCCTGCCCGATTGCTTCGCCATTTTGGCGGCCAGCGCCGGATCCCGCCCGCGCGAGGTGCTCTCCGGCCTGGGCCTGGGCGTCCTCGCCGCGGAGACCGACGTCAAGGGCGCGGTGGACCTGCTTTTCGGCGGCGGCCCCCGCCGGAAGAAGCCGGGCGCCAAACGCGTCATCGTGGATTGATTCCGTCACCCTTCAGCACCCCCAAGGAGAACGCAACATGGCCCTTCCCGAAAGACTCATCCTCGTGTGCCAGAGCTTCCGCGTGGGCAAGGAGCCCAAGGGCATTTGCCACAAGCAGACCGACGGCCTGCTGCAATACATCGAGGAAGGCATCCTGGACCGCGGGCTCGACGTGCAGGTGGCCACCACCGGCTGCCTCAAGCAGTGCGAGAAGGGGCCTGTGCTGGTCGTCCAGCCCGACAACCTCTGGTTCAAGGGCGTCAACAGCGAGGAGGCCGTGGACGCCATCCTGGATGGCATAGAGTCCGGCGAGCCCGCCGCCCAGTACCTGCTCTCCTAGCCCGGCACGGAGACGGACACATGACCGCCGCGTTCACCATCCGCCAGGCCAGGGAGGCCGACATGCGCGAGCTTGTGGAGCTGCTTGGCCTGCTCTTCGGCATCGAGTCCGACTTCGCGCCGGACGCGGCGCGGCAACGCGCGGGCCTTTCGCTTCTGCTGGGCAAGGGCGCGGGCCTGGTGCTGGCGGCGACGGCGCGCTCCGGGCAGCCGCAGGACGCGCCCGTGGCCGACTGCGACCCGGAGCGCGTGGTCGGCATGGCCACGGCCCAGGTGGTGGTGAGCACCGCCGAGGGCGGCCCGGCCCTGCTGGTGGAGGACGTGGTGGTCCGGCCGCAGTGGCGCGGCCGGGGCGTGGGCCGCGCGCTGCTCTCCCGCATCGAGGCCTGGGGGATCGGCCTTGGGGCCACGCGCCTGCAACTGCTGGCCGACCGTCACAACACCGCGTCACACGCCTTTTATGCGTCCTGCGGCTACGCTTCCACCAACCTCGTGTGCCTGCGGCGCGTTCTGCCCGCCGCGGGAAAGTGAGGACCATATGACAGAATCCGCCGCCTGCACCGCCCCTGAGCGCCGCGCCATCTTCGAGGAGCGCCGAGACCAGATCCATCGCATCGGCGAGGGCGAATTCTCCCTGGCCTGCAACCGCGACAGCCTTGCCGGGGCCGTAAGCCAGCGCGCCTGCGTGTTCTGCGGCTCGCGCGTGGTGCTCTATCCCATAGCCGACGCCCTGCACCTGGTGCACGGGCCCATCGGCTGCGCGGCTTACACCTGGGACATCCGCGGCTCGCTGTCCAGCGGCCCGGAACTGCACCGGCTGTCCTTCTCCACCGACCTGCAGGAACTGGACGTGGTCTTCGGCGGCGAAAAGAAGCTGGCCAAGGCCCTGGACGAGCTCATCGCCCGGCACGCGCCCAAGGCCGCCTTCGTCTACGCCACCTGTATCGTCGGCATTATCGGCGACGACATCGCCGCCGTGTGCAAGGCGGCAAGCCTGCGCCACGGCATCCCGGTGCTGCCCGTGCAAAGCGAGGGCTTCAAGGGCAACAAGCGCGAGGGCTATCTGGCCGCGTGCACGGCCATGCGCCAGCTGGTGGGCACGGCCGACGTGTCGGACATCCCGCCCTTGTCGGTGAACATCATGGGCGACTTCAACCTTGCCGGGGAAACCTGGATCATCAAGGACTACCTCACGCGCATGGGCATCGCCGTGGTGGCGGGCATCACCGGCGACGGCCGCGTGGACGACCTGCGGCGCGCGCACGGGGCGGGCCTCAACCTGGTGCAGTGCTCCGGCGCCACCCAGGATCTGGCGCGCATGATGAAGGAGGACTACGGCACGCCCTTCCTCCGCGTGTCCTGGATCGGCATCGAGGACGTGGCCGAGAGCCTGTACGCCGTGGCCGAGCATTTCGAGAAAACGCGGCCGGAGCTGGCCGCCGGGCTCATGGAGCGCACGGCCGAGCTGGTGCGCGGCGAACTGTCCGCCCTCATGCCGAAGCTCAAGGAGCTGCGCGCCGACCTGGAGGGCCGGAAGGCCGCTGTGTACGTGGGCGGCAGCTTCAAGGCCTTCAGCTTGGTGAAGGCCTTCCGGCACCTGGGCATGGAGGTGGTCATCGTGGGCAGTCAGACCGGCACCGAGGAGGACTACCGCGAGCTTGCCGCCATCTGCTCCCCCGGAACCATCGTGGTGGACGACGCCAATCCCCTCGAACTCTCGGCCTTCATCCGGGAGAAGGACGTGGACGTGTTTGTGGGCGGCGTGAAGGAGCGGCCCATCGCCTTCAAGCTGGGCGTGGGCTTCTGCGACCACAACCACGAGCGCAAGATCGCACTGGAGGGCTTCGCGGGGATGCTCAACTTCGCCCGCGAAATACACGCTTCGGTCATGAGCCCGGTGTGGCGCTTCGCGCCCCGGCGCGAGGCCGCCCGGAACCTGAAGAGCGAGGAGGCCTAAGCCATGGAAGCCAAGCCCGTCATCGACGCGCCGGAGCACGAATACCGGGGCGCAAGCCACACGGCCACCACCAACGCCTGCAAGCTGTGCACCCCGCTGGGGGCCACCCTGGCCTTTCGGGGGGTGGAGGGGGCCATCCCCTTTTTGCACGGCTCCCAGGGCTGCGCCACCTACATGCGCCGCTACGTCATCAGCCATTTCCGCGAGCCCATGGACATCGCGTCCTCGTCCTTGGGCGAGAAGAACGCCATCTACGGCGGCGGCCCGAACCTCAAAAAAGGCCTATTGAACGCCATGCGCAAGTACGGGGCCTCGGTGGTGGGCGTGGCCACCACCTGCCTCACCGAGACCATCGGCGACGACGTGCCGCGCCTGGTCGCCGAGTTCCGGGCCGAGTTCGGCGACCTGTCCCTGGCCGACATCGTGCACGTGTCCACGCCCAGCTATTCCGGCACGCATGTGGACGGCTTCCACGCCGCCGTGCGGGCGCTGGCCGACCAGCTGTGCGTGGAGCAGACGCCGCCCAACGGCCGCGTGAACCTTATGCCCGGGTTCGTGTCCCCTGCGGACATGCGCCACCTGAAGGAGCTCGTCCACGCCTTCGGCCTGGATTCCGTCATGCTGCCGGACTACTCCGAGACCTTGGACGGCCCGGCCCTGCTGGACTACGAGAACATCCCCTCCGGCGGCGCGCCCGTGGCCCGCATCCGCGCCATGGGCGGCGGCCTGGCCTCGGTGGAGCTTGGCCGGGCCATTAGCGCCCAGCCCACCGCTGGAACCTCCCTCCTGGAGCGCTTCGGCGTGCCGCTGTACCGCCTGGGCCTGCCCATGGGCCTGCGCGAAACCGACGCCTTTTTCGCGGCGCTCAAGGAAATCTCCGGGCGCGAGGCCCCGCGTGAACTGGCCCTGGAACGCGGCCGCTACGTCGACGCGCTGGTGGACGGGCACAAGTACGTGTCCGGAATGCGTGCGGTGGTCTATGGCGAGGAGGATCTCTGCATCGGCATGACGAGCTTTCTCGCCGAGATCGGCGTGGTTCCCGTGCTGGTGGCCACCGGCGCGAAAAACCGCAACCTCGCCGCGCACATCGAGGCCGCCTGCGGCGGCGTTTTGCGCCAAATGCCCCTGGTGCGCGAGGGCGCGGACTTCTTCGACATCGTGGAGGAGGCGCGCACCCTGTCCCCGGATGTGCTGGTGGGCCACAGCAAGGGCCAGCGCGCCGCGCGGGAATGGGGCGTGCCCCTTCTGCGCGTGGGCTTTCCCATCCACGACCGCTTCGGGGGCCAGCGCGTGCTGCACCTGGGCTACCGGGGGGCGCAGCAGCTTTTCGACCGCCTGGTGAACATGGTGCTGGAAAAGAAGCAGAGCGATTCTGACATCGGATACGGGTATCTCTAAATCACTGCGCAAGGAGCCGGACATGAACGCAAGCATCGATCCCAGAAGCGTCAAGCACCCCTGCTTCAACAAGGAGGCCAGCGGCTCCTGCGGGCGCGTGCACCTGCCCGTGGCCCCCAAGTGCAACATCCAGTGCAACTACTGCAACAGGAAGTACGACTGCGTGAACGAGTCGCGCCCCGGCGTGACCAGCGCGGTGCTCAAGCCCTTCCAGGCCCTGGAATACGTGAAGCGGGTGCTGGACAAGGAGCCGCGCATCACGGTGGTCGGCATCGCCGGGCCGGGCGACCCCATGGCCAACCCGGCCGAGACCCTGGAGACCATGCGCCGCATCCGCGAGGCCTTCCCGCACATGCTCTTCTGCCTGTCGTCCAACGGGCTGGCCATGCCGGAATATGTGGACGACCTGGCCGCGCTGGGCGTCAGCCACGCCACCATCACCATGAGCACAGTGGACCCGGCCATAGGCGCGGGCATTTATGCCTGGGTGCGCGACGGAAACGTCGTCTATCGCGGACAGGCGGCCGCCGAACTGCTGCTTTCGCGCCAGCTGGCCGCCATCGAGGGGCTGAAGGCGCGCGGCCTGGCCGTGAAGGTCAACGCCATCGTCATGCCCGGCGTGAACACCCAGGACGGCGGAGCGCCCCTCATGGCCGTGGCGGCCAAGGCCCGCGAGCTTGGCGTGGACCTCATGAACATGATGCCCCTGTTCCCCACGGAGGGCACGCCCTTCGGCGTTTTGGCCGAGCCCGGCAAGGACGAGGTGCGCGCCCTGCGCGAGGCGGCCGGGAGCCTGGTGCCGCAGATGACCCATTGCCGCCGCTGCCGGGCGGACGCGGTGGGCCTCTTGTGCGGCGACCGCTCCGGCGAGCTGGGCGGCGTGCTGGCCGCCTGCGGCGCGCTGCGGCCCAAGGGGCAGGACCATCGTCCGCACATCGCCGTGGCCAGCCGCGAGGGGCTGCTGGTGAACCAGCACCTGGGCGAGGCCCGGCGCTTCCAGATCTGGGGCAAGGCGGATGATGCGGGCTTCCGCCTGGTGGAGGAGCGCCAGGCGCCCACGGCAGGCTGCGGCCCGAACCGCTGGGAGGAGCTGGCCAGGGTCCTTTTCGACTGCCGGGCCGTGCTGGTGGGCGCAGTGGGCGAAACCCCGCGCACGATCCTCGCCGAGCGCGGCGTGACGCCGGTGGCCTGCTCCGGGTTCATCGAGGACGCCCTGCGCGCCGCCTACGGCGAGGCCGGGCTTTCTGGGCTGGAGCCGCTTAAGGCCAAGGGGCTGTCCAAGCCCTGTTGCGGCGCGGGCGACGGCTGCTAGCAGGCGGGAGGACTCCGGACGGGGCAAAGGCCTCCGGCGTTCCGGGGGCTTTTGCCTCGCCAGTTTTGCGCCTCAGCGCACGAAGCGCAGCCCGTCGATCTCCACCTGCGCGCCCTGGCCGCCGCCCTCCGGGTCCAGGCGTCCCGCCTCCACGCCGATGCACAGCTCCTCCACGCTGTCCGGCCGGAGCACATGGTCGCCGGGATGCAGGCCGCTTCGCGCGGCGAACGCGTCCCAGCCGGGCAGCGGGGCCAGCGCGCCGTAGGTCAGCCGCAGGGTTTTCCACCGCGTGCCGATGCCGAAGGAGCCGAAAAAGCGGTCGCGCGAAAGGCGGTCCTGGGTATTGGAGCTGGTCACCATCAGGATGCCCGCCACCGGGCGCGAAGCGCGGACGCGGAACTCCACGGCGCGGGTCTTGTACAGGTCGAGCCGACGGGAGCTCGCGAGCCCCAGGCAGGCGCGCGGGGCCGACGGGGCGGGCGTTGCGCCCTGACGGGGCATGATGTTCAGGCGGAACCCTTCCGCGCCCGCCGCCTCGATGCGGCACAGGGCGTGCGGAGCGGCGCGTTCGCCAAGGGGCCACACGGGGTCGCCGGGAAGAACCCGCGCGCCGTCCGGCAGGCGCAGGCCCGCATCGGGGGCGGGGTAGGTCTCCGAGGCGAGGGCCGGCTGTGCGGCCAGGCACAGGCAGACGAGCAGCGCGGCGGGGAGTCTGCGCACGGGGAGCCTCCTTGCGGGGGAATGCGCCATGCTAGGGCAGAAGCGCGTGCCGGGCAAGGGGCGTCGTCTAGCGCAGGGAGTCCCCCGCGTACTTGAGCGCCAGGAAAACCAGCAGGCCTGAGAGCATCCACTTGATGTAGCGCGCGGGCACGAACTTTTGGCAGCGCGCGCCCAGGTACATGCCCACTATGCCGCCCAGGCCGAAGAGCAGGCCGAGCAGCCAGTCCGGGGCCACGGACATGTCCGGGTAGAAGGGCGCAATGGCTTGGTAGAAGGCCACCCCGGCCACGGAGGTGATGAAGGTGCCCATGAGGGACGCGCCCGCCACCGTGTAGACCGGCAAACCGAAGAAGGACACGAGGAAGGGCGCGATGATGGCGCCGCCGCCGATGCCGTAGGTGCCGCCGATGACGCCCACCACCAGGGCCAGGGCCAGTATGCCCCAGGCGGAGACGTCGTAGGTTTCGCCCTGGAATTCGTAGGCGATGCGCGAGCGGCCGCGTTGCAGCACCCGCACGCAGGCGGGCCTTTGCCCATGGGGCTCGCGCCCGGACTGTGGCCGGAGTCCGAGGCGTTCCCCGGCGGCCGGTGTTCCGCCTGCCGCGCGGCGCAGCTGCCGCACCAGGTCCAGGGCCATGCGCGCGCCGATGTACAGCAGTACGCAGGCCATGAAGAGCTTGAAATTGCGCGCATCGGGCAGGTAGCGCACCCGCACCACGGCGCCGATGAGCACTCCCGGCAGGGTCCCCGCGACCACCGCCCAGGTGAGCGGCCAGACCATTCGTCCTTCGCGCAGGAAGCGCCAGACCCCGCTGGGAATGGCCACAATGTTGTAGAACTGGTTGGTGGCGCTGACGGAAGGGGCCGTATAGCCCAGCACGCTCATCTGAAAGGGCAGAAGCAGGAACGCGCCGGACACCCCGCCCATGCTGGTGAAGAACGAGATGACCAGCGACACCAGCGGGGGCACCCAGGGGGAAACTTCGACGCCCGCGACCTCGAAGAGCATGGCCGTCTCCTGCGGGTGGCCGGGCGGCGGTGCCGCGCCGGGTTGGGGCTGCAGGGATGTCTCGTCACGAATTTACATGTTTTCGTGACTACAGAATACGTTTCGCCTTCCCATTTGTCACGGAGTATTTCACGTTTCGCCAGACAAAAACGCTGTCACGGAAATACCGGGTTCCGGCTCTTGGCAGCGTGGCGCTTTGTCCGTATGTAGTGCTGATGCAGAATCCCCGGAAATCTCCGCGAACGGAAAGGGACGAAGCGGCGCATTCCGCTTCCAGGGCCGAGACCCGCAGCCTCGACGAGGCCCAGGTGGCCCGGCTGGAGCAGTCCTTCCGCTCCTGGATGGAGTCTTCGCGCCGCAGGGCGGACGCGGTGTCGCGCCGTCGGCTGTGGCTGATCTTTCTGCTTCTGCGCTCTACCGGCGCGCGTCTGGGGGAGGTGCTGGGGCTTGATCCGACCCGCGACCTGCAGCTTGACGGTGAACGGCCCGTGGCGCGCTTCGGCCCCAACGGGGAGGGCCGCGAGGTGCCCCTGCCCACGGACGTGGCCAAGGCCCTGCGCGAGGCCCTGGCCGATCCCACCCTTGCGCTGGACGCGGCCAGGCTTTTCGACATGGACCAGGGCCATGTGCGCCGCAAGTTCTACGAGCGCGCCGCGGCGGCCGGGCTCCCGCGCGAGCTGGCCAGCCCCAGCGTGCTCAGGCGTTCGCGGGCGCGGCACCTCATGCGCCAGGACGTGCCCCTGCCCGTGGTGCAGCGCCTGCTCGGCCAGTCCTCGGCGGATTTGACCGCGGCCTTCTCCGACTACACCGACGACGAGGCCGGGCGCATCGTGGAGGACTACCTGAAGCGCGAGGAGCGGCGCAAGTCCAGCGCGCGCAACCGCTTCTTCGGCGCGGTCAGCCGGGTGGTCGAAGGCCCCGTGGTGGCCAGCGTGGAGATCACCAGCCTGGGCGGCTTCACGGTGACGAGCGTCGTCACCCGCGAGAGCGTGGAGCGCCTCGGCATCCGGCCCGGCGTGCTGGCCACGGCGGACATCAAGGCCCCCTGGGTGCAGCTCTGCGCAGGGGAGAACGAGCCCGTGTGCAGCGCGGAGAACAGCTATCCTGCCGTGGTGCGCCGCGTCCTCACGGGGGAAGGCCAGGGCGACCAGGTTTCGGCCGAAGTCACGGCCGAACTGTCCGACGGCACCCGGCTGGCCGCCGTGGTCACCCTTGAGAGCGTGCGGCGGCTGGGTTTGACCGTGGGCTCGCCCGTGTGGGCCAGCTTCGGCGCGTTTTCGGTGATCCTGAACTTCGGCTAGGAAGCCGAAAGGAGGGGGCCATGCCGCGTGTTGCGCATCCCGCCCGACTGTGGAAGCCGCTCAAGGCGGGCGTGGTCCAGTGCCGCCTGTGCAGCCATTTTTGCGCCATCAAGCCCGGCGGCCGCGGCCTGTGCGCCGTACGCGAGAACCGCGATGGCGAGCTGGTGAGCCTGGTCTACGCCCTGCCTGCGGCCATCAGCGCCGATCCCATGGAGAAGAAGCCCCTTTACCATTTCCTGCCCGGCACGCGCACCTTTTCCCTGGGCACCATGGGCTGCAACCTGTCCTGCTCCTTCTGCCAGAACGCCACCCTGTCCCAGTCGCCGCGCCTGGGCATGGCCATCACGGGCCACAGCATGGGACCGGAGGCCCTTGTGGCCGCCGCGCTGGATTCCGGCTGCCGCAGCCTTTCCTACACCTATTCCGAGCCCACGATCTTTTTCGAGCTGGTGGAGGACACGGCCCGGCTTGCGCGCACGCGCGGCCTCAGGAACATCCTCGTGACCAACGGCTTCATGAGCCCGGACTGCCTGGACGCCCTTGGCCCGGCGGACAGCGGACCCGTGCAGGCGGCCAATGTGGACCTCAAGGCCTTCACCGAGGCGTTTTACGCGGACCAGTGCGGCGCGCGTCTGGCTCCGGTGCTGGAGAACCTGAAGCACATGCGGGCCTTGGGCTGGTGGATCGAGGTCACCACCCTGCTCATCCCCGGCCTCAATGACTCCACGGAGGAACTGGCGGAGCTGTCCGGCTTCATCGCCCGCGAATTGGGGACAAACACGCCCTGGCACATTTCCCGCTTCCACCCGGAGTATCGTCTGCTGGACCGAGCGGTGACGCCAACGCAGAGCCTGCTGGCCGCGCGCGAGGCCGGACGCCGGGCCGGGCTGTCCTTTGTCTACGTCGGCAACGCCTCCGGGCCGGGCTACGGCGACACCCTGTGCCCGTCCTGCGGCAAACCCGTGCTCTTCCGCGCGGGCTTCCACGTGTCGTCCCTTTCGGCCGGGCCTGGCGGGGCGGCCGGGCCTGGCGGGGCGCTGCCCGGCGGCCTGTGCCCGGCCTGCGGCGCGGCCATTCCCGGGGTCTGGGACTGATGCCGGACGCCTTGGCGGAGGCCGCCGTTCCGGCGCGCGGTGCGGCGGTGCAGACGCGGGCCTGGACCTGGCGTCAGGCCGCCCTGGTCTTCGCCCTGGCCTTGCCGCCGCGCCTGGCGCACTGGTGGTTCGTGCGCGACACCCCCTTGGCCGACCAGTACGTGCCCGACCTCTCGGCCTACCTGTATGCGGCCTCGCGCCTGCTGGACGGGGCCTATCTGTTCCGCGAACCCATGGTCATGAGCCCCGGCTACGCACTGTTTCTGGCTCCGCTGCACCTTCTCGTCGGGCCGGACATTGGCTTTTTCGTCCTGGTCAACGCCGTGCTCGACGCGGGTTCCGCCGCGCTGTGCGCCGGGCTGGCCGCGCGCTTGGCCGCGCAAGGCCCGGCCGATGGTCTCGATGGTCGCCAGACCGTGCGCCGCGCCGGGCTGGCCGCGGGCATCCTGTACGCCCTGTGCGGGCCGCTGCTCTTTTACGCCCTGCTGCCCCTGGGCGAGGGCCCGGCCGTGTTTTGCCTGCTTTTGGGCGTAACGTTGCTGCTGCGTTCCGGCGCCGTCCCAGCCAATGGCGGCCGGACCCAGACCGACCGGACCGTCGCCAAGCAAGCCCAGGCCGACCGGACCGTCGCCAAGCAAGCCCTGGCCGAGCAAGCCCCGGCCGAGCCGGGCGGAGCGCTTGCGGCCTGGCTTTCCGGCCCGCTGCTGGCCTTGGCTTCGCTCATGCGGCCCAACATGGCCCCGGCGGCGCTTCTGGCCGTGGCGGCCTGGGCCCTGTGCGCCCGCTGGCGCGGCAACGGCCGGGCCATGGGCGCGGTCCTGCGCTGCGTGCTCGGATTCGTCCTGGCCCTGGCTCCGTTCCTGCTGCACAACGCGGCCCTGGCCGGGCGCGCCTCGCCCTTCGGCTTCCAGGGCGGGTTCACCCTGTATTCCGGCAATCACCACGGGGCCAGCGGCGTGGGCGACGCCCTGCCCGGCTTCGACAACACGCCGTACCGGGTGGTGGTGCAGGCCTGGCGGGCAGCCGAGGCCGAGACAGGGCGGGAGCTGACCCTGGCCGAGGCCGATGCCTGGTGGTACGGCAAGACCTGGCGCTTCTTCGCCGGTCACCCGGCCGAGGCCGTGGGCCTCATGGGCCGCAAGGCCCTGCTGCTGGTGAACAATGCGGGCTACGACGCCACGGCCAACATGGCCTTTTGCGCGCGCTTCTCGCCCGTGCCCGGCGCGTTGCCCCTGCCTGTCGGGCTTGTGCTGGCCCTGGGCGCGGCAGGGCTCGCCCTGTGCTGGCGGCGCGGGCCGGAATCCGCCGCCCTGGCTGTCCTGCTGCTGGGGCAGGCCGCGTTGGTGCTGTTGTTTCAGGTGACGCCGCGCTACCGGGCCGTGCTGCTTCCGCTGGCGCTTGTCTTCGCGGGCGTGGCCTGCGCGGAGCTGCCGGGGCTTCTGCGGTCGGCAGCGCGCGGGGGACGGCCGAAACACGCCCTGGCCGCGCTGTTTTTCGGGGCGCTGGTGCTGGGCCTCTCCTTCGTGCCTCTGCGGTGCATCGTGCACAAGGCGGACATGACCGCCCAGGAGCACGCGCGCCTGGCGCGTTTTCATCTGCTGCGCGGGCCGCAGGCCGTGGCCGCGCGGGAGTACCGGGCCGCGCTGGCACTTGGCGGCTTCGACGCCCGGACGCGGCGGGAGCTTGAGGCCGGGCTTGCGGCCAGCCTCCGGCTCTCCGGCCAGGACGCCTTGCCCCGGCCTTAGGGTCGGCGCGGACTCCGGGGCCGCTCACATCGCGGCCCCGGTCCGGGCGCGGCTTCGGCTTGCGGCCAGGGCGCGCCCGGCGTATGAGGGCGGGCATGAGCACCGCCAAGCACATCGAACCCTGTCTGGTCTATGCCGACGAGCGCGGCAACATCTACGATCATCCGGACCTGCTGATGCTTTGCCGCCGCGGGTCGGAGCTGACCCTGCCCCGGCCCGACGAGCTGATTCCCCTGCCCGAGGACAGCGAGTTCTTTCTGCTGCCCGGCCGGGGGGCGCTGGGGCTGGACCCGGCCACCGGACAGGTGGAGGAGCTGGAGGAACTGGCCGTGGCCGTGTTCGCCAGCCCGGCCCACACGCTCTCGGCCTCGGCCGCATACCAGGCCAGGCCCGGCGCGCCGGTGCTGCCGCTCTTTGCCTATGGGGCCGTTGGGTTTTACGAGGGGCGCTTCTACGTCTGCGCGCGGCGCGTGGACCAGGACCGCAGGCAGGAATTCGCCTGCGTGCCCAGGGAACGCATCGAGGCCGGGGCGCGCAAGCTGTTGGCCGAATTCCCCAAGAACCGCCTGGTGCGGCATCTGACCGGCTGCGCCCTGACCTACGGCTGCCCGGCGGCCAAGAATCTGGCCCTGGGCCGCTTCGAGGCCCCGCTGCCCACCTCGCGCACGTGCAACGCCCGCTGCGTGGGCTGCATTTCGCATCAGCCCGAGGACTCCGGCTTTCCCTCCAACCAGAACCGCATCACCTTCAAGCCCACGGAGCGCGAGATCGTGGAGGTGATGCTGCGGCATCAAGGCAAGGAGCGCCGCCCCATTTATTCCTTCGGCCAGGGCTGCGAAGGCGAGCCGCTCACCGAGGCCGCGCTCCTTGGCGCGTCCATTGCGCGCTTCCGCAAGCAGGGCGGCCGGGGCACGGTGAACATCAACACCAACGCCAGCCTGCCCGGTACGCTGCCGGAACTCCGCTCCGCCGGGCTGGACTCCATCCGCGTGAGCCTGAACAGCGTGCGCAAGGGCCCCTACGAGGCCTACTACCGCCCCAACGGCTACCGCTTCGAGGACGTGCTGGAGAGCATCCGCGCGGCCAAGGGCCTGGGCATGTTCGTGTCGCTGAACCTGCTGTATTTTCCCGGCGTCACCGACTGCGAGAACGAGTGGGACGCCCTGGACGCCGTGGTGCGGGAGACACGCCTCGACCTCATCCAGCTGCGCAACCTGAACCTGGACCCGGAGCTGGCCATGAGGCTGCTGGGCGGCTTCGACTCCGGCCCGTGCATGGGCCTGGCCAACTTCATGAAGCGGCTCAGGAAGTCCAATCCGCACCTGCGGTTCGGCTATTTCAATCCCTACCTGGAGCCGGAGGGCGGGCAATAGCCCCGCAGAAACGTCACGGTCGGGCGCGGTCCTTGCCTGCGCGGGCGCAGTCTGGTAAGCGGTGCCGAAACGAATGGGCCGTCCGGGCGCTTGCGTGGCGCAGGGGGACGGGTTTGCACGGCTGGGTGGGTTGATCCGCACGTTCTGAACACTGCAAAAGGGGTTCGCGCATGAAACGTTTCGCATTCGCTCTCGCCATGGTTCTGGGCCTGGCCCTCGTGGGCTGCCAGAAGGCGCCCGAGAAGGCCGCCGACAACGCCACGGAGAACGCCACCGCCGCCGAGGTGAAGACCCTCGTCAACGGCATCGATGGCGGCGGCTTCCCGCCCTACGCCTACGTGGACAAGGAAGGCAAGACCGTGGGCTTCGACGTGGAGGCCATCGAGTGGATCGGCAAGAAGATGGGCTTCAAGGTCGCGCACCAGCCCGTGGAGTGGAGCGCCATCATCCCCGCCCTTGAGGCCAAGAAGATCGACATGATCTGCTCCGGCATGAGCGCCACCGCCGAGCGCGCCCAGCGCGTGAACTTTTCCGATCCCTACTACCAGGTGACCCAGGTGCTGGTGGTGAAGGGCGACAACAAGGCCACCCTGGAGCAGATGCTCACCACCGGCAAGAAGATCGGCGTGCAGCGCGGCACCGTCACCGCCAAGTACCTGGAGGAACTCTCCAAGAAGCCCGGCATGAAGTTCACGCTGGTGCAGTACGACTCCACCGACCTTTCCATGCAGGACCTGCCCGTGGGCCGCATCGACGGCTCCGGCATGGACAACACCATCGCCAAGGACGTGCTCAAGAAGGACCAGAACCTGAAGGTCGTCGGCACCTTCGACGCCGAGCCCGAGAACTACGGCTACGCCGTGCGCAAGGACGACGCCGAGCTGCTGGCCAAGATCAACGAGGGCCTGAAGCTCCTCATGGCCGACCCCTACTGGCAGGAACTCAAGAAGAAGTACGACATCGAGTAGCCGGAAGCCCGGCCGCCTGAAAAGCACCCGAAAGGCTTCGGACCAACGCCGGAGCCTTTCGGCCTTTTCAGGGCCGGATCTGTGCTGACGGTACAACACGCGGGACTCAATGAACTTTTCCATCGCCTTCAACGCCGCCGCCGATGCCCTGCCCTACATGCTGGGCGGAGTGGGCTGGACGGTGGGGCTCATCGTCGGAGCCATGCTGCTGGGCCTGGCCCTGGGCGTGCCGCTCTCGGTGCTTCAGGTCTACGGGCCGAAACCCGTGCGCCGGGCGGTGTCGGTGTATGTCTGGCTGTTTCGCGGCGTGCCCATCCTGGTGCAGCTCTACATCTTTTATTTCGGCCTGCTGGCCTGGCTGTCGCAGCTGCCGGTCCTTGCGGGCCTCGGGCTCGACAGCCCCTTCGTGGCCGCCGTTTTGGTGCTTGGCCTCACCTCCAGCGCCTACCAGTCGCAGATTTTCCGCGGGGCCATCCAATCGCTTCCCGCAGGCCAGCTCAAGGCCGCGCGCGCGCTGGGCATGACCGACGCCCAGGCCATCCGGACCATCATCCTGCCACAGGCGCTCCGGCTTTCCATCCCCGGCTGGAGCAACGAATACTCCATCCTGCTCAAGGATTCCGCGCTGGCCTTCACCATCGGGGTGGTGGAGATCATGGCCCGTATGCGCGCCATCGCCTCCACCACGCGCGAGCCCGTGAGCATGGCCTTTTTGGCCGGCATCATCTTCTTCGTCCTTACCTGGGTGGGGGTGAAGGCCCTGGCAATGCTGGAAAACAAGGTCCGCATCGCGGGCTATACGCGCCAAGGAGCAGCCTGACGCATGTCCACCAAGAACGACGCCGAGCGCCCGATCCTTGAGGCGCAGAACCTGTTCAAGACCCTTGGGGGCAACCGCGTCCTCGACGCCGTGAGCCTGGCCATAGGCCGGGGCAGGGTCAAGGTGCTCATCGGGCCTTCGGGCGCGGGCAAGAGCACCCTGCTGCAATGCCTCAACTTCCTCATGCCGCCAGATTCCGGCCACATCCTGCTTGAGGGCCGCGAGGTGGACAAGAGAAGCAAGCGGGAACTGTGCGCCTTCCGCCAGCAGGTGGGCATGATCTTTCAGGACTTCAACCTTTTCGACCACTTGAGCGCCCTGGAGAACGTGCGCGTGGCCCTGATGAAGGTGAAGGGCATGGGCAAGCTGGAGGCCACGGAGCGCGCCGTGGCCGAGCTTGGGCGCGTGGGCCTGGGGGACAAGGCCCAGTTGTACCCGGCCAACCTTTCCGGCGGGCAGAAGCAGCGCGTGGCCATTGCCCGGGCGCTGGCCATGGACCCCAAGGTCATGCTGCTGGACGAGCCCACCAGCGCGCTTGATCCCGAACTCATCGGCGAGGTGCTTTCCGTCATCCGCGACCTGGCCCAAGGCGGCATGACCATGATCATGGCCACGCACCAGATCAGCTTTTCCGCCAGCCTGGCCGACGAGTTCATGTTCATGGAAAAGGGCCGCGTGGTGGAGCAGGGCTCCCCGGCCGAGCTTCTGGGCAAGGGCTCCGGATCGCGCACCCAGGCCTTCTGCGCCAAGATCAGCGAGCTTACCGGCGAGACCGGGGAAGCCGGAGAGTGCGGCCTGTGAGCACCCCGTATCTGGAGTTCCTGAAGACCGAGCTTGCGCCGGGGTTGATGGAGGGCCTGTGGACCAGCGTGCTGGTCATCGTGCCCTCGGCCCTGCTCGGCGTCGTCATCGGCATCAGCGCCGGCGTGCTGCGCGTGTACGGGCCCAAGCCCGTGCGCCTGCTGGCCAACGGCTACGTGTCGCTGTTCCGGGGCACGCCGCTGGTGGTGCAGGTGTTCTTCTGGTATTTCGCGCTGCCCTACATCAGCTTCAACGGACCGGGCATCGTGCTCGACCCCATCGAGGCGGCGGTGCTCTCCTTCGGCCTGTGCAGCGGCGCCTACCAGAGCGAGTACATCCGGGGCGGCTTGAACTCCATCAAGCGCGGGCAGATACGCGCGGCCCTGGCCCTGGGCATGACCACCCGGCAGGCGGTCATGAGCATCGTGCTGCCCCAGGCCTTCCGCCGGGCGCTTCCCGGCTGCGGCAACGAGATCATCTACCTCATCAAGTACTCGTCGCTCGCCTCCATCATCACGGTCAACGAACTCACCGGCACGGCCACCACCATCGCCAAGAACACCTGGCGCAACATCGAGGTGTTCTGCACCCTTGGCGTGTACTATCTGGTGCTGGTGACCATCGCCTCCTGGCTTCTGCGCCTGGCCGAGGACGCCATGAGCGTGCCCGGCTTCGAGCGGCCCAGAACGTAAGCCCCCCCTCAACCCCTGGAGTCGGCCATGCGGCACCCTGGCGCGCCCAGCCCCGAAACCCTGGAACTGCTCAAGCACGAATTCGGAGCGGATCTGCTTACCGCGCCGAAGGAACTGGACGCCCGCAGCCGCGACGATTCCGGTGTGCGTCTGCCGCCCGCAGCCGTGCTGCTGGCCAGAAGCACGGCCCAGGTGGCCCGCCTGCTTTCGTTGGCCAACGAGCGCCTGTTCGCCGTGGTCCCGCGCGGGGCGGGCACGGGCCTGGCCGGCGGCTGCCTGGCCGAGACCGGCGGCGTGGTGCTGGACCTGAGCGCCATGAACCGCATCCTGTCCATCGACTGCGACTCGGTCACCGCCACGGTGGAGCCGGGCGTGCTGACCGGCGCGCTGCGCAGTGCGGCCAAAGACAAGGGCCTCTTCTACCCGCCGGACCCGGCCAGCCTGGAGACCAGCACCATCGGCGGCAACGCGGCCACCAACGCGGGCGGCCCGGCCTGCGTCAAGTACGGCACCACGCGCGACTACGTGCTGGGCCTTACCGCCGTTCTGCCCACGGGCGAGGTGGTGCGCACGGGCACGGCCACGCGCAAGGGCGTGGTGGGCTACGACCTCACCCGGCTTTTGGTGGGCAGCGAGGGCACGCTGGGGGTCATCACGCAGTTGACGCTGAAGCTTTTGCCGCACCCGCAGACCCAGCGGTGTCTGGCGGCGGTGTTTCCCGGCCTGGACGCGGCCATGGGCGCGGTCATTGCCGTGATGACGCGCGGGCACCTGCCCGCGGCCATGGAGTTCCTGGACGCCCGCTGCCTCAAGCTTGTGGGCGACCTGCTGCCGGAGCACGTGCGCGCGCGGCTTTCCGGCGGCGGCGAGGCCCTGGCGCTCATGGAGTGCGACGGCTCGCCGGACGAGGCTGCGCGCGGCGTGGCCGCCATTGAGGACATTTGCCGGGAACTGGGCGCGCTGGCCATTCTGCCCGCGCCGGACGAGGCCGCGCGCGAGGCCGTGTGGGCCGTGCGCCGCAGCGTCAGCACGCGCATCCACGAGGCCTGCGCCGTGTACGTCCCGGAGGACATCGCCGTGCCCATCGGCCGCATCGCGCACATGGTGGCCGCCCTGCCCGAGGTGGAGCGGCGCTTCGGCGTGGACATCTTCGCCTTCGGCCACGCGGGCGATGGGAACATCCATTTGAACCTGACCTCACCGGACGAGGCGGCCCGGCCGCGCGTGGAAGCCGCGGCCGAGGACTGCGTGCGCCTGGCGCTGGCCCTTGGCGGCACCATGAGCGGCGAACACGGCGTGGGCCTGGCCAAGCGGGCCATGCTGCCCCTGGAGATCGAGCCCGTAAGCCTGCGCGTGCAGCGGGGCATCAAGGGCCTGCTGGACCCGAAGAACATCTTGAATCCGGGCAAGCTGTTCCCGGACGACGCAGAGGAGGTGGGCCATGGAGCTTGAGTCCCGGCTGTCCCGTCGCGTGAAGCGCATCAAGATTTCCGCCACCAAGGAGATGCCCATGATCGCCGCGGCCGTGGGCGGCTGCGTGTCCCTGGGCCAGGGCATTCCCTCCTTTAAGACCCCGGAGCACGTGGTGGACGCGGTGGCGCGCGCCCTGCGCGACGATCCGGGCGCGGGCAAGTATTCGCTGCAACCGGGAATGCCGGAGCTTCGGCGCGCCGTGGCCGAGCTGCTTGCGGCCGAGAAGGGCCTGCGCGCCGACCCGGAGCGCGAGGTGGCCATCACCGTGGGCGGCATGGAGGCGCTTTTGTGCGCCATGCTCACCCTGGTCGGCCCCGGCGACGAGGTCATCGTGCCCGAACCCTTCTATCCCTCCCACGTGGAGCAGATCCTCATGGCCGAGGGCACGCCGGTGTTCGCCCCCCTGCGCCGGGCGGACTGGAGCCTGGACCCGGACGCCGTGGAGGCGGCCGTGACCCCGCGCACCAAGGCCATCGTCATTTCCCACCCGCACAACCCCACGGGCGCGGTGTGGGCGGAGAGGGACCTGCGCAGGGTGGCCGAGCTGGCCATCCGCAACAAGGTCTTCGTCATCTGCGACGACACCTACGACGCCCTGGCCTATGACGGCGCATCCGCCTTCAGCCTGGCCAGCTTGCCGGAACTGCGCCATCTGCTGGTGGGCGTGTTCAGCTTCTCCAAGCGTTTTGCCCTCACCGGCTGGCGCGTGGGGTTCGCCTGGGCGCGCGAGCCGCTGCTGAACCAGATGCTCAAGATCCACGACGCCGCGGCCATCTGCGCGCCCACCCCGGCGCAGATCGCGGCCCTGGCCTCGCTCACTGGGCCGCAGGACACGTATGCCGCCATGCGCGCGCAGCTTGAGCAGCGCCGCGACCTCATCTGCTCCAGGCTTTCGGCCATGCCGGGCATGGCCCATGTGCGGCCCGGCGGGGCGTTCTACGTCATGGCCCGGCCAGGTCTGCCCCAAGGGGCCGTGGCCGATTCCCGCGAACTGGCCATCCGCCTCATCCGCGAGGCGCGCGTCATCACCATCCCCGGCGGGGCCTTCGGTCCCGGCGGCGAGGGCCACGTGCGCCTGTCCTTCGGCGGCGACGAGGCCGAAATCAACGAGGCCTGCGACCGGCTTTCCGCCTGGTCCGCCGGACTGTAACCCACCAAGGAGCTTCCATGCGTCGCATTTCGTTCCGTCTTGCGTCCGTATCCCTGGCCCTGGGCCTGCTGCTGTCGGGCCTGTGCGCGGAGGCCATGGCGGCCGCCCACGCCCGTAAGAACCAAGCTGCCGCCAAGCCCACGCCAGCTGCGGAGGAGAAGGCCCAGCCCGCCGCCCAGGGCCTGGATGTGGAGGCCTTCCGCAGGAATTTCGTCGCCGGGTTGGCCGGGCGGCGCAATGCCCCGGCCCTCTCGCCGGACAACGTGCGCATCCTGTCCACGGAGAAAGCCGTGCCCTTCGCCGGAACGGACATCTACGCCGTGCGCGGCGAGTTGATTCCGGCCGATGGGCAGGCCCAGCCTTTCACCCTGTTTGTCAGCGCGGACGGCCGCTTCTACGTGTCCGACATCATCGACCTGGGTGCCGGGAAAAGCATCCTCAAGCCCGCGCGCGACAAAATGCTGGCCGAGGACCTCGCGCAGCTCGGCCATGTCATCGCCAAGGGCACGGGCCAGCGCACGGTGGTCTACGTGTCCGACCCGTTCTGCCCGTATTGCCGCATGGCCTTCGCCTTTCTCATGGAAAAGCCGCAGGCCTTCGCCGAGCTTCGTCTCGCCCATTTCCCCCTGTCCTCGCACTCCGGGGCGGACATCGCCTGCGCGCTCATGGCCTGGGCCGTGGACAAGGCCCCGGACAAGGCCGCGGATTTCGCCAAGTTCGCCTATTCCGACCTTGCCGCCCCGCGCCCGGCCGACAAGAGCGAGGCGAGCCGGAAGAAGGCCTGGGTCGAAGTTGCGAACGCCTTTCTCAAGCGTTTTCCGGAGCTGAAGGCCCTGGGAGAGAACGGCGAGGCCATTGTGAACGCCCTTTCCGGTTCGTCTTGGGGCGCGGCGGTGCAGGCGGACATGGCCCGCGCCGCGGCCCTGGACGTGACCGGCACCCCGGTGGTCTTTGTGGACGGCGCGCGCGTGGAAGGCTTTGATCAGAAGCGCCTTGGAGCGCTCTTGCAGTAGCCGCCGGAGCCGGGCTTCGGCCCGCTGGACGCCCCGGCGCGTCATCATGTACGGTGGGACAATCGGACGGGCGCACTCCCCCCGTCCCTTCCCCCCTGCGTCAAGGAGGCAGACATGCGAAAAATGTTGAGCGGGCTTCTGGCGGCCGTCCTGGCCCTGGGACTCGCCCTGGCCCAGCCCGTGGAGGCCAAGGTCTACAAAATGACCCCGGCGGAGCGCGCCGCCGCCCTCAAGGAAAAGAAGCAGAAACGCAAGAAGGCCAAGAAGTCCGGCAAGGCGGCCCCCGGCGACGACCAGGGCGGCTGGGTGGAGGTGAAGCCCTCCCAGCGTATCGTCAAGAAGAATCGCCGTTCCAAGGTGGAGGAATTCGCCAAGAAGGCGGAGGCCAAGGCCCGCAAAAGCAAGAAGGCCAAGAGCTCCGTTTCCGACGCCAAGCCCGCCGTCCAGAAGGACGCGAAGAAGGCGGAGAAGTCCGCTGCCAAAAAGGCGGCCAAATCCGCCGCCAGGAAGACCGCCAAATCCGACGCCAGGAAGGCCGAGCCGGTGAAGCAGAACGGCAAGACGGAGAAAAAGACCCGTGCAGACGTTGCGGCCAAGGCCGGGTCTGCTCCCGTCGAGGCGCGGAAAACGGTGGACAAGGCCGCGACCTCCGGCAAGCCCGCACGCGGATCGGCCAGCAGGGGCGATCGTGTGGTGGGGCGTGACTACACCGGCGAACACAAGGTCTCCGCCTCAAGCACCGAGGTGCGCCGCGCCGTTCCGGCTGTGCCTGCCCCGGCTGTGCCGCGTCCGACCGCGCCCGCCCCGGCTGCGTCGGTTCCGGCTGCGCCGCGTCCGGCCGCGCCCGCCCCGGCTGCGTCGGTTCCGGCTGCCGCGGTCCCGGCGCGACCCGCCCCGGCTGCGTCGGTTCCGGCTGCCGCGGTCCCGGCGCGACCCGCCCCGGCTGCGCCCCAGGCCCCGCAGGTGCGCCAGGAGGTGCAACCGGGTCCGCTGGACGCCTCCAAGCCCATCGGCACCGACCACAACGCCGGGGAAGGGCGTTTCTAGCCCCACACTTGAGACGCACGCAAAAGGCCGGGATTCGTCCCGGCCTTTTCTTTTGCCTGGCGCGCCCGATCAGAAACCGTTCCGGGCCCGGCAGCATCTCCCACGGCGAAAGCCTGGACCCGCCCTTGCGCGGGGGCTGCCAGCAGCAGGGCGCCGACGCACAAAAAAGGCCCGGAGCGTTTCCGCTCCGGGCCTGTGTCGCCGCTGGTCGGGCCGGGGCTACTGCACCAGCACCCACTGGCCGTCTTCGCCGCGGTAGGCCTTGGCCTTCACGTCCTTTTCCTGGCCGTCCACGTTGGCCTTGATGTAGATGTCGCGGTAGATCTTGTCGTTCTGCACGTAGGCCGGGCTGGGAGTGGCCTCGTAGTGCGCGCCGGAGTCGGGGTTCTTCCAGGCCATGGGCTTGCCCGAGGGCTGGGTTTCCAGGGCGTGGTTGATCTGCTCCTTGTCGTACTTGTCCATCTCGTTGCCGACCATGTAGCCGAGCAAGAGGCCGATGCCCGCGCCGATGGCCGCGCCGGAGACCTTGTTCTTGGAGGTGAGCGCGCCCACTGTGGCGCCAGTGAGGGCGCCCAGGCCAGCTCCTGTCTGGGCCTTGTTGGCGCAGCCGGCCAGCGAGGCCACGAGCAGACTTAAAACCATGGCCGAGGCGATGAAGCGTTTCATTGTATCCTCCTTGGCGCGGGGGAAACCCGCATGATTCCGGGGTAGTATTCCTCTGGCTCAAGAATGCGAGCTCTTGCCTGAACATACGCGTTCTGGCGCATTCGTCAAGACGTGGGCACTTCCGGTTGGTTTCAGCAAACACTGGGCCAATTTTTTTTAACCATGAAAACGGAGTGTTGCGGTTGCATCGTGTTCGCCGTGCCAGGGCGGGTGCGCAAGAATCGCCCACACCGGGACGTTTGCGTGCACACCGCTTGCGCCCCTAGGAAGCGGCCTTGCCGGGTTTTTCCAGAAACACCAGGGTGAGCCCAGGCTTGGCCTCCCGCCGGTCGGTCTCGACAAAGCCCGCGCGGGCGTAAAGCCGCAGGTTGCCGACGCTGTGCGAGCCCGTGAACAGGGCGAAGCGTGCGGCCTGCGGGTGCGCGGCCTCGATGGCCGCCAGCAGCGCCGCGCCAAGCCCCTGGCGCTGCCTGTCCGGCCGGACCACCAGCCTGCCGATGCGGCATACGCCGCCGTCCATTTCCCCGCGCACGGAGCCGACGATGCCCCCGTGTTCGTCCAGGGCCTTGAGGATGGTCATGCGGGAGAAGTCCGCGCGAAGCTCCTCCAGGGTCTGGGTCAGGGGGGGTATGCTCCAGTCGTTGTAGAGGCGCGCCTCGGACTGGTAGGCCAGGCGCTGCAGGGCCAAAATCTCGGCGGCGTCTTCCGGGGCGGCGGGGGTGATCGTGCGCGTCATGGCTGCGGTATGCCACAAAAAAGGCCCGGAGTCTCCTCCGGGCCTTGGGGGGGGCGTGCGTGGCCCGAATCTAGAGGTCGTAGCCGAAGCTGTCGACCACAAGCGCGGTGCGGCGCTTGGACTCGGTCATGCGGGCGGCCAAATCCTTCTTGTACTGGGCCAGGTCCAGGCTGTTCTGGGCCACGCCGGAGCGCATGGCGGCCTCGGCCACGGCCGGGGAGACCGACTCCAGCACGCGCGGGTCCAGGGCCTTGGGGATGACGTAGTCGAGCCCGTAGGTGAGCTCCTTGACGCCGAAGGCGGCGCAGACCTCGGCGGGCACCGGCTCCTTGGCGAGCTTGGCCAGGGCGTTGGCGGCGGCGATCTTCATCTGCTCGTTGATGACCTTGGAGCGCACGTCGAGCGCGCCGCGGAAGATGTACGGGAAGCCCAGCACGTTGTTGATCTGGTTGGGATAGTCCGAGCGGCCCGTGGCCATGATGCAGTCGGGCCGGGCCTCCTTGGCCACGGCGTAGTCGATCTCCGGGTCCGGGTTGGCGCAGGCGAAGATCACCGGGTGCTTGCCCATGCTCTTGACCATTTCCGGGGACAGGATGTCCTTGGCGGAGAGGCCCAGGAACACGTCGGCCCCGCTCATGGCCTCGGCGAGCGTGCAGGGCTTGTCCTGGGCGTAGTAGGTCTTTTCGGGATTCAGGTCCGTGCGGCCCTTGTGGATGAGCCCGCGCGAGTCGAACATCCAGATCTGGCTCTTGTCCAGGCCCATGGATTCGTAGAAGCGGCTGGTGGCGATGGCCGCCGCGCCCGCGCCGGAAACCACCAGGCGGATGTTCTTGATGCTCTTGCCGCTGATGTCCAGGGCGTTCAGCAGGCCCGCGCCGGAGATGATGGCCGTGCCGTGCTGGTCGTCGTGGAACACGGGAATGTTCATTTCGCCGATGAGCGTCTGCTCGATCTTGAAGCACTCCGGGGCCTTGATGTCCTCAAGGTTGATGCCGCCGAAGGTGGGTTCCAGCATCTTGCAGAAGTCGATGACCTTTTCCGGCTCAAGGGCGCGGATGTTCAGGTCGTAAACGTCGATGTCGGCGAAGATCTTGAAGAGGACGCCCTTGCCCTCCATGACGGGCTTGCCGGCCTCGGGGCCGATGTTGCCCAGGCCGAGCACGGCCGTGCCGTTGGAGACCACGGCCACCAGGTTGCCCTTGTTGGTGTATTCGTATACCTGCTCCACGTCCGCGTGGATGGCGCGGCAGGCCTCGGCGACGCCGGGGCTGTAGGCCATGGTCAGGTGCTTCTGCGTTTTGCAGGGCTTCATGGAGATCACCTCAAGCTTGCCCTTCCGTTTCATGGAATGGTACTTGAGGGCCTCTTCTTTGGTATACAGCGCCATGGAATGCTCCGTCTGGGTTGAAGGGTTCATCCGGGGTTCGCGCCGCTTGCACGGCACGGCCCGGAACACTAGATTGCCGCATGGGCCGCGTCAAGGGTCGTCCGCCCCGCGCACCATGCCCCGCCGGGAGGCGACATGACGCTTGATGCGCTTGCAGTGGTGCTTTTCCGCCCCAAGTACGCCGAGAACGTGGGCAGCGTGGCCCGCGCCATGCTGAACCTGGGGGCCAGCCGACTGATCCTTGTGGACCCGCAGGGCTACGAGATCGACCGCGCGGCCCCCCTGGCCACGGTGCACGCCAGGCACATCCTGGAGCGCGCCAGCATCGTGCCCACCCTGGCCGAGGCGCTGGCCGGAACGAACCTCGTCATCGGCACCACGGCGCGCACCGGCGGCTGGCGCAAGGGGCTGCTCACCCCGGCCAAGGCCGCGCCGGAAATCCTTGCCCGCCTGGAGGACGGCGGATCCGCCGCCATCGTCTTCGGCCCGGAGGACCGCGGCCTGACCAACGAGGAGACCCGCCTGTGCGACCAGCTGGCCATGATTCCGGCCAGCCCGGAGTGCACCTCCTTCAACCTGTCCCAGGCGGTGCTCGTTTTCCTCTACGAATGCCACACGCAGGCCCTGGACCGGCCCTTTGCGCCCAAGGGGCCGCCCATCGAGCGCGACGCCAGTTTCGAGGAGCGGCAGGCGCTGTTTGACAACATGCGCGAGGCCCTCGTTTCCATAGATTTTCTGAAGGACCAGAACCCGGAGTACTGGATGCTGCCGGTGCGGCGCTTTTTCTCCCGCTTTCGGTTGCGCAGGAACGAGTTCAACCTGCTCATGGGCATTTGCCGCCAGGTGCGCGGGGTGGCGGCGCGGGCCGCCAATGGGGAAAAATTGTGATGAAGCATTGATTTTTGTCGAAATTCGGGCATGATTCAGGCAGGTTCATTGTAACGATGTCGAGCCGCCGCCGTACCTGCAGGATGCCATGCCCGAACTGCGTCCAATCCCCCCACGCCGCACCGGCCCTGAACGGTTGACGGTCGCGACCGTCTGGTCTCGCCTGGCAAGCGTCGGCGCGCTCTGTCTTGTCCTGTGCCTGTGGGCGCAGGCGGCGCTGGCCGGAGGCGAACTGGTCTTCGGCATGTCGGCCGCGTTCAGCGGCCCGGCGCGGGGGCTTGGCATGGAATATCACCGGGGACTTCTGGCCGCTTTCGAGCAGGTGAACGCCCAGGGCGGTGCCGGGGGCTGGCGGCTCTCCCTCTCCCCGCGCGACGACGCCTACGATCCTGCCACGGCCATGCGCAACACCATCGCCTTTGTGGAGCAGGACCGCGTGTTCGCGCTTTTGGGCTATGTGGGCACGCCCACCACGGCGCGGGTGCTGCCGCTGGTCAGGCACTACCGGACCTCGTCCATGCTGCTGCTCTTTCCCCTCACCGGGGCGGACATGCTGCGCAGCCAGGCCAACCGCCAGGGCGTGTACAATCTGCGCGCCTCCTATCTGGAGGAGACGCACAATCTGGTGGCGGCGCTGTATGCCAGCGGACGCAGGCGCATGGCCGTGTTCCACCAGGCCGACGTTTACGGCCGCAACGGCTGGGACGGGGTGCGCCGGGCCTTGGCCGCCCGTGGCCTGCGCATCGTTTCCGAGGCCACCTACAGGCGCGGGGCCGGCTTCGGCCAGGACTTCCGGCGCGAGGTGGAGATGATCCGCAAGGGGCGCCCGGACGCGGTCGTCACCGTGGGCACCGCCCCGGCCTGCGCGGCCTTTGTGCGCGATCTGCGCGGCGCGGGCTATTCCGGCGTGGCCGCCACCCTTTCCTTCGCCGATGCCGATAATATAGCCAGATTCTTGCTTTCGCAGGAGAAACAATCCAGGCGGAATCTGCTCTCCGGGTTGGTGTTCTCGCAGGCCGTGCCCTGCTACGAGGATGCGCGCCTCCCGGCCGCGCGCGCCTACCGCGAGGCCATGTCCCGGCTCAAGGCCACGCGGCCGCCGCAGCTCACCCCGGACGAGTATGTGCCGCATCGCTTGAGCTTTGTCGGCTTTGAGGGGTTTCTGGCGGGCATGGCCCTGTCCGAGGCCGTGGCGCGCATGGGCGACGCGCCCTCGCGGCAGCGTCTGCGCGAGGCCTTCCTGTCGCTCGGCCCGGTGGATTTGGGCCTGGACGCGAAGGTGGACCTGCGTTCCGGTCCGGGGCAGGGGCTCCGGCGCACCTACCTGACGGTTTTCCAGGACGGCCGCTTCAAGGGCGTGGACTGCATTGATCCGAAGCTGGCCTGGCGCGGGCCGGTCCCCGTTCCGCATCTGGCCGGGGGCGATGCCCGGTCCGCCGCCCACCCCGGGCAGGGAGCCACGCGATGAAGGGCCGCCTGCTCACGCGCCTGCTGCTGTTCCTCATGGTGGTGTTCGGCGTCATGGCCACGGCCACGGCCCTGCTCTCCTCGCGTGAGATCGCCCAGGCCCTTGAAAATGAATACAAGGCCCGCGCCCTGGCCCTGGCCCGCAGCATCGCCGACGGCAATACCGATCTCTTGCTGGAGCGCAGCGCGGGCAACATCCAGGCCGCCATCGACCAGCACCAGGAGATGGGGGACCTGTCCTACATCGCCGTGGTCGATTCCCAGGGCGACGTGGTGGCCCACACCTTCACCCCCGGAGTGCCCGACACGGTGCGCGGGCTCATGGCCGCCATGCGGCCCGGGGAGAACGGAAGCCTCAAGCCGGAGATTCGCACCCTGGCCCTGGAGGACGGGGCGGAAGTCATTCACGTGGTCCAGCCCGTGCTGGGCGGCCGCGCGGGCTTCGTGCACATCGGCATGAGCACCGCGCCCATCAAGGACGCCATGGCTTCGGCCATCCTGCGGCAGCATCTGCTGACCCTGGCCGTGTTCATGGTCTGCCTCGCCGTGGCCTTTCTGTTCATCCGCAACATCGCCGCAAAGCTGGCCAGCCTGGCTGCGTACGCACAACGGGTGGCCGCCCACGACTTTTCCAGCGACTGTGAGGTGCGCTCCGGAGACGAGATCGGCGCCCTGGCCGAGGCCATGCGCGGCATGGCCGGGCAGATCGCCGGGCATGTGACCCAGCTGGAGCAGAGCGTTGCCGAGGCCACGCGCGAACTCAAGGACGCCCTGGGCTCGCTTTCGGCCATCGTGGGCAACATCGGCGATGGCCTGCTGGTGGCGCGCAAGGGGCGCATTCTGAAACACAACGCCGCGTTGCTGCGCATCTTCGGGCTGGAGAACGCCGACTACACTGGCCGGGTCTGCGAGGAGGTGTTCGGCGCGGGCGTCGGCCGCGTGGCCGCGCAGGCCGAGGAGGACGATGCCCCCGGCGAAGCGGACGCGGTCTTGGACTCCACCCCTGCCCGCCTGACCGAGGTGCTGGCGCGCCGGGGCGACGGCCAGAGCTTCCCGGTGGAGATCACCGTGGCCCGCGTGCCCCTGACCGGCGGTGCGGCGAGCGTCTGCATCCTGCGCGACGTGACCGAGGCCCGTCGGCAGGAGCGCGAGCGCGAGGAGTCGCGGGCGCTTTTGGAACGCATGGTGGCCGAACGCACCCGCGAGCTTTCGCGCACCAACACCCAGCTCAAGATCGAGGTGGCCGAACGCAAGGTGGTGGGCGACGCCCTGCGCCGCGCAGAATCCAAGTTCCGTGGAATCTTCGAGAACGCGGTGGAGGGGATTTTCCAAATTTCGCCCGAGGGGCGCTATCTTTCGGCGAACCCGGCCATGGCGGCCATCATGGGCTTCGCCTCGCCAGAGGAGCTGGTGGTCTACCTTTCGGAACACAGCCCCTACCTGGAGCCCGGGCGGCGGCAGGCCTTTCTGGACGCCATGGAGCGCGACAGCGAGGTCAAGGCCTTCGAATCCCAGGTGCGCCGCAAGAGCGGCCGGATCATCTGGGTTTCCGAAAATGCCCGCAAGGTGGTGGACCTGGCCGGAAAGACCCTGCACTATGAAGGTTTTGTTGAGGACATCACCCTGCGCAAGGAGGCCGAAGGGCGGCTGCTGCACCAGGCCTTCCACGATCCCCTCACTGGGCTGCCCAATCGGCTGCTGTTCCTTGACCACCTGCGCATGGCCATGGACCGCGCCCGGCGCCGCGCGGACTTCCGCTTCGCCGTCCTGTACATGGACCTGGACCGCTTCAAGATCATCAACGACAGCCTGGGCCACGACATCGGCGACAAGCTGCTGCGCCACGTGAGCGGCGCGCTGGTGGCCTGCGCCCGCAGCACCGACACCGTGGCCCGCTTCGGCGGCGACGAGTTCGCCATCCTGCTGGAGGACTTGACCGCCCCGCGCGACGCCATCCGCTTTTCGCGCCGCGTGCTGGACGAGCTTGCCCGGCCGCTGGAGCTGGACGGACGCGAGGTGACCACCTCCGGAAGCCTAGGCATCGTGTTGCATACCGGGGCTTACGAACGGCCCGAAGCCCTGCTGCGCGACGCCGACACCGCCATGTACCACGCCAAGGCGCAGGGCAAGAGCCGCTTCAAGGTGTTCAACAAGCGGATGCACCACCAGGCCCAGGAACTCATGGAGATGGAGATCGAGCTCAGGCGGGCGGTGGGGCAGGGCAGTCTGACGCTGGCGTTCCAGCCTTTGGTGGACATTCAGGAGCGCCGCCTGGCCGGTTTCGAGACCCTGGTGCGCTGGCAGCGCGACAACGGCCGTCACATCCCCCCGGCGGAGTTCATCCCGCTTGCCGAGGAGACGGGCATCATCTACCCCCTGGACCACTGGGTGTTCGCCCAGGCGTGCAAGGTTTCGCGCCGGTTCATGGCCGTTTTGCGGCGCGTCGCCCCTGGAGCGGCCTTTGTCACCAACGTCAACCTTTCGGCCAAGCATTTCCGCAATCCGCTGCTGGTGGGGCATCTGGAGCAGAGCATCCGCGCCAGCGGAGCCAAGGCCTCGGACCTTGCGCTGGAGATCACCGAGAGCGTGCTGTTGGACAACCTCGCCAGCGCCCGCGAGGTGGCGGCCAAGCTGCGCGATCTGGGGCTGGGGCTGTGCATCGACGACTTCGGCACCGGCTACGCCTCCCTGTCCTACATCCAGCGCTTCAGCGTCGACACGATCAAGATCGACAAGGGCTTTGTGGCCGGGCTGTCTCTGCCGGAGGTGGATCCCGGCAGCGAGGCCATCGTGCGCAGCCTGGTGACCCTGGGCGCTGGCCTGGGGCTCAAGGTCGTGGCCGAGGGCGTGGAGACGCCGGAGCAGTTGGGCTTCCTGCGGGAGCTTGGCTGCCGCTACGGCCAGGGCTACCTGTTCGCCCGGCCCATGGGGCTTGATGAGGCCCTGGCGCTTGTGGAGTCCGGCGCGGCCGTGCGCTGGGAGAATGTGCCCTAGGGCGTTGCGTTTGTCCGCCGATGCTGTAGGGGTTTTCAAGCGGCGCTGACCGCTGGGGAGGGACTGTGCGGCGGATTCTTGCGGCGGACATGGGCGGCACCAACTGCCGCATGGGCTTTTTCGAGCTTCCCCCGGACGCGGACGCCCCGCGCCTGTTGGACATCGCCAGGCTGAAAACGGCCGAGGTCGGCTCCTTTGCGGAGCTGCTCGTCCGGCTCTTCTCCCGGCCCCGGCCCTTTGGCCCGCAAGAGTGCCATCTGGCCGTGCTGGCCGTTCCCGGCCCGGTGCGCCAGGGGTTCTGCCAGCCCCCCAACATCCCCTGGAGCATCGACCTGGCCGATGCGGCCCGCGCGGGGTTCGGCGACAGCGAGCTCATAAACGATTTCGCCGCCCAGGCCCATGCCTGCCGGTGCGGGGCCATGGAGGGAGTCGAGGCCCTGCAGCCCGGCAACGTGGACCCGGAAGGGGCGGTCGCGGTCATCGGGGCGGGCACCGGCCTGGGGCACTGCGCTTTGGTGCGTTTTGGCCGTGGCGCGCTGGCCGTGCCTTCCGAGGCCGGGCACGCGGCCTTCCCCTTTGTGCACGACTGGGAGCACGCCTACGGCCTGTGGGTGCGCGAAGAAACCGGTCTGGCCTACTGCCATGGCGACGCCATCGTCACCGGGGGAGGGTTGGCGCGGCTTTACAGCTATCTGTCCGGCGTCCGGGCCACCCCGCGCGAGGCCGCAGCCGCCCTGCCCCAGGTCCCGGAGGTGGTGGAGCGGTTCGCGCGGTTCTATGGCCGGGCGGCGCGCAACTATGCGTTGTATGTCCTGGCCACGGGCGGGGTGTACATCACGGGCGGAGTCTCCGGCCGCAACCCGGAGCTGGTGCGCCACCCCGCCTTTTTGGATGAATTTCGCGCTTCGCCCTCGCATTCGGAACTGCTTGCCCGTATGCCGGTGTTTTTGAACCTGAACCAGGACGCCGGGCTGTACGGCGCGGCGCAATACGCCGCGCAGCGTCTGGAGGGCTTCGGCGCAATGTGCTGATACGATTGCAGTAAGGGCTTTTTCTTTCTCAGATGGCCGGGGCTTGCCCCCGAAGGCGCTCTGGGATATGGAACCTGCCTTCCAACGCAAGTCGCAGGCGCGAGGCATCCGTGGACGAGACGAATCCCTACCGCAAGGTTCACCCCGTGAGCTGGGAACAGCTCCAGGCGGACTGCCGCGCCCTGGCCCTGCGGCTGGTGGACCGTGGCCCCTGGCGGGGAATCTACGCGGTGACGCGCGGCGGGCTTACGCCCGCAGCCATCCTTGCGCGCGAACTGGACATCCGCCTCATCGACACCATCTGCGTGACCAGCTACGACTGGCAGCGCCAGGGCGAGGCCAGCGCCATCAAGCGCCCGGAGGGCGACGGCGAGGGCTGGCTCGTGGTGGACGACCTTGTGGATACCGGCAGCACGGCGCGCCTCGTGCGCTCGCTGTACCCCAGGGCCTTTTTCGCCACAGTGTATGCAAAGCCCGCGGGCCGTCCCCTGGTGGACGACTGCGTGGCCGAGGTGAGCCAGGACACGTGGATTCTTTTTCCCTGGGATTCCACCCCCCAGTTCGTGCAGCCCATCGCCAAGCGCGGGGAATGATGTTTCGCCCCGCCGCGCGCGGGGGAGCAGGACAATGCGAAGCCGGATCGCTCCGGCTCTGAACGTGCACCATTTGACGCCGCCCGGACGCCTTCCGGGCCGACCGGAGGAAACGAGATGAAGAATTGGCTGCGCACCGCAGGTGCCCTGGCGTTGACCCTGACGCTGGCCCTGGCCGGCTGCGACAACGCGTCCGACAAGGCTGCGGCCCCCGCCGCAGACGCCCCCAAGACCGGCGAGCTCAAGATCGGCTTCGTCTATCCCTCGCCCGTGGGCGACGCCGGCTACGCCTGGGCCCACGACCAGGCCCGCAAGGCGCTTGAAGCGAAAGGCGGCGTCAAGACCGCGTTCGTGGAGTCCGTGAAGGACGGGGCCGACGCCGAGCGCGTCATCGAGAACATGGCGCGTGGCGGCTACGACATGGTCTTCGCCACCAGCTTCGGGTTCATGGATCCCATGATGAAGGTGGCCAAGGACTTTCCCAACGTGAAGTTCATGCATTGCTCGGGCTTCAAGGCTTCGGCGAACATGTCCAACTACTTCGGCCGCATTTACCAGGCCCGCTATCTCACCGGCATGACGGCCGGATTCATGACCAAGGGCGGCGTCATCGGCTATGTGGCCGCCTTCCCCATCCCGGAGGTCATCCGCGGCATCAACGCCTTCACCCTTGGCGTGCGCAGCGTGAACCCCAAGGCCCAGGTGCGCGTGGTGTGGACCAAGACCTGGTTCGATCCCGCCCTGGAGAAGGACGCCGCCGTAAGCCTGCTGGACGTGGGCTGCGACGTCATCGCCCAGCACCAGGACTCCCCCGGCCCGCAGGAGGCCGCCCAGGAGCGCGGCAAGTACTCCATCGGCTACAATTCCGACATGTCCGCCTTTGCGCCCAAGGCGCACCTTACCGCCGCGGTGTGGAACTGGACCCCGCTGTACGAGGCCATGATGCAGGAACTGCGCGCGGGCAAGTGGACCGGTGAGCGGTCCCTCTGGTGGGGCATGGACAAGGGCGTGGTGGACATCGCCCCCTTTGGCGCCATGGTGCCCAAGGACGTTCAGGACAAGGTGCTGGCCAAGAAGGCCGAACTCGTCCGCGGCGAGGACACGATCTTCGTCGGCCCCATCAAGGACCAGGCCGGGCAGGTCAAGATTCCCGCCGGGGTCAAGGCCGAGGACAAGGAGCTTCTCGGCATGACCTGGTTCGTCGAAGGCGTGGTGGGCAGCGTCCAGTAGGCCGCCGATGCGCCTCGCCGTCCGCAAACGTGAAGAGCCTTTGGGCTGGGGCGTCCTGGTGGTCTACCTGGGCGCCCTGGCCACGGCCATGCTTGTGTGCGGGCTGCTGCTGACCTTGTCGGGGAAGCCGGGCCTGGACGGGATGCTCATCCTGTTCCGGGGGGCCTTCGGGCAGGGCTACTCCCTTTTGGACGGCCTGGTGAAGGCCGTTCCGATTTTCTTGTGTTCCCTTGGCGTGGCCCTTTCCTTCCGGATGCAGGTATGGAACATCGGGGCCGAGGGGCAGTACGCCCTGGGCGCGGTGGGGGCCACCTGGGCCGCGCTTTCTCTGGCCGGGCACTCCGCCTGGGTGATGATGCCCGCCATGTTCGTGTGCGCGCTTTTGTTCGGCGCGGCCTGGGGGCTCATCCCCGGCGTGCTGCGGCTGCGCCTGGGCACCAACGAGGTCATCACCACGCTGATGCTCAACTACATTGGCGCGCTGCTGCTGGAATTCCTGGTGTTCGGCGTGTGGAAGGACCCGGCCAGCTTCGGTTTCCCCATGACGGCCGAGTTCGGCCCCGGCGGGCAGATCGCGCGCATCGCCCCGGGCGTGCTGGGCAAGCTGCACTGGGGCGTGCTGGCCTGCCCCCTGGCCGGTCTGGCCTATGCCGTGTTTCTTTCGCGCACCAGGCTGGGCTTTGAGCTCATGGCCTGCGGAGAGGGCGAGCGCGTGGCGCGCTACGCCAGGCTTCCCTACGGTTTTTTGGTCCTGCTGGTCATGGGCCTGGGCGGCGCGGCCGCCGGCCTGGCCGGAAGCATTGAGGCCTCGGCCACCCTGGGCAGGCTGCAGCCAACGGTCATGGCCGGGTACGGCTACACCGCCATCACCGTGGCCTGGCTGGCCAGGCTCAAGCCCTGGCCCATCGCCTTCACCTCCTATCTGCTGGCCGCCTTCCGCGTGGGCGTGGAGGTGGTGCAGTTGGAGCTGCAGGTGCCCGCCGCCTTCGGCTCCATCATGGAGGGGGCCATTCTGCTCTGCGTCATCGCCGGACAGTTCTTCCTCGCCTACCGCGTGGGGCTGGACCGCCCGGCCACGCGGGCACAGGAGGCCCAGGCATGAGCCCGGAACTGGTCATCGCGCTTCTGGCCGCCGCCGTGCAGGCGGGCACGCCCATTCTCTTCGCCACCTTGGGCGAAATCCTCTCGGAGAAGTCCGGGGTCATGAATCTGGGCGTGGAGGGGGTCATGGCCTTCGCCTCTTTCGCCGGGTTTTATGTCTGCTTCGCCACG
>NZ_FZOC01000004.1:0-35131 GCF_900188225.1 Humidesulfovibrio mexicanus | reverse complement strand
GTCGCCCCCCGCGCGGGGGCGTGGATTGAAACCAAACAGTCCGCGTCGCGCCACCTCCGGCAGCAGTACTGGGGAGGCATTCATTTTGGCACTGACCGAACGCCGGAGGAAACGCCGGGAAAGCCCCGTGGCGCAATGTGTTCCGGGGAAATAGGCTGGCCAAGACAATTTGGCACGGAATGGCAGAATGTGAAAGAAAACTGCGCCTGTTTCGGCACTGAACGAACGCAGAGTGAACGAGAACTGGCGCTAGTAGAGCTCCCGCCCTATCCAGACCGCCCGCCCGATGATCCGAATCCCGTCAGCCAGGTCGCCACGCGTGTCGATTTCTAACGGCGCGTAGGCCTCGTTGTAGCTCTTCAGGACAATCTTGCCCGGCAATGTGTCCACCATCTTGATGTAGACCACATCTTCAACGCCTACGGCGAACAGGCTGCCCGCACGCGGTTTTGTTTGGCTTTGGTCAATCAACACTGTGTCATTATTGAAAATATGCGGCTCCATACTGTCGCCCGCAACGCGCATGAGCACCATGCTTGACGGCTGTCCCTTCGTATTAATCCAGTCGCTTCGGAACGCATAGCGTCTCTCAACGCTCTCGCCTGTCTCGAAACTCCCCGTCCCCGCCGAAAGCCGCGCCTCCACCATGGGCACCATGGTCAGCTGGCAGTCCATGCACTCAATGAATTGCGGCGAAGTCGCTTCTATTACCGGCGTTAACGGCGCCGTCGCCCTCACGCGCGAAAGCGGCGCATCACATGGGGATTCGCAGGTGAGCTCTTCAATCGTCGTGCGCGTTGGGTCAAATACCTGGCCGCGCCCGGCAAGAAGCCAATCAAGCGTGCATCCAAGCGCCCCCGCCAAGGAAACGGCAATCTCCCCTTTTGGGTATTGCCCTCCCTCGTAGTTTTGGATGGTGGTGAGGCTGACACCAACTTTACTTGCCAGTGCCTGCTGTCCGATTCCAGCAAGATCACGGCAAAGACGCACCCTCTCACCAAAAGAAGTTGGCGTCCGAGTTGCGTTGTCTTTGTCGGATGAGAACTCGGACGGCATAAAAGCTCCTGTTTTTAAACCAAAATATCCACGATATTCGGTAGTTGCGTACACAAAACGAAGAGCGCCAAAGAAAAGTTAAGATGGACGCACTTTTCTTGTTGACCGTCCAAAGAAAACTTGGCAAAGATTGCTTGTGCCTAACACAAACGGAATGACACGGAATGACACTAGCCCAGGCGCAAGCAAGGGTCAACGTCCACCAACCGGTACAAAACGGACGTAGCCGTACGAGCCGAGCGGACGGGAAGGCGATGCAAAAGCAGCTCTCACTCTTCCATGATGACCATGGAGCCCTTGCGGGGCTTGTTCCGGCGCTTCGGGCGGCCATGAACAGAGCCGCTGGAGCTGACTCTGCGGGCCGCAAGCTCCTCGTAGACAAGGTGAATGAGATAGCCCGTCAAGCTGGCCTGCGCCTCACCACGGGCAACGCCCTTTCTATCAGCAAAGACACTTTGGACAAATGGCTGGCGCCATCCGACCGCGACCATACCCCCTCGCTGCTTGCCGTTGTGGTGTTTTGCGCGGCGACCCGTGACCCGGCCCCGTTACAAATGGTTCTGCGCGTCATCGGCTTGGATGTGATGACGGAGGAGGACCGCAAACTGCGCGACTATGGCAAGGCCTGCCTCGCTGAACGCGAAGCGCGCCGCCGCAAGAAAATACTGGAGGGCAACATATGAGTTATCGCATGGGAAGCGGCAGGGAACGCAAGTCCTGGCGCATCATCGAATGGATGAAGGAAAAGAACCTGTCCGTTGGCGGCATAGCCGACGAACTCGGCGTGGACCACTCCCTTGTGTCCCACACCATCCACGGACGGCGCAACAGCCGCGTGGTGCTGGCGAAGCTCAAAGCATATGGTTGCCCGAACAACATTTTAAGCTTGCCTGCGGACTTGAAAGAGGCCGCGTAATGTCTGCCCTGGAGGCATATTCCAGCGCCGAACTCGCGCCACTCCTTGGTATTGACGCCAGGAACGTGCGGGAACGCGCCAAGCGCGAGAGCTGGCAGGCCCGGCCTCGCCGCGCCCGTGGCGGCGGCAGCGAATGGCTGCTGGCCTCCATGCCCAAGGCAACAGTGGACGCCATCCTCACCGCGCAACTGTCCGACCAGGGCGTGGCGCTTGCGCCCGCCCTGACCGGTTGCACCGCCCCGGCGGCCGACCCGCGCCAGCAAGCCGTCTTGCGCATGGCCGACCTCTCCCAGCTCACCGCGCCACAACGTGAAACCGTGCTGGCACGGCTGGCCTTCGTGCGCGAGATTGAGCGGCTGACGCGGCTGACAGGTAAGGAAAAATCCATCCATCGCCTGGAAGAAATGTCCAAGGCGGGAACCCTGTGTGAGCGCCTTGCCCAGCTGGTGCCCGTGGCCAACGCCAAGTACGGCGTGGGCGAGGGGCGCGGGCTTTCGCGCCGCCGCCTGTATGAATGGTGCGCGCTCTATGCCGAGGGTGGCGAACTGGCCCTTGCGCCGCGCACCCCGCAAAAGGATATGTCCGTGCCCGCCTGGGCCCCGCTATTTCTGGCTTGCTACCAGCGCCCGCAGAACCCCAGCCTGGCCGAGGCCCACCGCGATTTCACCCGCGCCTGGCAGGCCGAGCAGCCCAGCCGCGCGCCGTCCATAGACGCCGTGCGGCGTTTCCTGGCCAAGGTGGCCAAGCCGGACTTGGCGGCCGGGCGCAAGACGGGCAACGCGCTGCTGCATTTGAAGCCGTACCTGAAGCGCAAGACGGAAAAGCTGCTGCCCTGCGACGTGTATACGGCGGACGGCACCACCTTTGACGCGGAAATCCAGCATCCGGACACAGGGCGGCCGTTCAAGCCGGAGGTGGTCTTGATTCTGGATGTCGCCACCCGGCGTTGCGTGGGCATCTCCGTGGCCCTGGCCGAGAGCGCGGCCGCCACCCTGGACGCCCTGCGCATGGCCTGCCTGTTCGGCGGCATTCCGGCCATGTTCTACACGGACAACGGCCCCGGCTACACCGCGTATGTGCTGACCGGCACCGGCACAGGCATGTTGCAACGCCTGGGCATCCAGATAGCCAACGCCATCCCCGGCCGTCCGCAGGGCAAGGGTCTCATGGAGCGCGCGGTCAAGACGATTTGCGTGCCCGCCGCCAAGCAGCTGGACACCTGCACCCATGCGGACATGGACCAGGACGCGGCGCACAAGGTGTTCAAGATCACCCGCGCGCAGCTCAAAAAGCACGGGCGCTCGGCGCTTTTGCCCACGTTTGAGACCTTCAAGAAGGTGCTGCTGGCCCGTGTTGAGGAATACAACGCCAGCCCGCACCGTGGCCTACCCAGCATTGAGGATCATGCAGCGGGCAAGCGCCGCCACATGAGCCCGAACGAATACTGGAACCACTGCCTGGGCCGCGTGTTCGAACCCATGCCGGTGCCAGCGGACATGGCGGATGACCTGTTCATGCCGGGCACGTTCCGCAAGGTGAAAAACGGCATGGTGCGCCTGTGGAACCGCGACTATTTCGCCCACGAATTGGCCCCCTTGCACGATGAGGTTGTGGAGGTGCGGTACGACATTTGGGACGCCACCTTTGTCACGGTGTGGACCGAGGCGGGCGAGAAGATTTGCCGGGCGGAGCTTGACGCCAACGCCATGGACTACTTCCCCATTCCCCGCATCGAGGACGCCCGCGCCGAGCGCGAACGCGCCCAGTTGAAGCGCCTGGAGCAGAAGGCCCAGCGCATCGCCCCCGGCGCAAGCATCACCGTGCCCCAGGACGCCCCGGCGCTCATGGCGGACAGCTTGAGCGCCCGGCAAATCATCACCATTTCGGCCCAGCCGGAGCCCGCGCCCGCCGCCACCCCGGCCGAGTTGGAGCGCATCCGCGCCGTCATGGCCCAGGCCGAGCGCGATGCCGCCCAGGCCGAGCGCCAGGCGCAAGCCGCCGCCGCCAAGCGGCCCATATTCGAGCGGTCCACCGAAAAATTTCGCTGGCTTATGCGCCACCAGGACCAGTGGACGGACGCGGACCGCGCCTGGCTGGCGGAATATGTCCAAGGCCGCGAGTACGCCATGCTGCGCGAGCGCTTTGAATACGAAGGCCTGGCGCTCACCCCGGCGCAGCTGTTCCCGGCGTTAGAAACACCAGGCCTCTAACCGGAAAAGGAGCAACGACGTGAGAAAAACCTTCGTGCGGACAAGCAACTATGAGCGGTTCAGCGCGGGCGTGGCCGCCGTGGAGAACCGGGGCGCGGCCGAGGCGGGCATGATGCTGGTCTACGGCCAGCCCGGCTACGGCAAGAGCGAGGTGCTCACCAATTGGGCCGTTGACGCGGAGGCCGTGTTCCTGCGCGCCAACATCGACTGGACGCCGCGCTACTTCCTGGTGGAGCTGGCCAAGGCCCTGGCCGTGGACCCGCGCGGCAGCAGCGAGCAGCTGTTCAACCGCATGTTGGCGGTCATCGCCACCCAGCAAATTCCGCTGGTCATCGACGAAGCCGAGGCCACCTTGAAGAACCACGCCGCCGTGCTGGAGAAGATACGCGACTTTTCCGACCGCACGGAAACCATGGTGGTGCTGGTGGGCATGGAGAACATCCAGACGGGCATAGCCAAGCACCCGCAGATTTCCAGCCGCATCGCCCAGGTGGTGGAGTTCACGCCCGCCAGCCTGGAGGACGTGGCCATGACCTGCCAGCAGCTTTCAGAAGTGCCCATCGCCCCGGACCTGGTGGCCGAAATCCACCGCCAGAGCGCGGGGCGTATGCGCGAGGTCATGAACGCCATCGCGTGCGTGGAACGCGTGGGCCTGATGAACGGCCTGGCCGAAGTGGACATGGCCGCCGTGGAAGGCATGAGCATCACCCATGACTGGCGTGCGCGCCGCCCGCGCGTGGTGTCCAGGAAGAGGGCCGCGTAATGGCCTGGCGTGGGCTGGAAATCCTCGGACACCTCGAGTCCGGGTCGCAGTTCACCTTTGAGCTTGCACGGGTGGTCGGCATTACGAACGCTCTTGTGCGCAAGGCGTGCGCCAAACTTGCGGCAAAGGGGCTCATCATCACGGGAGAGGATGTGCACGAGTTGACCGCCGCCGGGCGCGAGGCCTTGGCAGGTTCCCGCAACGCCGTTTCCGGCCCAGGCAAGGGCGGTTGTGTGGAACGCCACAAAGGCAGCGTGCGCGCAAAGGCGTGGCGCGCCTTGCGCATCCGCCGCAAGGCCAGCGTGGAGGACCTGCTGCCGCTGGTGCTTGGGCACGGGGCCGCTCCTGTGGACGAGGCCAACGCGCGCCGAAGCCTGGACCGTTATCTCACCGCCTTGGCCAAGTCCGGCCACCTGACCGAGCTGCCCCGGCGCGGCGGTCCTGCCCGCTGGATTCTCACCAACGACACCGGACCCTGCGCCCCGGCCTGGAATAATTCGCAACGCACGGTGACGGACGCCAACACCGGGGAGGTGCACCGTGTCTGACTGGCTGACGCTGCTTTCCCAGGCCGTGAGCGCCTCCAGCCGCACCAAAGTGGCCAAGGAGCTGGGCGTTTCCCGCCCGTCCATAAGCCTGCTGCTGGCCGGGAAGTACCCCGGCAACACGGGCCGCATGGCCGCGCGCATTGTGGAGCGCTACGCCCGCGTTGTTTGCCCGCACACGGGCAAAAGCGTTGCGCCGGAGCACTGCCGCCGCCTGTGCGGCCCGGTGCCGACATCCAGCCCGGCCGCGCTGCGCCAGTGGCGCGCCTGCCAGGCCTGCCCCAACAACCCGAACGCCAACGGCAAGGAGAACGCACCATGCTCGCCCGCAAAATCACCAGCACCGTAGCGCGCCTGCGCGAGCTGGCGGCCAGGCTCCCGGAGGAGCACCGCCAGATAGCCGACCGCGTGGCGGCTGTATTGGAAGAATGCCAGGACATCGCCGCCCATTTGGAGGCGGCGCATCTGCCCATCACCGAACCCGCGCAGCACGCGCGGCCGCAGTAAGGAGAACGCAGCATGGCCCCAAGAACCAAGCCCCAGCCCCTCATCATCGGCGATCTTTCCCAGGCTGACGAAGCCCTGCGCCAGCTGGCCGAAATCAGCCGCGAGCAGGCCCTCATTGAGCAGGGCCTGAATGAGCAGATTGACGCCCTGAAGGCCGCCGCAAAGCAGCAGCTGGAACCGCTCACCGCCTCGCGCAAGCGCCTGGAGGACGCCCTGGGCATCTTCGGCACCTTGAAGAAGGAGGAACTCTTCGGCGAACAGCGCGGACGCAGCCTGGAGCTGAACTTCGGCGTCCTGGGTTTCCGCCGGTCCACCAGCTTGCGCCTGCTGGCCAAGCACACCTGGGCGCAGGTGCTGGGGCGGCTCCAGAGCCTGGGCTTTGCCGACGGCATCCGCACCAAGCTGGAAGTGGACCGCGAGGCCCTGCGCGGCTGGCCGGGGGAGCGCCTGGAAAGCGTGGGCGTGAAGCTGGAAACCGTGGACGAGTTCTTTGTGGAGCTGAAGCAGGAGGCCCTTCAGGACGCCGCCTAGCCCAAGCGAAACCGCCTCCCGCCGCCCTTATCGAAGGGACGGGGGCGCGGTCGCCGGGGCGTGGTTGCCCCGGCCTGATGAGCAGCCAAACGAAGAAGGGAGCCTCTGGCGGGACGCCATCCGGATCAACGTCCGGCACCCCCGCATGGAAGCTCGAAAGCAACCACTGGCACGACGGTTTTCCAGTCTTCAGAGGCCCCCGTCTGTTCAGTAGAGCCAGGGCCGCACTTCGTCAACACGCTACCCGAAGGAGGACACATGGCCTTCGAATCACGCCGCAGCCTGCTGGCCAAGGTGCACATAGCCGCCAAGGCCCTGGGCCTGGAGGACGACGCCTACCGCGACATGCTGGAGGGCCTCACCGGCCAGCGCTCGGCCGGGAAGCTCACGGACAAGCAGCTCGCCCTTGTCATCGCCGCCCTGCGCAAGCGTGGCTGGAACGACGCGGACACGCGCCCGGCGCGCAAAAAGCCCACGCCCCGCGCCATGCCTGGCGCCGCGCCCCTGCTGGACAAGATTGGCGCGCTCCTGGCCGATGCCGGGCGGCCCTGGGCCTACGCCGTGGGCCTGGCCGCGCGCATGTACACGGTGGAGCGGCTGGAATGGGCCAAGTCGGAACAGCTGCGCGGCGTTATCGCCGCCCTGGTGAAGGATGCCCAGCGTCGGGCGAAGCGGGAGGCCAGCCAGGCCGCCCAGGAGGTGGGGCTGTGAGCACCGACACCATGGAGTCTTTAGCAATCGACACCCTGCCCGCCACCGCGCGGGAGCTGGCCCAGCTCATCGGCCTGCAAAAGGCCCTGCGCCTGGTGGAAACCCTGGGCGGCACCACGTTCCCCGTGCCCAAGCGCGAAACCAAGCTGGGCGAGCTGCGCTTCAACGTGCTGGCCGACGTGGTGGGCGTGGAGGCGGCGGACGCCATGGTGCGCCGCTTCAGCGGCACGGACCTGTACATCCCCCGCTGTGCGGAGGCTCTGCGCAATGCCCGCGATGCCGCCATCTGCACCGAATACGACCGGCTCACCAGCAGCATGAGCGGCAACGAGGCCGTGCAGCGCTTGGCGCGCGCGCATCGCCTGTCCGACCGGCATATCTTCAACATCCTGAAGCGGATGCCCGTTACCACCGTCAACGTGGGCGGGGCCGTGCAACTGTCACTGCTGGGATAGCTCCACCTTGCGAAACCGCCCACACGGACGGTCGGCCAGGCGTGGTTGCCCGGCCCTGAAGAGCAGCCAAACAAGGGGAGATGCATGGCTAGAACCACCGCACAGAGAGCGGCCGCAAAGGCCCTCGACAGCATCATGAATCCGTCTGCTGTCAATGTCGACGCGTTGTTGAAGAAGAAGACCAAGACGCAAAGGAAAGCCATACAAGAGATGCTGGATGCATTCCAGAACGGGCACAACAAAAGGGCCGGCAAGCTGTTTTTTAAGACGGGTTTGACGATTGAGAACTATCTGGCGCTGGGGCGGCAGTTTGGGAAAAAGCCATGACCGTTCCTCGCTTCGTCCTCGCCCGGTCGGCCGGTGACTCCGTGACCTTACGCGATACGCAAAAGAAGCGCCTGGCCGCCATTTTTCCGCGCGATACCAGCCTGCCGGAAGTGACAGCCGAGGCGGCCGCCGTGCGCATGGCCGAGGTTTGCGCCAAGGCGTTGAACCTGGTGCATGAAGCGGCCCAGGCCAAGAAACAGCAGGAGGGTGGCAAGTAGCTTGCCACGGAACCATGGGCGAAAAACGCGAAAAAACAGACGCCATTTTGCTGCGGATTCGTGGCACGACGCGCATCTACGAACTGTATCCTGCGGTGCAGTGGCCTGACCAGGACGAAGCGGACGAAGGGCTCTACCGCGTGCGCGAGTGCCGGTATGAGGCCAACCGCAAGCGCGGCCGCTGGCTGTGCATTGGTGGCCGGAAATTCACGTTCATGACGTTGGAGGCCATCTTCCGCCACCTACGCCACGAGGCGGCGGAAGCGGGGTATCTGGACCGACTGACCGCACCGGCCCCGCCGCTGCGAGAGGGCATGCTGGTTCGCTGGCTACCCGGAAACATGCGGGAAATATCCACCGGTACCGAGCCGCGCTGCTATCGCGCCAGGCTCCTTTCCGACCCGATTCTGTGGCCAGACGGGCAGTGGCGGGTGGTCATCGGCACTAGCCGGAGCGGCGGTCTGGTGTGCTGCGACGAGATTCAACCGATAGACGCCCATGGGCGGGAGGTGGCGCGGTGATCTGGCGCATCCTCGTGCTGTGGAACGTGATCACGGTGTTTTGCTACGTGGACAAGCACTGCGGCCGCGAAGCAGCCTGGGCCGCTACCTCGGCGCTTATAGCGCTGTGCCTGCCGCTCGCCAAGATTGAGGCGCGCCTCGGGGAGCTGGTGCAGGCGCAGCGTAACAGAACGGCCAGCATGGAACAGCGCAAATGACTGATTGCATTCGGTATCGCTTGTGCTATGACGCCTCCATGCGCCGCAACATCGCCGCCTTGGCGGCCGTACTCGCTCTGTGCCCTACCGTGGCGTTGGCCGCAGGACATGAGCACCATGAGCGTTGGTATCAGGAATCCTGGTGCGCCTCACGCGGGGAAATGGAAGTGGTCATGCCTGACCAATCGCGCGCGGACTGCGCGAACGCCACGCATGTCGTCGAATTCGACTTCGGGCCGAAATGGGCGGAAAGCATCGGGCAGGCGTTGAATTACGGCGTGCAGGCAGGCAAACGGCCGGGCATTGTGCTGATACTTGAGAAGCCCAGCCATGTGCGTCATCTGCGCCGGGTGCTGCGCGTGCGAGCCAAGTATAACCTTCCGCTGGAAATATGGGCTGTGGACAAAGACGGACAGGACTTGCAGCTGCCCAAGGTGCGCCGCTAATCGCTCCTCTTGACACTTTCCCGACGCCGGGGTAATGGCCGCAGTAGGTGCCTGAAAACACCTTGACCAGTAGCGGCCCATGTCCCCGTCAGCGCATGTTTTTTTTGTGTCCAACGCATGTTGTTTGCCGGGTGTGGGGTGAATGTCCAGGGCGCAAGCCTAAATAGCTCCAGCCGCGCTACTGGCGGTTTTCAGCACCCGGCATTTTGAATTTCTCAAGATGCCAACTCCTCTGAAAAGGAGCCAGTATGACCTCGTTTACATCTCCCGCCCCCGCCGAAAAATCCATCCGCTTTGAGTTCCTGCCCGATGGTCGCACGCCAGTGGTCTCCAGCAAGGAGGTCGCCGCGCGCTTCGGCAAGAAGCACAAGGACGTGCTGCGCGAGATCGACCGCCTGGGTGGCCAGCTCCCCGCTGATTTCTGTGGGCGCAATTTTGCGCCCACAGAAGAAAGCGTTGCCGTTCCTGCATCCGGCGGCTTTCGCCAGGACCGGGCCTTTGCCCTCACGCGCGACGGCTTCACCCTGCTGGCCATGGGCTTCACCGGGGCTGCCGCCGTGCAATGGAAGCTCAAGTACATTGAGGCCTTCAACGCCCTGGAACGGGCCGTGCTGGAGAACGCCCGCGCGGACGCCCTGACCGAAGGCGCGCGCATGGCCCTGCGGCTTACGCCCGCGCGCCGCAGGCGCATGAGGCGCGCCAGCGTGTACCGCGACAAGGGCTTAAGCATGGGCGATATCGCAAAACTTCTTGACGTGAACAAGCGGGAAGTCCATTACCTGCTGAGGACAGCCGAGGTGGTTGAGCCTAAGCGGCTGGGGGCGTAGCCATGCGCCTGCATTTTGAGGGAGACCACCCGGAAGATGTAGCCAGAAACGTGAAGGTCGTGCTCAATTTTTTGGGCCAGGCGGTAATTGAAAGCAACCCGCGCGTAGACCTGCTGGGCGGCGACGGACGCGCTGGGCTGGGCGTCATCATGGTGGCGCTTGAGAACAGCGTCGGCTACATTGAGCAGCGTTGCGAGGCCATGGCCTGCGGGCAAACAGCGAGAAGAGCAACGGTGAGGAGGGCACATGATTCTTGAAGCTATGGCCGTTGGCGCGGTTGTGGGGCTCAATATCGCCGCTTCCCGCCGTTATCCGTGGATTGGTGCGCTGTGGCTGTTTACTATTTTGGCCTTAGCCCTCATATTTTTCGCCGAAATAATGCATTCCCTTGTGGCGGGAGAGTCTGCAATGAAGCTGTTTGCTTTTGGAATGCTCGCCATTGCCCCTTATCCCGTGATAAATGAGACACATAAGGCTGTAAAAGAGTATGCCGTCACTGTGGCTGGGATGAAGTACATCTATGCAACGTATGCTGCGGTTGTCGTGTCAGCCCTATGGAGCATCGGGCGCATCGTCCAAATTGTCACCGGCTAACCCCGCCCCCTGAACCCCTTCATCCTGTCCCGCCCCCATTTGCCGCCTAGGATAGGCGGCACGTGGGGGCGGTTTTGTTTGCCCCTGGAAACCTTCAGGAGGCGAACATGCGCCGCACCAACGCCCAAGGCGTTCACATCATCAAAAGTTCAGAAGCCCTGCGGCTAAAGGCCTACCGCTGCCCCGCTGGCAAGTGGACCATAGGCTACGGCGACACCGGCCCAACGGTGCGCCCCGGCCTCACCATTACCGAGGCCGAAGCCGAGGAGCGCCTGGCCCGCCGCCTGGCGTTCGAGTTCGAGCCCGGCGTGGAGCAACTGCTGGCAGTAAGCGTCACCGGCAACCAGTTCAGCGCGTTGGTTTCCTTCGCTTACAACTGCGGCCTTGGTGAGGATGGCCTTGCCGGTTCCACCCTGCTGCGCAAGCTGAACGCGGGCGACTACGACGGCGCGGCCGATGAGTTCCCCCGCTGGACGCGCAGCAAGGGCCGCGTGCAGCCAGGGCTGGTCACCCGCCGCGCGGCCGAGCGTGAGCTGTTTTGCACGCCCGGCGACGGAGAGCCCGCGTGAACCTGCTGCGCCCCTTCAACGCCACCCCCGTGCCGACAGAGGCCCACACCGCCCTGGTGCTGGCCGCCTTCATCGCCCTTGTGGCCTTCCAAACCGTTGCCCTGTGGAAAGGCCAGGAGTTCAGCGCTGCCGCCTTTGGCGAGGCCCTGGGCATCCTGCTGGGCGGCGGCGGCGTGGCGGCGTTTGGGCAAAGTTTCCTCACCAAGGCGCGCGGCCAAATCACCAATCAAATCAGCGGCGGCAATGCCCGCCCAGACAACCCGGACAAGTAGCCCGGACAAAGAGGAGGCCCTTGTGGATTTGACCACCCTCACCGCAATTCCCGCCCGCAAGCTGGCCCTGGGCCTTGGCGGCGCGCTCGCCGTGCTGCTGCTGTGCCTGGCCAGCGCCTGGAGCGGCTACCGCCATGGCCACGCCACGGCCAAGGCCGAAGGCGACACGGCCCTTGCCGAGCTGCGCCAGGCCGAGGCCACCGCCTGGGCCGAGAGCAAGGCCAAGGCCTTGGACCGCTACGTTGCGGCCACCCAACGCGCGGACCAGACCGCCGCCGACTACCTTGCGGCCCGGCAGCGCCTGGCCCAAACCCGCACCCTCATCACCAAGGAGATACCCCATGCCACGGCTGGCCTTGCTGCTTGCGCTTTCGGCCCTGATTTTGTGCGCGTGTACAACCAGGCCCTTGGTCTCGGTGGCCCCGGAGTGCCCGAAGCCGCCAATTCCGGCGGAGCTGCGACAGACCCCGCCGCCCCCGCCGCCGCTGACGCCGGGCTACGCTGACGGCTCCAACGCCGCCAACGGGGCAGCCGCCAGCCCGGCCGACCTGCTGACCCACGCGGCGGACTACGGCGCATGGTGCCAGGGGGTGGCGGCCCAGCGCGACGCCCTGCTGAAACTGCTGACCGAGGAGGCCCGCTAATGGATTGGTGGGACAAGATTCTCAACGTGTTGTCGCTGGTGCTGGTGGTTATCCAGGGCCTGCTGGCCTGGGCCTTGTGGAGCCTGCGCAAACAGTTCGTCTCCGCCGAGCACTGCGACGGCAAATGCGCGGCCATGGCCGAAAAGCACGCCGCGCTTTCCCAGGCCCAGGCCCAGCTTGAGCAGGCGCAAAAGGCCCTGCCCGATGCGGACGAGGTGCAGGCCATGGCCGTGCAGCTGGCGGAAATCGAAGGCAGCATCAAGGCCGTCATGGCCACGGTGCAGGGCCAGGCCGAGCTTATGGCGCGCATAGAGCGGCCGTTGAACCTGTTGCTTGAGCACCACGTGCGCCGGGGGGACAGATGAACTTCGCAACGCTGCTTTCCGAGGACCGCCGCCTGGTCATCCTGCGCCTGCTTGCCGCCGCGCCGGAATACACCGCCAACGCCTTTGTGCTGCGGCCAGGGCTGGAGGCCGTAGGCCACGCGGTAAGCGCGGACCAGCTGGCCACGGAATTGGCCTGGCTGTCCGAACAGGCGCTGGTGAACCTGGACGCCGTGGCCGGTGTCACCGTGGCGCATTTGACCCCGCGCGGGGCGGATGTGGCCAGCGGCCGCGCGGCGCAGCCTGGCGTTAAACGGCCAGAGCCGGGCGCGCACGACATCATGAGCCTGGGCCTTGGCCTGATACGCGGCAAGATGGGGGCGTAGGCCATGGCGCACAAGGACGAAAAACGCCAGGGCTTACGCGCCGCCTACGTGCATGAGCGCCTGCCGCTGGAGCTTGCGGCGGACAAGGCGGGCGTGCCGCACAGCACCGCAGCCAGGTGGAAGCGCCAGGCGCGCGAGGCCGGGGAAGATTGGGACAAGCTGCGCGCGGCGTCGATCCTGGCCGGGGAAGGCATGGAAAACGTGGCCCGGCAGATGCTGGCCGACTACGTGGTGCAGCACAAAGCGCTGATGGACCTGATTAACGGCGACGCCGACCTGGGCGCTGCCGCCAAGGTGGATATGCTGGCCAGCCTGGCCGACAGCTTCAACAAAACCGTGGCCGCCAGCCGCCGCGTGCTGCCGGAGACGAACAAGCTGGCCACGGCGCTGGGAGTCATCAACAAGCTGTCCGACTTCATCCGCGCGAACTTCCCGCAGCACGCCGCCGCCTTTGTGGAGATTCTGGAGCCGTTCGGGGAAGAACTTGGCAAGACCTATTTTTGACGGATGTCTCCATCAAACTCTTCGTGTGGTTTTGGCATGATGGAGGAGATGAAGTACCCATTTCTAAAGCCGTTGTCTCGCCACTCTTCATACTCTTCTGGAGCAAAATCATGATACACGTGAGTATTTATTTCGTTGCCACTTCTATCATCCCACTGGCGAAATACTACAGTAAGCACCTTAGTGTCCGAATCGTAAGACCTGTGCACAACGACCGGCGTATCTGTGCTCATTGGCTTTCTCCTCTGCTAGCGTTGGTTTAAGGCAACTGGCAAGGCAATATGTCGAAGCTTAACCAAAAGCAATTCGCCCTGGAGCTTGCCCGCCTCGCCACCTCCCTGCGCCAGCAGATTGAGGCCGAATGCTCCGGCTTCGCGCCGGACCCGGAGGCGTCGAAAGAGCGCAAGGCGCGGGCGCAAAACGACTTCGCGTTCTTCCGGCGCACCTACTTCCCGCACTACACCAAGTATGGCGACAGCATCCTGCACACCTGGCTGGACGAACACCTGCCGCGCCTTGTGGACCTGCCCGCAGGCCAGCGCCTGGCCGTGGCCGCCCCGCGCGGCGAGGCGAAAAGCACCGTGGTTGGCCTGCAATTCGTCATCTGGTGCGGCGTAACCGGCCGCAAACGCTACATGCTGGAGATTGCCGACGCCTTTGAGCAGGCCGCCGCCCAGCTGGAGGCCGTCAAGGCCGAGCTTGAGGCAAACCCGCGCCTGGCGTTGGATTTCCCGGAGCACACCGGGGCGGGCCGCGTGTGGAACGCGGGCGTCATCATCACCAGCGGCAACGTCAAAGTGCAGGCCTTTGGCGCGAACAAGCGTATGCGCGGCCTGCGCCACGGCCCGCACCGCCCGGACCTGGTTATTTGCGATGACCTGGAGAACGACGAGAACGTGAAGAGCCCGGAACAGCGCGACAAGCTGGAAAAGTGGCTGCGCCGCACTGTGCTTTCCCTGGGCGAGGCGGGCGACACCATGGACGTGTTCGTCATCGGCACCGTGCTGCACCACGATTCCGTGCTCTCCCGCCTGCTGGCCGCGCCCCTGTGGCGGCACAAGAAGTTCCGGGCCATTCTCCAATGGCCCGACCGCATGGACCTGTGGGACGCCTGGGAAGAAACTCTCTTGAACGAGGGCGAAGAGGCGGCCCTGGCGTATTACGGCGAGCACCTGGCGGACATGGAACTCGGCGCCACCGTTTCGTGGCCCAGCGCCAGGCCGCTTTACAGCCTGATGCTCAAGCGCGCGCGCGACGGGCACGACGCCTTTGACAGTGAGCAGCAGAACGCCCCCGGCAGCGGCGATGACGCCCCGTTCAAGGTCATCACCTTCTGGGTGGACATTCGGCGCGACTGGCTGTTCTTCGGCGCGGTGGACCCCAGCCTGGGCAAGAAAGGCAAAAGCCGCGACCCCTCGGCCATTCTGGTGGGCGGCTGGTGCCGCGACACCATGACCCTGGATGTTGTGGAGGCCAGCATACGCAAGCGCCTGCCCGACCGCATCATCGAAGATGTGCTGGCCATGCACGCGCAGTACCGCTGCCTGCTGTGGGCCGTGGAGGCCGTGCAGTTTCAGGAGTTCCTGCGCACGGAGCTTATCCGCCGCGCCACCGAGCGCCGCATGGTCATTCCGGCCAAGGGCGTGGTGCCGCACGCGGACAAAACCCTGCGCATTGAGAGCCTGCAACCCTACTTCGCCCAGGGGCGCATCCGCCTGCACCCCAGCCAGAACACGCTGATTGAGCAGTTCCGCAACTTCCCCCTGGCCGACCACGACGACGGCCCGGACGCCACGCACATGCTGTGGGAGCTGGCCGTGGGCGGCTTCACCACCATGGCCTTTGACGCGGTGCCCAAGGATTCCGGCCCAAACTCGCGCAACCTCTGGAGCGGTAACGACGATGAAGATGACGACGATTATTGACCGGTTCAAGGCCGCCGTGGGCACCTTCCGCAAGGGGCCAGCGGATACCATGCAGTCCGATGCGCTGCCGCTTTTGCGCGCCGAGTACCTGGCCAGCCTGACGGGCGGCATCACCCCCCGCAAGCTGAACCAGATTCTGGCCAACGCGGACGCGGGCGACATTGTGGATATGTACCGCCTGTTCGCGGACATAGAAGACCGCGACGAGCATATCCACGCCGAGCTCTCCAAGCGCCGCCGGGCGCTCCTTGGCCCGCAGTGGAACATCATGCCCGGCAAGGGCAAGGGCACGGCCAAGAACCCGGACAAGCGCGCCCAGGCCATTGCCGAGGCCGTGCGTGAACAGTTCGACAACATACCGGACTTCGAGGACATGGTGCTGGACCTGGCCGACGGCATTGGCCACGGCTTTGCCGCGCTTGAAATTGAGTGGGGCTTTGATGGCCGCGCGCACGTGCCCGTGGCCCTGCACCACCGCCCGCCAACCTGGTTCCAGCTGCTGCCCCCGCAGTTCGGCGGCGACGGCAACACCTTGCGCCTGCGCGACGGCAGCATGGAAGGCCTGCCGCTTGCGCCCCTGGGCTGGGTGCGGCACCGCCACCGCAGCAAGTCCGGCTGGCTGGCGCGCTCCGGCCTGTTCCGCGTGCTGGTGTGGACCTTCCTGTTGAAGGGCTACGCGCGTGGCGACTTTGCCGAGTTCCTGGAGATCCACGGGCTGCCGCTTCGCGTGGGCACGTACCCGGCCACGGCCACCAATGAGGACAAGGCCGCCCTGCGCCGCGCCATTCAGGCCATTGGCCACGACGCGGCGGGCATCATCCCCGATGGCATGCTGATTGACTTCAAAGAGGCGGCCAAGGGCAGCGAGAAGCCCTTTGAGGCCATGTTGAGCCACTGCGAGCGCGGGCAAAGCAAGGCCATTTTGGGCGGCACGCTCACCAGCCAGGCGGACGGCAAGAGCAGCACCAACGCCCTGGGCAAGATTCACGACGAGGTGCGCCTTGACATCCTGGCCAGCGACGCCCGGCAGATAGCCAGCACCATCACTCAGCAAATCCTCATGCCCTTGGCCGTGCTGAACCTGGGCGTAAACGACCCGGCCTTGCTGCCGTGGTTCAAGTTCGACACCTCCGATACGGCGGACCTGGTGGAGCTGGCCGAGGCCCTGCCCAAGCTGGCCGGTGTAATGCGCATCCCCGAGGCCTGGGCGCACGAAAAGGCGGGCATCCCCCTGCCGGAAGGCGACGAACCCATACTGCAGGTAAGCCAGGGCCAGGCGCAAAACGCGGGCACCAAGCCCCCGTTAGCGCCGCCCGCCGCCACCGCCGCGTTAACGGCTGGCGAATCCGGCCAGGCGCGTTTCCCGGACCAGGAGGCCCTGGACGCGACAGAGGTTCCGGCGGCCGCCTTGCAGCAGGCCATGGAGGCGCTGACCGCCAGCCTGGTGGCCGAGCTGAAGCATGGCAAGACGCCGGACGAACTCTTGGCCGCCCTGGCCAGCCACTACCCGCGCATGGATACCCGCGACATGGAGGAGCAGCTTGCCCGCGCCATGTTCATGGCCGAGGTGTGGGGCCGCGTTTCGGCGGCGGGCGAAGGGGAATAGGCCATGGCGTACACGCGGAATTTTTTCATCGGTCCCTGGCTTGTGCGCCTGGTCGCCGACTTCTCGCGCCCCTGGGGCATCATCTTGTTCGGCGGTCGTTTCGCCCGGTTCGCCTGGTGCTGGGGCCAGGCTGAATCGCGGACTAGCTTTTGGCACTACAGGCTGTTGACCGTTGGGCCTCTTGGGATTGCCGTGGGCCGCGTCATCCGCATTGGGCAGGGAGGCTAGCCCATGGCCACGCCCGACGTTTCCTTGGGCTTCCTGCTCACCCTGCCGCCCAAGGACGCCATCAGTTACCTGGAATCCAAGGGGGCGCAGATCACGTTCAACTGGCACGAGGTGTGGCAAGAGGCCCAGGCCAAGGCCTTCACAGTGACCAATGTGGCCAGCCTGGACGTGCTGGAGGACATTCGCGGCGCGGTGAAGCAAGCCCTGTCCGAGGGCCGAACGCAAAAGCTGTTCGCCAAGGACCTGGAGCCCGTGCTTCGCGCCAAGGGCTGGTGGGGCAAGCGCACGGAAGTGGGGGCGGACGGGCAGGAAAAGACCGTGCGCATGGGCAGCCCGGCGCGCCTCAAGCTCATCTACCGCCAGAACATGCAGACGGCTTACCAGTGCGGGCGCTACAAGCAAATGCTGGAGAACGCGGACAACCGCCCCTGGTGGCGCTACGTGGCCGTGCTGGACCAGCGCACCAGGCCCGCGCACCGGCTGCTGAACGGCCGCACCTTCCGCTTTGACGACGCCTTTTGGGCCAGCCACTACCCGCCCAACGGCTGGGGCTGCCGCTGCCGCGTGCAAGCCTTGTCCGAAACAGGCCTGGCGCGCGAGGGCATCACCCCGGAGAGCGGCGAGGGCAACATGCGCACGCGCGACGTGGAGCTGGTGGACCGCCGCACGGGCGAAGCCAGCGTGCGCCAGGTCACGGGCTACAAGATCGGCACCGCCCCGGACGCGCCCACGGTGTGGACCGACCCCGGCTTTAGCTACCACCCCGGCGCGGCGGCCTACGGCCTGGACATGGAGGCCGCCCGGCGGCTCTCTCTGGTGCAGGATACCGGCCTGCGCGCCCAGGCCGTGCAGGCGCTGAACGGCAACCCGGCCCGGCGCCAGGCGTTTGAGAACTTCGCGCGCGGCGTGCTGGACACCCGGCGCGGCGGCACGGCCCAAGCCCAGGTGGTGCATTTTATGCGCTCGGAAGTTGCCCAGGCCGTACGCGAGGCGGGCGGCGAGCCCGTGCAGGTGGTCACGGCCAGCGCCAAGCGCCTGCTGCACGCGGACAGCGCCAAGCACCGCCGCATGGGCACGGCCCCGGCGCGGGAGGATTTGCTGCGCCTGCCGCAGCTCCTGGACGAGGCCACGGCCGTCTTGTGGGACGCGGAAAACGCCAACCTGGTCTACGTGTGCCCGACCAAAGAGCCGGGGCGCGTGCTCAAGATAGTGGTGGACGTGCCCATGCGCCCCAAGGACGCCAAGGGCCTGGCCAAGCTGGGGCGCTTTGACGCCGTGGTGAATGTCATGGAGATTGGCGAGATTGACGCGCGCCCGCTGGCGCAATCGCAGCTGCGGCTTCTTTGGGCGAAAGAATAACCCCGTGGGGGCGGAGTCGAACCGCATACCTGCAAGGGGGTTGCCCCCCTCCAGCCCGCTTACCGGCTTCGGGTACGCCCACAGGGTCTAGTGAGAAAATACGCATGATCGAAATTGAAGTCAATATAGACATTGTGAAAGCCGGGCTCACCCGCCTGGCGCGGCTGGGCGAGGACATGAGCCCGCTCACCCGCGACCTGGCCGAGGTGCTCAAGGGCGGGGTGGACCGCGCCTTTGCCGATGAGGAAGACCCGGCCACGGGCGAGAAGTGGCGCCCGCTTTCCCCGGCCACCTTGGCCCGCCGCGCCAAGGCCGGGCACACCGGCGCAATCCTCCAGGTTTCCGGCCAGCTGGCCGCCAGCATTCAAACCGAGCACGGCCCGCACTTTGCCGCCGTAGGCACCAATAAGGTGTATGCGGGCACGCACCAGCGCGGCGCAAAGAAGGGCAGCTTCGGCCAGGCCAAGCGCGGCACGCGGGGTGCGGGCCGCCGCAACGCACGCAACTACACCGCGCGCGGCGGGGCCACCGTGGGCGGCTGGCTCTCTGGCCGCGCCCGGGGCGGCAGCATGCCCCTCCCCTGGGGCGACATCCCGGCCCGGCCCTTCTTGGGTATCGGCAAACCGGAGGAAGCGGAAATTGAGGAGAGCGTGCGTAGGGCCGTGCGAAGCGCGCTGGAAGGGGCGTAGGGCGCATGAGGCTGCCATGTAATTTCTAACGGCACGCTAACGCTGCAAACGGGCAACCTCCTTCGCCTACTGAACCCCTTCATCCTGTCTCACGCCCCCTTGCCACCGTAAAACCGGTGGCATGAAGCGCAAGCCCACCGATACCACACACAACGTCGCCCACCTGGCCATGCCCCTTTCCGGGGGCGTGGCCTTGTCTGTTTCCCACCCTGACATGCCCGAAGGCATGAACGCCCAACTGTTCCCGGACGGCCCCTTTGCCGCGCGCGATGGCCGCCCGGCCACCGCCACCGAGGGCGCGCTTTCGGCCTGGCGCATGGACGCCGACATCGCCGCCGCGCTCACCGCCAAGGTGGCCGCGCGCGAAACCCCGCTGCCCGTGGACTACGAGCACCAGCTCATCCTGGCCAAGCAAAACGGCAAGCCCGCCCCGGCCTCCGGCTGGGTGGAGGCCGTAGCCTACGTGCCTGGCCGTGGGCTCTTCGCCGCCGTCAGCTGGACCGCCAAAGCGCGCGAACACATCTCGGCCGACGAATACCGCTACATCTCCCCCGTCTTCCGCTTCGACCAAGCCACCGGCGCGGTGCTCGAAATCTTGAGCGTCGCGCTCACCAACAACCCGGCCCTGGACGGCATGGACGCCGTGGCCTTGGCCGCGCTGTTCCCTTCGGCCTCTGCCGCAACCACAACTCCCCCCCAAACCAAGGAGACGAACATGGACGAACTTTTGGAACGGCTGCGCTGGCTGCTTAACCTGCCCATCACCGCCACGGCGGAGGAGATCGTGGCGCAGTTGGACAAGCTCAAGGCGCAGCTTACCGGCGGCGACGATGCTGCCGCCAGCGTGGACTTGCTGGCACTGCTCAAGGGCCTGAAGGAAAAGGACGAGAGCATCGCCGCGCTCACCGCCCAGGTGGAAAAGCCGGACCCGGCCAAGTATGCGCCCGTGGCCGCGCTGGCCAACTTGCAGCAGGCCAACGCGGCGCTTGCGGCCAAGCTGGAGCAGCTGGCCAACGGCGCGCAGGTGGCCAAGGTGGACGCCGTGATTCAGGCCGCCTTGGCCGACGGGCGGCTCACCGCTGGCCTGGAGCCCTGGGCGCGCGCGCTTGGGGCCAAGGACGAAGCCGCGCTCACCGCCTACCTCACCGCCGCCGCGCCCGTGACCGCGCTCGGCTCCATGCAGAGCAGCGGATTGCCCGGCGGCCAGCCCCCGGCGGGCGGCTCTGCCACCGCCGCCCTCTCGTCCGAGGAAATCTTCGTCGCCGATCAGCTCGGCATGACCCACGCAGAGTTCAAAACCGCAAAGGAGGCCAAGTAAATGGCAGTCATCACCCCCGCCCTCATCGCTGCAATGATGACCGGCTACCGGTCCGAGTACCAGCGCGTGTTCGGCGAAACTCCGTCCGACTATGCCGCCGTGGCCACCCTGGTGCCGTCCAGCTCTAAGAGCAACACGTACGGCTGGCTGGGCCAGTTCCCGCAACTCATCGAATGGGTTGGCCCCCGCGTGGTGAAGGATATGGCCGCCCACGGCTACTCCATCATCAACAAGCTGTACGAGGCCACCGTGGGCGTGCCGCGCACCGACATCGAAGACGATGAAGTGGGCGTGTACAAACCGCTGGTGGGCGAAATGGGCCGCGCCGCCAAAGTCCACCCGGACGTGCTGTCCTTTGCCCTGCTCAAGGCTGGCCTGACCACCCTGTGCTACGACGGGCAGAACTTCTTTGATACCGACCACCCCGTATACCCCAACGTGGACGGCACCGGCGTGGCCGCCACCGTTTCCAACTGCCAGGCTGGCACCGGCGCGCCCTGGTATCTCTTGGACTGCTCCCGCGTGCTCAAGCCGCTCATCTTCCAGGAGCGCACCAAGCCGGAGCTGACCCAGCTCACCGACGCCAAGGACGAGAAGGTGTTCGACACCGACACCTACCGCTTTGGCGTGCGCTACCGCTGCAACGTGGGCTTCGGCTTCTGGCAGTTGGCGTACATGAGCAAGGCCGACCTGACCACGGACAACTTCAACTCGGCCTATGCGGCCATGTCCAGCCTCACCACCGATGGCGGCCGCCCCCTGGGCATTCGGCCCACGCTGCTGGTGGGTGGCCCCTCCCAGCGCACCAAGATTCTGGAAATCACCAAGGCCACCCGCCTGGAGAACGGCAAGGACAATATCAACCAGGGCGTGGTCGACGCCCTTGTGACGCCTTGGCTGGCGTAAGGAGGCGCGCGCATGGCCCGCATCATCCGCATCAAGGCCCAGCCGCACGTGCCCGGCGGGCGCTTCTGCCGCGCCGGGCGCTGCTTCGGGGCGCAGCCCACGGAGTTGCGCGAGGACGAAATTCCCCCCGAGGTGCTGGCGGCGTTTCTGGCCGAGCCCATGCTCGTGGTGGAGATCGAAGTGCGCCTGGAACCCAAGGCCGAAGCCAAGGCTGCGGCCCCGGCTCCCGCTGCCCCCGTTGCCACCACAGCCCAGGCAGCGACCGAGGCTGCGGAGGACATGCAGGACGCCGCCGAAAGCCCCGCCGCCGTGGCCAAGACTGACGCCCCGGCTTCGGACGCCAAGGCCGAGCCCAAGCCCGCCGCCAAGCCCGCCAAGCCCGTCGCGAAGAAGGAGGGCGGCAAGTAATGGCTTACGCCACCGTCGCTGACCTCATCGCGGCTTACGGGGAGCAGGAGGTAATAGCCCTGACCGACCGTGAGGAGCGCCAGGACGCCGACAACCTCGGCACGGTGGACAGCACCGTCGCGCTGGGGGCTCTGGAACGGGCCTCCAGCGAGGCGGACACCTACGTGGCCGCGCGCTACGCCCTGCCGCTCTCCAGCGTGCCCCAGGCCCTTGCCGTGGCCGTGTGCGACATCGCCCGCTTCCGCTTGAGCGGGGGCGAAACCACGGAGACCACGCCCATAGCCGATCGCTACAAGGCGGCCATAGCCTGGCTGAAGGACGTGGCCGCAGGCCGGGCCGTGCTGCCGGGCGTGGCCACCAGTTGCCCCGGTGGCGAGGGCGGCGGCTCGGGCGGCGTGGAGTTCAGCACGGGCCGCCGCGTGTTCGCCCGGCCCGGCCAAGAGGAGGAAGCGTGATGCCCGGCGTGTCCAGAAGCAGCATTGAGGACGGCATCATGGCGCGCATTGCCGGGGCCAGGCTGCCGTACCTGCGCACCCTGGCCACCTACGGCGGCGAGCTGGACGAGGACCTGGGCGAATCCATTCGGCGCTTTCCGGCGGCCTGGGTGGCCTTCAAGGGCGAGGGCGAGGGCCAGCGCCTGACGACTTCGGGCAGCGTGTACCGCATCCCCGCCACCTGGGTGGTGCTGGTGGCCGCGCGCAACCTGCGCAACGAAGCCGCCACCAGGCGCGGCGATCACGTGCGCGTGGGCACCTACCAGATGCTTGCGGACCTGCGGGCGCTTCTGGCCGGGCAGGACTTTGGGCTTGAAATCGACAACCTGCGGCCGGGACGCGTGCAAAGCCTGACCAACGCGCGCTTTCAGGGCCAGGGGGTAAGCGTCTACGCCCAGGAATGGCACACCCGGTACGACTTCCGCGTGGCCGAACGCGGCACCGGCGCGCCCGTGGGAAGCGATGGCCAGCCCGCCGAGCTGCCGCCGCTTTCGGCCCTGGGCCTCAACTACCATCTTTCGCCGGACGACGGCCAAGCCGACGCCGTGGACCTCATCACCCTGCAACAGGGGCGGTTGGCATGAATGGGCTAGCTCGTCAGTTTGGCTCTGCGCTCTTTCAACATTTCTGGGAGGGTGAAAGCGTACATCAGAAACAGCTCCGTAAACGACTTGAGCGTTTCGCAAGTTTCCTTGTCGATGGGGTCCCCATCGTGTGCAGCTTCGTTGCCGTCAAGGCGAATTGCGTGAGCCCAATCCTTCATAGCAGGAGTAATTTTATTCTTTGTAGCGAGCGCGTCAATTCTATTAACAAGATTACCCTTTGTCTCTTCGAGTTCTTTTGTCGCGAGGTCAAGTGCTTTGCGAAACATTGCACCTGCGGCATCGAACTGGTTCCTGAGCAAATTATCAATCCCTTGCAAATAGCACCTTTTAATATTTTCAGTAATATACCCAGGGGCCGACGGGGATTCTTTTGACGGATATATATTTAAGATAGCGTATGCATCAGACAACCGTATGTCGCCGTCATATGAATGAGGTTGAGCGGGTTTAACGAAAAAACCACCAACGTTTACAAGCTCAGAAACAACAACAGTAGCACAAACTCCACACTTACAATGATTGCAAGCCAAAAACAATGTAAAAACATTACCTTTATCATTTGTCACAACATCTGCAACGGAACGAAATGCTGCATTTTCAGTGTGGCAATGTGGACAATAGCAAGAAAAATAACTCATACCCCCCCCATAACAACAAAGACTTTAACGTTATTATTATGCGTTTGTACCGCACCCGTCAACCAATCAGGAGGAATCCATGCTTGTGAAAGCAGCCCCCGGCTTGCGCGTGCCCAAGGAGGCCAAGCCCCGCGAGTACATCACCGACGCCAAGGCCGTGGATGTGCCGGAAACCCCGTACTACCTGCGCGCCCTGGCCTATGGCGACCTGATGCTTGCCCAGGCCGAAACCGCGTCCGCCGCCGTCCCCACTGCGGGCAAAAGCGGCAAGAAGGAGTAGCCCATGGCCAGTCCCAACATCAGCTTTGAAAAAATCCCGGCCAGCATCCGCAAGCCGGGCAAGTATATTGAGTTCAACACCCGGCTTGCCGTGCGCACATTGCCCGCCAACGCGCAAGAGGTGCTCATCCTGGGCCAGCGCCTGGCCGGGGGAGAAGTGCCCGCGCTCACGCCCACCCGTGTGTTCAGCGACGCCGAGGCCGCCGCGTATTTCGGCCAGGGCAGCATGTTGCACCGCATGGTGCGGGCGGCCATCCGCGCCTACCCGTACATAAGCATCACCTGCCTGGCCCTGGATGACGCCGCCGCAGGCGTGGCGGCAACCGGCACGGCGACCCTGGCCGGAACGGCCACCGGCTCCGGCGTGGCCACCGTGCGGGTGGGCCTGGACCTGGTGCAGGTTGCCGTGGCCAGCGGCGACACCGCCGCAGACGTGGCCGCCGCTCTTGCCGCCCAGGCCAGCCAGCAGCCGGACCTGCCCGTGACGTTCTCGGCCAACGCCGGGGTGCTCACCCTCACCGCCCGGCACAAGGGCGCGCTGGGCAACGCCGTCAAGATCGCGGCCAGCTGCACCGCGCCGGGCCTTTCCGCGTTGGTTTCGACCATGGCCGGGGGCGAGACGGACCCCGGCATAGCCGCCGCCTTGGCCGTGGTGGCCAGCGCCGGGCACGATGTCATCATCACCCCCTACGCCGACGAAACCGGCCTCACCGCCCTGCGTGAGCACCTGGAGTTCACCGGCGGGCCGCTGGAGCAGCGCGGGGCCGTGGCCGCGTATGCCCTCACCGGTACGCTGGCCAGCGCCACCACCTTGGCGGGCCAGGTGAACCACGGGCGCATCAGCGGGGCGCTCTTGCGCGGCGCGCGCCGCCTGCCCTGGGAAATCGCCGCCGCCTATGGCGCGGTTATCGCCAGCGAGGAAGACCCGGCAAGGCCGCTGAACACGCTCACGCTCACCGGCGTTGACGCGCCGGATGTGGCCGACCGGCTTACCCGCACCGAACAGGAGGTGCTGCTGCGAAACGGCGTCACCCCGCTTGAGGTCGGCCCGGACGGCACCAGCGTGCAGATCGTGCGCGCCATCACCACCTACACCGTGGACCCGCAGGGCATTGAGGACGTGAGCCTGCTGGACCTGACCACCATCCGCACGCTGGACTACGTGCGCAAGGCGGTGCGCGAGCGCGTGGCCCTGCGCTTCCCGCGCGAGAAGCTGTCCAGCCGCACCCCGCCCGCCGTGCGCGGCGAAATTCTGGACGTGCTGCGCAAGCTGGAGGAGCTGGAGATTGTGGAAGAGGTGGAAGCCAACAAGGACGGGGTCATCTGCGAACGCGACAGCCAGGACGTGAACCGGCTGAACGCCAAGATTCCCACGGACGTGGTCAACGGCCTGCATGTGTTCGCGGGCCGCATTGACCTTCTGCTCTAGCACGAAAGGAGGCCAGACATGGCGCTGAAGGAATACCTGGGGGCCATCATCCTTGAGGTGGATGGCAAGGAAATTGAGATTGAGGCGTTCGACGAAGACCACAAGACGGGCCGCAGCCTGGTCAAAACCATGAACCGCAAGGGCAGGCCCAGCGGCTATTCCGAGGGCGTGCACGAATGGACGCTCAAAATAACCGCGCCCATTCCCAAAACCGGCGCGCCGGATTGGGACAAGATCATAGGCGCCAAGCTCACCGTGTTTCCGGTCACCGAAGGCGGCGAGCGCATCGCCTTTGTGGACTGTGTGAGCCTGGGCGATTCCCGCAAATACACGGCGGACGGCGCGGCCAAGGTGGATGTGACCTTGGCCGCCATGGACCGCATCAAGGAGTAAGCACATGGCGCTGACGGAAAAAGGAACGCTGGCCTTTGGCGTGGAAGTGGACGGCGTGGTCCATAAGGATTTTGAACTGCGCCTGGCCACCATGGCTGATTGGGAGGACGCCCTGGAGGCGGCGGGCGAAGGCGCGTGCCAGGCCCGCGTGAACCGCCACGCCTGGGCCAAAACCTTGGTGAAGCTGGGCGCCCTGCCCAGGGAGCAGATCACCGCCGAGCTGCTGGGCAGCCTGGCGGCGACGGAATACGGCCTGCTGGCCGCTGCGGAGGCCAGCCTGCGGGGAAAGCTCGCAGCCGCGAACGCCAGCTCCGGGAGCTCCGGCTCGTAGAACTGGCGTTGACGCGGCACGGCTTCAGCCTGGCCGACATCCGGGTCCTCACCGCCCCGCAGGCCAGGAGCTACATGGAGCTTCTGGCCGATGCGGCCGCCGGAAAAACCAGCGGCGGCAAACGGTACGTGAACCAACGCATGAAAAACAAACGCAGGTAGCCAATGCCGGACATGGACATGCAGGTCACGCTCAAGCTGCGCGACCAGGTGAGCGCGGAAAGCCAGCGCGCGCTGGAGGCCGTGCGCAAGGGCGTGCAGTCCACGGGCGCGGCGGTGGACGGTTCCGGCAGGGCCACGCGCGATGCTGGCCGCGCGGCGGTGGAGGCGGGCAAGGCCACCGCCCAGGCGGCAAACCAGGCCGCCACGGCGGTCAGCCAGCAGGCGGCGGCCACGGACCGCGCCGCCAAGGCCACCCGCGAGCTGGGCCAGGCCGCCAATGAAACCAAAGCCAGGGCCGAGCAAATGGCCAAAGCCTGGAGCGACCTCGGACACAAGGAGCGCAACGTCCTGGGCCTGGTAGGCCGCCTGCGCGAAGTGGACCGTTACGCCCGCCGGGCGGAACAGGGCTTGGCCAGCGCCGCGCGCAGCGCCGCCCGCCTTGGCCAGGGCGTGGCCCAGGGCGGCGCGGCCCTGGCCGCTGGCGGCTACGTGGCCGGGCGGGCGCTGGCCAAGCCCGTGGACTTTGAATACCGCCTGGCGCAAATGGCCAACACCGCCTTTGCGGACCAGGGGGTGGAGGGCAGGCGCGCTGGCATGGGCACGCTGCGGGGCGCGGTGGACCTGGCCGTGCGCCAGGGCGGCGGCACGCGCGACGAAGCCGCCGAGGCCCTGGACAAGATGCTGGCCAGCGGCGCGATGAAGGCCGACGTGGCCACCAAGCTGCTGCCGGTGCTGCAAAAGCGCGCCACGGCCAGCGGCGCAGGCACGGGCGACCTGGCGGACATAGCCATTCGCGGCATTCAGCAGGGTTTCTTCAAGCCCGAGCAGGTGGAACAGGCGCTGGATAAGGCCCTTGTGGCCGGGCAGATGGGCGGCTTTGAGCTGAAGGACATGGCCCGCTGGCTGCCGCAGATGATGGCCAACGCGGCGGGCATGAAGAGCATGGGCGGCTTTGAGCGCATTCTGGCCAGCGCCCAGGCCAGCGCCGTGACGGCGGGCAACAAGGACCAGGCGGGCAACAATCTGGTCAACCTGCTGGCCAAGCTGAACAGCCGCGATACGGCCCTGGACTTCAAAAAACAGGGCATCGACCTTTCCGGCACCTTGGCCAAGGCGCGGGAAAACGGCCAGCTGCCCCTGGACGCCTTCATCCAGCTCATCGATACGCAGGTGGTGGGCAAGGACAAGGCGTTCCAGGCCTTGAAGGCCAAGGCGGCCACGGCCCAGGGCGGCGAGAAGACCGCCGCCTACGACGGCATGGCGGACATTCTGCAAGCCAGCGCCGTGGGCAAGGTGGTGCAGGATAGGCAGGCAATGCTGGCCCTAGTGGCCGAGATGACCCAGCGCGACTACGTGCGGCAGGTGCTGGGCGGCATGGGCAAGGCGGCGGGCGCGGGCGAAACCAGCTTTCAGGTCATGGCGGGCACCACCGCCTACAAGCTCCAGCAGGCCACGAATGAAAAGGACATCGCCGCCTCCCGCACGCTGGACGCCGTGGGCGGGCCGCTGGGCAACGTGGCCGCCAAGGCCACGGAGCTGGCGCGCGAATTTCCGGTGCTGGCCACGGCCAGCTTTGCCGCTGCCACGGCCATATCCGCCCTGGCCGCCTCCGCCGGAACCCTTGCCGCCGGGCGACTGCTGTTCGGAGGGCGCGCGGCGGCTGGCGCCGCAGGGGCCGCAGGCGCTGCCGCCCCGGCAACCGCCCTGGGCCGTGCAGCTGCCGGGGCCAAGGGCGGCTGGGCTGGCGCTGCCGGCCGCTGGGCCGGGCGGGGCGGCGGGCTCTTAGCCGTGGCCGGAACGGCTTTGTCCGTCCATGGCACAGAGACGGACGATTCCCTCACCCGCGCGCAAAAGAACGCCGCCCACACCGGCACCGCCGGGGGAGCAGCGGGCGCGTGGGCCGGGGGCGTGCTTGGGGCCAAGGCGGGCGCTGCCGCAGGCGGGGCCATCGGCGCATTTTTCGGCGGCGTGGGGGCCGGGCCAGGCGCGCTCATCGGTGGCGCAATAGGCGGCGGCTTTGGTGCATGGAAGGGTTATGATGCTGGCAAGAGCCTGGGCGACAAGGCGGGCGAGCTGCTGTTCAAAGAAAATACAGTGCAAACCGTGCATGTGACTGGCGAGTTGAAAGGAGACGGGCGTGACCTGTACGCTGTTTTTGATGCCCGCGCACGTGCGGAAGCTCAACGGCATTAGGAGCTGATGCAATGGCCTGGAAAGACACCCTGCTTCCCGCCAGTTTCCGGGGCGCGCCTTTTGAGGTGCTGCGCACCCGCGACCATGGCGAAAAGGCCGTGGCCCTCCACGAATATCCCTACCGCGACGGCGGCGAGGTGGAAGACCTGGCCCGCAAGGCCCGGCGCATCAGCATCACCGCCGTGTTTTGGGGGCCAGGCTACGAGCAGGCGCTTGAAAAGCTCATCAAGGCCCTAGGCGAACGCGGCGCGGGCGAGCTGGTGCACCCGGTGTTCGGGCCGCTCAAGGCCCAGGCCGTCAGCTGGGACATCCCCCACGAGGGCGAGCGGCCGGATTACGCCGAGGTGGCGCTGGAGTTCGTGGAAGCCGGGGCGGACACGCCGTTTTTCGCGCGCACCTGGCCCATGGTGGGGGCCAAGGCGGACACCGCCCGCGCCGGGACGCTTGGCGTGCTGGAGCACGCCGTGGCCAACAGCAAGAACCCCGGCGCGCTGGTGCGTTCCGGCCTGCGCAGCCTGGCGGGCCTTCAGGCCCAGCTTTCCGGCCAGCTGTTGAGCGGCTATGACATCCTTTCCTCCCCGGCCGCCTGGGCGGCCGATGCCGCCAGCCTGGTGCGCGGTCTGGCGGACCTGCGCAGCTTTGGCGCGGGCTCGCTCCTGCCGGATTTCAACGGCCTGCTGGCCTCGCTGACTGCGGCCATTCTGCTGCCGTCCTTTTCCGGTTCCGGCGGCGGCTCCGGCGGAACTGGAACCGGCGGCGTGTTCTGGACAGCCCCCGGCACGGATGAAGCCGCAACGCCACCGGTCCAGGGCGCGGAGCTGGACACCGCCGCCGCCCATGTGCTGGCCGAGGCCGCCGTTGGCCTTGCTGAAGCCGCGCAAACCGTGCTGGAAGCCGAGGCGCAAACGCCCACGCTCTCCCCGGTGGAGATTGAAACCGTTGCCGGCAATTCACGCGAACTCATCCAGACCAGTATCGACACCTACCGCGCCGTGTACCCGGTGGAGCAGGCGCACGCGGCCACCGAGCCCTTGAAGGACGTGGCGCTTGCCGTGCAGCAGTCCGCCGCCGCCGTCATCGCGGCCCGGCCGCCGCTTGTCGCCCACACCGTGGCCGCGCGCAGCTGCCCGCGCCTGCTGGCCCACCGGCTGTACGGCGACCACACCCGCGCCCTGGAAATTCAGCGGTTAAACGCCTTGCGCGATCCCAACTTTCTAACGCCCGGCCAGGAGCTGACCGTCTATGCAAAGTAGCGATGACGCCGACAAGGTGGGCCTTATTATAGACGGGCGCGAACACCGCGATTGGGAACGCTACGAGGTGGATTCGGACCTGCTGACCCCGGCGGACGGCTGGCGGGTGAGCCTTGGTTTGCCCGCCCCCACGGACGGCCAGGCCCTGCCGGAATATGTGCGGCCCTGGGCGCCGGTGACGCTGACCCTGGGCGGCCAGGTCATTTTGCGTGGCCGCCTGGACAGCATGGAAACCGACGTGGCCAAGGACGCCCACACCCTGTCCCTTTCCGGGCGCGACCTGGCCGGGGTGCTGGTGGATTGCTCCGCCCCGGTGTTCAGCGCGCGGCAGTGCGGCCTGGACGAAATCGTGGCCAAGATGGTGCGGCCCCTGGGCATAACGTCCATCAAAGTGGAAGCGGGCACTGCCCGCCACGACAAGATTTCGGTGGACCCCGGCATGACCGCCTGGGACGCGCTTGAGCGCGTGTGCGAGCAGAACGGCTGCTGGCCGTACTTCGCGCCGGACGGAACGCTGGTCATCGGCGGGCCGGACTACACCGACGCCACCAACCCGCCCGTGGGGCAACTGACCGTGCGCGCCAGCGGGCAGGACGGCGGAAAGGGCAACAACGTGCTGCGCCTGGTGGAGCGGCGCGGCGTGCAGGAGCGCTATTCCGAAGTGACGGTGCTTGGCCAGGGCCACGGCACGGAAAGCGCGGAGGGCGCGCACAACATCCGCGCCACGGCCAAGGATAGCGCGGCGGACGCCCCCGTGAACCGCCCCAAGATAGTGGTGGAGGCGGATTGCGAAACCACCGGCCACGCCCAGCGCCGGGCGCGCAAGATTGTGGCGGACGGCAAGCTGGCCGCCTATGAGATCCACGCCAGCGTGCGCGGGCACCGGGTGCTGGGGGCGATTGGGGCAAGCGGCCTGGCCCCCCTGTGGACGCCCGGCCAGCGGGTGCGCGTGGTCAGCGAGCCGCACGGCATAAGCGGCGTGTACTACCTCATGCGCCGCACCTTCCTGTGCGGCCGGGGCCAGGGGCAGATAACGGAGCTGGCGCTGAAGCCGGACGGCCTGTGGCAGCCGGACGTGAGCCACCACAAGCGGCACAAACGCAAGGCCGGGGCTGGCGCGGGCGCGGGAGGCATTGTCGATCTATGATTCGTGACGTGATGCGCTACGTTGACCGCAGGTTTGCGGGCCTGCGCCTGGCCTTCCGCGCCAGGCTGTCCACCCTGGGCAAGGGCGCGGCTGTGCAGTTGGCCCAGGCCGAGGCCTTGGCGGGCGAGCGCCTGCAAGCCGCCGAGCTGTTCCAGCACTTCGGCTTCACCAGCGCGCCGCCGCCGGGCACGCAGCTCATTGTGCTGCCCCTGGGTGGCAGCACCGCGCACAGCGTCATCATCGCCACGGAGAACGGGGCGTACCGGGTGGATGTGGCAAGCGGCGAGGCCTGCATCTACAGCATGTGGGGCGACAAGGTGCATTTGAAGCAGGAGCGCATCGAGGTGGAGACAAAGACGCTGCACATTAAGGCCAGCCAGCAGGTTGTTTTCGAGACGCCCTCAATCACCATGCAGGGCACTGGCGGCGGCGCGGCGGCGGCCACCATGACGGGCAGCCTGCACACCACGGGCGCTATCACTTCTGACGGCGACCACGTGGCGGGCGGCGTGAGCCTGGAGCACCACACGCATCCGGGGGATAGCGGGGGCACGACGGGGGAGCCCAAATAAACAAAGCCCAAGCCTCCACAGAAGCTTGGGCCACCCAGCGTTGCCGTATGGGACTGCGGTCCACGGCAAACACCTTCGTCACTGAAGAATATCTGATGAAACTCTATTTACTCGGAGGGGCGAGCGCGGGAAGTTGCTGTCCAGATTTCACAATTTCAACAGCTTGGGCGAAACGCTTCTGGAATGTTCCCTCTGTCAGCGTTGTTGCGACATTGAGTGTAACACGGCGCTTTGTAACAACGGTGACACGGGTATGGTCCGCATCAACAGGGACAACCCAGGCCCCCATGACTGTTCCCCAAGAGACCAAGTTCATGCCGGAGCTTGTCAGCATGTAGTCTTGTTCAGGATGCTCCTCAATGGCGTCACAACCTTCCCAGCGAAAAACCGTCTTTGCTATATCCCAGGCCTGTGCTTTCTTTACTTCGTAAGTGACCGTGGTTCCCTCAGACCCATCCTGCTTTGCCTGAACCACGTCGTGCATCGTTGCACACCCTTGCACAAAACAGATAACGAGCAAAAACAAAACAACACGCATACGCATAAAAAAATTTCTCCTTTATATTTATTAAATTTATGATATCATGTTTCGCGCAAACGTGCAACAGCACTCCCACTGAACCCCTTCACCCTGTCCTCTCCCCCCGCCGCCACTAGAGTGGCGGCATGGCGGACGCATACCTTGACCCCACCACCGGCGGCTATCTCCTCGAAGGCGGCGCGCTGATTCCAGACCCGGCGCGCGGCCTGGCCAATGCCGTGTTTCTGCGGCTCATGACGCCGCTGGGCAGCTATTGGGCGGACGCCGCCCTGGGCTCGCGCCTGCACGAGCTGGCGCGCGAAAAGGACGTGGAGCGCGTGGCCGTGCTGGCCAAGGCGTATTGCGAGCAGGCGCTTCAGCCGCTTCTGGACGACGCCCGCGCTTTGGCCATCGCCGTGAGCACCGAGCGCCAGCACGACGGCTGGCTGCGCCTAGCCGTGCAGGTGACGGACGCGGGCGGGCGCGAGCACCTGTTCAACCACCACGTGAGGGTCAGCTGATGGGCTTCACTCCCCCGGACTACGCGGCCATCAAGGCGGGCATCTTGCGCGATGTGCAGAACCAGCTGCCCGACGCCGCCACCGGCGCGGACTCGGATTTCGGCGTGCGCGCCGGGGCCACGGCGGCGGCGGTCGAAGGCTTATACCAGCACCAGGCCTGGATAGCGCGCCAGGTGTTCCCGGACACGGCGGACACGGAATGGCTGGAGCGCCACGCCGCCCTGCACGGCCTCACGCGCAAGCGGGCCACCGTGGCCCAGGGCGCGGCCACGTTCTCCGGCACGCCTGGCGCGGTCATCGCGGTGGGCACGGAGGCCAAGACGCTCGCCGGGCTGGTGTTCGTCACCACGGCCGAAGGCACCATCGGCGCGGGCGGCAGCGTTGCCGTGCCGGTGCAGGCGGGCGCGGCGGGCACGGCCTACAACCTGGCTGCGGGCGCGGGCCTCACGTTGACCAGCGCGCCCAGCGGCGTGCAGGGCGCGGCCGTACTCACCAGCGCGGCCATCGGCGGCACAGACGCGGAAAGCGACGCAAGCCTGCTGGCCCGCGTGCTGGACGTGCTCCGCAATCCGCCCGCTGGCGGCAACAAGGCCGATTGGCGGCGCTGGGCCATGAATGTGGACGGCGTGACCGCCGCCTACGTGTTCCCGCTACGGCGCGGCCTGGGCACGGTGGACGTGTGCGTCACCAGCGCGGGCGGCCTGCCGTCGGCGGAAATTTTGGAGGCCGTGCGCGCGTACCTGGACGAGATGCGGCCAGCGGCGGCCTCGGATTTCCTGGTGCTGGCCCCGGAGCTGGCGCCGGTTCCCGTGACGGCGCAGGCGCGGCTTTCCGGCCTCACCCTGGCCCAGGCCGAAGCCGCCATCACCACGGCCCTGGCCGCGTACTTCGCCACCCTGGAGCCCGGCGATCCCGCCTATCTTTCGCGCATCGAGACGGCCATTTCCGGCGTTTCCGGCGTGGTGGACCGCGTGGTGACGAGCCCGGCGGCCAACGTGGACATGGGCGCAATCCAGTGGGCGCGCCTGGGCGCGGTGACTGTGGAGCTGCTGCCATGACCGGCTTCACCGTAAACCATGCGGAACTTTTAACGCTGCTTTTGCCCACGCCCTACGAGGCCACGGGCGAGGTGCTGGCCGCCAGCCTGGCTGCCGAGGGCGCGGCGCTGGACGCCGCCCACGCCAGCGCCCAGGCGGTGCTGGAGGCCATCAGCCCGGCGGGCGCGGACGGCCTGTGGCTGGCGGACTGGGAGCGCGTGCTGGGACTGCCGGACGCTTGCGCGGGCGGCTACGCCCAAACGCAAGCCGAGCGCATCGCCGCCGCCCTGTCTAAAATCCGCCAGCGCGGCGGCCTGTCCCGCGCCTATTTCATCGGCCTGGCCAAGGCGCTCGGCTTTGCCATCACCATTGAGGAGCACGCGGTCTACACCTGCGAGAGCCCGTGCGACCAACCCATTTGCGACGAGCCCTGGCGCTTCGTGTGGACCGTGCGCGGCCCGGAAGTGACCGTGCGCGAATTCACCTGCGAAAGCGGGTGCGAGGACCCCTTGTCCAGCTGGGGCAACGCGGCGCTGGAATGTGTCATCAACCGGCTGAAGCCCGCGCACACCTTTGTTATTTTCGCCTACGGCAACACATAGGAGGAGCAATGTACCCCGTCAAAACCGCAACCGCAGTCACCAGCAGGCCGCCCTACAACGCCGAGGGCGCGCCGGGCTTCTTCACGGCGGGCAACGCCGTGGCGGGAATTCCGGCCACCGTGCCTGGCGAGCATTGGTTTAACATGACGCAGGAGGAGTTGCTGAACGTCATCCGCGCCGCCGGGCTTGCCCCCAGCGCCACGGACGACACCCAGCTGCGCCAGGCCGTGGCCGGACTCATTCTGGACGCCGTGGCCGGGCATAATGAGTCCGCCGCCGCCCACGCGGACATCCGCCAACTCATCGCGGGCATCAACATCCCCGCTGCGTCCGAGACTGTGGCGGGCATTGTGCGCTTGTCCACCGCTGACGAAGCTCATGCGGGCACGGACAACACCACGGCCATGAGCCCGACGGATGTGGCGACGGCCATCGCGGCCGCCCGCTGGTCCGATGCGTTGGCCCGCGATAACGCGGCGATGTCCACATTTGTTGCGCACCTCACTGCGGGGCGCGCCAGCGGCCCGGTGCCCCGAGGCGGCATCTGGACCCTGGCGACCAACGAGCTTTCGGGCAGCGGCGCGTACTACGACGCCAGCGGCCATGCTTACCATAACCAGGTCCCCAGCAGCGTGGACCATTCTGGGACGATAAGCGCGGGGACTCCCAACGTTTCCGGGTACACTGTCGTGGATACATCCGTCGTCATCGCCAATGGCCGTGTCGTAACGCATGTGCGCATCTATGCCACGGCCTCCAGCACCGGAGTCATCTACGTGTTTCAGCGCACGGCAGCCGGAGCGTATACCGTCGTCGCGTCGGGAGGTTTTAGCCATACGGGCAGCGGATGGGAGCAGTTCGCGCTCTCTGCGGCGTACACAGTTCCAGCCACGGGAACATATATGGTCGGTGCGTATTCCGCCAATTTCGGGGCGTGCAGCTACCACACCGCTGGCCGGGCGTACAAGACGGGATCAAGCAGCGGCAGCGTCACC
>NZ_FZOC01000003.1:300000-496652 GCF_900188225.1 Humidesulfovibrio mexicanus | reverse complement strand
GGTGGGATTCGAACCCACGTACGGATTATGAGTCCGTAACCCGATTTCGAGTCGGGCGCGGTACGGCCACTTCGCTACCTCTCCGCGCTTGAGAAGGCGGGCGTGATGCCGTTTCGAGAGGGGGGATATACACTGGGCGCGGCGCGCTGGCAAGGGTCGGTTCGCACGGGCCAGGGGCGGGTTTGGGCGTGTGCGATGGCCACAAAGCCCAAGACATCCAATCGGGGCACGCTATTCGGACTCAAGCATGTGGAGAGCGGCCTGCATCCGGCAATCTGGCGCCGGCCTCGCGTTCACTCGGCTCTCCCGCAGGCTGTTGCGCCATCGCAATCCCGATTTGGCCGGTTCAGGCCAAGCGCCTCCCTGTCTCTCCACCCCTAGACGATCTCCACCCCCACGGGGCAGTGGTCGCTGCCCATGACCGCAGGCTCGATCCAGGCGGCCTTCACGCGGCCCTCAAGCTCGCCGGAGACAAAAAAGTAGTCGATGCGCCAGCCAACGTTCTTGGCCCGCGCATTGGCCCGGAAGCTCCACCAGGAGTAGTGGCCCGGGCCTTTCTCGAACAGGCGGAAGGTGTCCACGTAGCCGTGGGCGATGAAGCGGTCGATCCAGGCGCGCTCTATGGGCAAAAACCCGGAGGTCTTCTCGTTGGCTTTTGCGTTCTTCAGGTCGATCGCGGTGTGCGCGGTATTGAAGTCGCCGCCCACCACGACAGGCTTGGCCCTGCGCAGGGCTTCCGCCTGGGTGAGGAAGGCGTCGTAGAAGCCCAGCTTGTAGGCCAGGCGCTCCTCGTCCTTCTGCCCGTTGGGGAAGTAGATGTTGAAGAGGTGGAAGTCCGGATACTCCAGGTGGATCACCCGGCCCTCGCCCCGGTAGCGGGGGTCCTCCAGGCCAAAGGAATGCGCCAGGGGTGGGGTTTTGACGAAGCAGGCCGTGCCCGAATACCCCTTCCTGCCCTTGGACCAGTTCCAGATGCCGGAGTACCCGGCCGGGTCGCGCTCGGCCGGAGCCAGCTGCTCCGGCTCCACCTTGGTCTCCTGCAGCATGGCCACGTCGGCTCCGGAGGCCGCCAGCCAGTCCAGAAAGCCCTTGCCCAAGGCGGCGCGGTAGCCGTTGACGTTCCAGGAAAGAATGCGCATGGGGCCTCCGTGCATGGGCCGCTCGCGGCCACGGGGATGTGGTGCTGACGTGGCGCGCACGCCGACATGCGGGAGCGCGCACGGTTCGCATACAGGCTGCGCCCCGGACGCGCAAGCCCAGGCCGTGGCGCAAGAAAAAGGCCCGCCAGAGCGGGCCGAAAAACAACACGTCACGCCGACCCCGTGGGCCGTGGCGCGGCGGGCTCGGCCAAACCAGGCCGGACCAGGCGGAAAGGCTGCCGCCTAGTGCTCGTTCTTGCTGGTCTTTTTGATGACCACAAGGCCAGCGATGGTGCTGAGCAAACCGAAAAAGAAGAACGTGAAATCCATGACCCACCCCTTGTGCGCCAGAGGGCGCGAAGTATTCGGAGCCGCGCTCCAATTGCGTACATAGCATAAATCCCAAAGGATGCAAAGGGGCTGGCGCTGCTCGCAAAGTCCGTATTTCCCGTCATTGTCTTCCCGCCGCGCATCGCCTACAAGGCCGACATGCCCAAGCGGACCGACCATATCATCCAACCTGTGCGGCCAGACGCCGACGTGCTCGTGCTGGGCGCAGGCCCCTCCGGAATGCTGTGCGCCCTTGCCGCCGCACGCCGGGACCAAAAACGCGGAGTCTCCCGCGCCATCGTCCTGGTGGACCGCGAGCGCACCACGGCCCACAAGCTGCGCGCCTCCGGCGGGGGACGCTGCAACTGCGCCAACACGAACGCCGCCCCCAAACGCTACCTCTGCGGCGACCCGCGCTTTCCCGGCCCGGCCCTCAAAGCCTGCCCGGCCGAGCGCATCCTTGACCTGCTGCGCGGGCTCGGTCTCTCGGCCCACGAGGAAGACCAGGGCAAGCTGTTCTGCGACCAGGGAGCCGAGGCCCTGACCAACGCCCTGGCGGACGCCTGCCGCCGCGCGGGCTGCCGCTTCATCTCCGGACGCGCCATAACCGGCCTGGCCGCCCCGGCCGATCCCGGCGGCCTGTTCCGCGCGGACACCGAGGCCGGTCCGCTTTTCGCCCCGCGCGTGGCCCTGGCCCTGGGCAGTCCGGCCTGGCCCGCCCTGGGCGGCACGGACATCACGGCGCGACTGGCGGGAATGCTCGGCCTGGCCCACGTTCCCGCGCGCCCGGCCCTCACGCCCCTGCTGCTCTCCGGGGCGGACCTGGAGACCAGCCGGACGCTCTCCGGCCTGAGCGTTCCCGCCGCCCTGAGCCTGGAGGCGGCGGAGGGGCGCGGCGCGGTGCGCGTGGAAGACGACCTGCTCTTCACCCACCAGGGGCTCTCCGGACCGGCCGCCCTGCGCATTTCGTCCCACTGGCGGCGCGGGGAGACCGTGACCATAGACCTGGCGCCGGGCGCGGACCTGCCCGCCCTGCTGCGCCAACCCGGCCGGGGCAAGACCCTGGCGCGCACGGTCCTGGCCACAATCCTGCCCCGCAGGCTGGCCGAGGCCCGCCTGGCCGCCCTGCCCGACGGCTTTTCCGCCCTGCCGGGCAAACGCCTGGCCGAGTGCTCCCGCGCGGAGCTGGACGCCCTGGTCCGCCTGGCGGCGCACTGGCGCGCGACGCCCAAGGCCACGGCGGGCATGGCCCGGGCCGAGGCCGCCAGCGGCGGCCTGGACACGCGCTCTTTCTCGCCCAAGACAATGGAATGCAGGGCGATTCCCGGCCTCTTCGCCCTGGGCGAGGCCCTGGACGTGGCCGGAGACTTGGGCGGCTTCAACCTGCACTGGGCCTGGGCCTCGGGCTTTGCGGCCGGGGAGGCCATATGAACGCGGCGGAACTCAAATCGCGCTGGCGAGGGCCATGCGGCTGCGGCGAGGTGCTGCGCGTGGGCGCTCCGCTCATGGTCAGCATGGGCAGCAACACCCTCATGCAGTTCACGGACCGCATCTTTCTGGGCCGCCACGACGTGAACGAGCTGGCGGCGGCGGTTCCTGGCGGCATGGCCGCCTTCCTGCTGGTGTCGTTCTTTATGGGCGTGGCCTCCTGCGTGGGGGTGCTGGTGGCCCAGTACCACGGGGCCTGCCGACCGGAGCGCGTAGGACCGGCCCTGTGGGCCGGGGTGTGGTTCAGCCTGGCCTCTGGCGCCCTGCTGGCCCTGCTGGCGGGTCTGGGCGGCCCGCTCTTCGAGCTGGCCGGACACCCCGAAGCCGTGCGCGGCCTGGAGGCCGACTACTTCAGCATCCTGAGCCTTGGCGGCGGCTGGGTCATCCTGGGCACGGCCTTGTCCGGCTATTTTTCCGGCCTGGGCCGCACCGTTGCGGTCATGGCCGTGAACATCATCGGCACGGCGGCCAACATCCCCCTGGACTACGCGCTGATCTTCGGGGCCTTTGGCGCGCCGGAGATGGGCATCCGGGGCGCGGCCATAGCCACGTTGCTGGGAGCGGTGATCACTTGTCTGCTTTTTGTCCTGCTGCTGCTCGCGCCGGAGGCCCAGAAACGCCACCATGTGCGCACGGCCTGGCGGCCGGAGGCCGACATGCTGGCCCGGCTCGCAAAAATCGGGCTGCCCGCCGGAGTGCAGTTCTTCCTGGACATCATGGCCATCACCGGCTTTTCGCTGCTCATCGGCCGCATGGGCCTGGTGGAGCTCTCGGCCACCAACATCGCCTTCTCCGTCAACGGGCTCACCTACCTTCCGGCCATCGGACTCTCCATCGCGGTAAGCGTGCTGGTGGGCCGCAGCCAGGGCCAGGGCCGTGCGGACCTGGCGCGGCGGGCCACGGCCAATGCGCTCTTTCTGGCGGTATGCTGGATGGCCGCGGTGGGTCTGATCTTCCTGCTTGTTCCCGGCCCCCTGCTGGAGCTGTTCCGCCCGTCCGGGCCGCAGGCCGCAAGCGCGCCGCCGTTCGCGGACATCCGCCACATGGGCGTGCTGCTCCTGCGCTACGTGGCCTTGTATGGCCTGGTGGACGCGGTGACCATCGTCTGCTTCGGCGCGCTCAAGGGCGCGGGCGACACCCGCTTCGTCATGCTGGTGATGCTGGCGGCGAGCATCGGCGTGCTGGTGCTGCCCGCCTGGTGGGTGGTGGAGAACGCCGTGGGCGGCATCCACGGCCCGTGGCTGTGCCTGGCGGCCTACGTGGGCTTTCTGGCCGTTTGTTTCGGCCTGCGCTGGCGCAGCGGCGCCTGGGCGCGCATCCGCGTCATCGAGTCCGCGCCCGGCCAGGGCTGCCGCTAGGCCTGGCGCAGGCAAGCCCTCCGTTGACAAGCCCTTGGCCGCGCGGGTATCAAACCGGATTGCGCGGACGCCCGTCGCGCGGCCACAGCCGCCCCGCCGATTGTCTCCCCGCCCGCGACGCGCCCCACAGGGCCGCCCAACACCTCCAGGAGGACCGGTCCATGGACCGCAGCAACCCCTTTGATCCCGTCTACAAGATATTGAACACGGTGGAGCCCGCCGAAAAGCTGGCCGCCATGCCGCCCTTCCCCCGGCTCATGGACGTGGAGCTGACCAACGTCTGCAATTTCCACTGCCTCATGTGCCCGGTGGGCATAGGCACCCAGCGCCGCCCCAAGGGCTACATGAGCGAGGAGGTCTTCGCCTCCGTGCTGGCCCAGGCGGCGGAGCACAAGTGCCCCCTGCGCTTCATCCTCTGGGGCGAGCCCACCCTGCACCCGCGCTGGCTGGAGTACATGGGCCGCGCCGTGCAGGCCGGGGTGGCCGTGCACTTCAACACCAACGGCAGCCGCCTCACCCCGGAGGACATGCGCCGCATGGTGGAGCTTGGCGTGCAGTCGGTGAAATTCTCCTTCCAGGGCGTGGACCGCAAAAGCTACCGCGAAATGCGCAACACCGACTACTACGAGGAGCTGCTGGCCAAGATCGAGCAGCTGCACGCCATCCGCGGCGATGCGCCCCATCCCTTCATCCACGTCTCCACCACCATCACCTACGAGGGGCCGGAGCTTGTGGCGGCCTTCCGCAAACGCGCTGCCGCCTTCACCGACAAGGTCACCGTGGGCCGCACCGAGCTGGACCGCTTCGACGCCACCAGCGCCAAGCTGAGCCCGGAGGAGCTGGCCGTGCTGGAGCGGATGCGCAAGGAGGACCAGCTGGTCAAGAAGCACCCGCGCTGCGCCGAGGTGTTCGACAAGCTCTCCGTGTTCTGGGACGGCCGGGTGAGCGTGTGCTGCCGCGACTTCGAGATCGTCATGGGCGTGGGCGACGTGCGCGAAAAGCCGCTTGCGGAGATCTGGGCCTCGGCCAAGGCCAACATGTACCGCGAGGCCCTGGCCAGGGGCGAGTACGACCGCTTCCCCCTGTGCCGCCGCTGCTGGGACTATTACGGACTGCAGACCCCCGGCCTGCAAGGGGTGGAGTAAGCCATGGAGCGCAAGAAGCAGGACTACCTTGAGGTCGTCTACACCAAATCGGCGAAGCCCCTTACCGCCTACCCGGACAATCTGGCGCGCTTCTTCATGGGCCGCTATGGCCTTAGGCCCGGCATGAGCCTGCTGGACGTGGGCTGCGGCCGGGGCGAGATGCTGGGCGCGTTCTCCCGCCTGGGGCTCGACTGCTCCGGCCTGGACATGGCCCCCAGCGCGGGCAGCCTGGCGCCGGGCGTGCCCGTGCGCCTGTGCAACGTCACGGCCGAGACCTTCCCCGTGCCCGACGCCTCCTGCGACGCCGTGATCATGAAGAGCGTCATCGAGCACATGGTGGACCCCACGCCGCTGCTGGCCGAGGTCAAGCGCGTGCTCAAGCCCGGCGGGCTCATCCTGGTGCTCACCCCGGACTGGGCCTCGGTGTGGCGCGTTTTCTTCGAGGACGCCACCCATGTGCATCCCTACATGGCCAAGGGCATCGCCGAGGCCCTGGCCATGCACGGCTTCGAACAGGCGCAAAGCGAGCAGTTCTGCCACCACGAGCTGTTGTGGGAAACAGGCCCGGTGCGCATCTTGGCCGACCTGCTCTACGCCGTGCTCTCCGTGCCCATGGCCCGCCGCCTGGCCAAGGCCACGGGCGTCAAATTCCTGCGCTGGGCCGTGGAGCGCCAGCTGCTGGCCACCGGGCGCAGGCCCGCCTAGCCGGGCCTTGCCGGAGAGCACATGAGCGTCCCGGACATCCGCTTCGTCTGGCTCAACGTGCACGGCGGCGCGTTCCACAAGCTCCTGCGCCTGCACGACCGCCTGCTCGCCGCGGGGTTCTCCTGCGAGACCCTCATCGCGGTCGGCCCGCCGCACGGCCTCAAATTGGGCCTGGACGTGCCGGGCGCGCGCGCGGAGGAGCTGGCCGGGCGCGGGGTGCGCCTCCTGCCCAGGGCCGAGGTCCTCAAGCACGCGGACGCGACCCCGGCGGAGCTCACCGTGGCCGACGCCCACCACGACGCCGACCTGCCCCGGCTCATGGCCGCCACGCGCGCGCGCGGCGGCAAGACCGCGCAGATGGCCACCCTGCTGGGCGACTTCTGCCACCACGGGGCCGAACATCTGCTCCTGCAGCACCCGCTCACCCTGTTTTTCGAGCTGGACTTCAACCACACGCCGGAATCGCGCACTCTGGCCGCGGCCAAGGGCGTCCACTTCACGGGCAACATTTTCTTCGAGCCCACGGTAAACCGGCTGGTGAACGACTACCCGGACCGCGAGGCCTTCTGCGCGCGCTACGCCCTGGCCCCCGCCCGCCCTCTGTGCCTGTGGCTGCCCAACTCCCTGGACGCCCGGTCCGAGACCTACGCCCGCGTGGCCCGGGCCGCGCGGCAGGCGGGCGTGAACCTGCTGGCCAAGCTGCACCCCTGGGAGTACGCCTTCAAGAAGCACGGCGGCGCGCACCCCTGGGGCCTCAGCGACGCCAGCGACCGCGTCTGGAACGTGCCCGCCGTGGACGAAACCGACGGGGCCTGGGCCTACCGCTTCTGCGACCTTGCCCTGGTGCGGGCCTCGGCGGCCATTTTGGAGCTGCCCTTCTGGGAAAAGCCCGGCGCGCTGCTGCCGCCAACCAGCTACGTTCGGCTCGTCAACGCCCAGGCGCGGCTGGTGGGGCGCTGCTTCACCCATCTCCCCGGCCGCGACGAGGCCGCCGAGCTGGCCGCCCTGTTCCAAAACCCGCCGCCCGCGCCGACGCCAGCGGACTACGCCGCCGCGCGCGCGCGCGTCCGGCTGGACACCACCCGCGACGCCTACGCCCAGACCATCGACGCCCTGCGCGCCATCCTCTCCGCGCCGGACACCCTGCCCGGACCGGGCTCCCTGGCCGCGCTGCGGCGCATGGCCGATCCCTTCGTGGGCCTGGACTTCATCCGCGCCCTGACCCCCACGCGCATGGTCCGCTACCTGGCAGGCCGCGCCCTGCGGAGCGTGCTGCCCTAGCCCGGCTTGTGCCCGAGCCGAAAGCCGACTATACACACAGCTTCGGCCCCCGACCCCGCCTTGTGCAAACAGACCGGAACCAACGCACCATGGACGCACGCCTCCAACGCCTTCTGGACTTTTTCCGCGCAACCGGGCCGACTGCCGTGGCCTTTTCCGGCGGCGTGGACAGCTCCCTGGTCCTCTGGGCCGCGGCCACGGCGCTGGGCGGCCAGGCCATGGGCGTCACCGTGCGCTCGGAGTTCATGAGCGCCGAGGAACGCCAGCGCGCCGAACGCATGGCCGCGTTTCTGGCCCATGCCACGGGCGTGCGGGTGGTGGCGCGGGACATCTCCGCGCTGGCCGATGCGCGGTTGCGCGGCAACCCGGCGGACCGCTGCTACCGGTGCAAGGCCCTTGTGCTGGCCCAGGTGCGCCACGCCGCGGACCAGGCGCTTGGGGCATCCAGCGCCATGGCCGAGGGCACCAACGCCGACGACGACCCGGCCCGGCCGGGCCTGCGCGCCGTGGCCGAGGCCCGCGCCCTCTCGCCGCTGGCCGCCTGCCGCATTTCCAAGGCGGAAGTGCGCGAACTGGCCCGCCTGTCAGGCCTGCCCTGCGCCGACGACCCGTCCGATTCCTGCCTGGCCACCCGCGTTCCCGAAGGCCTGGAGCTGACCCCCGGGCGTCTTGCCGCTGTGGAGGCCCTGGAACGCGCCGCGCGCGAGCTTGGCCTAGCCGACCTGCGCGCGCGGCTGACCCCCGGCCCCGGCGGCGACGCCGCGCTGCTGCTGGTGCGCGCGGCCCAGCTGCCCCTGGCCCAGGCCCAGGCGGCCGCCCTGGCGGACCGAGCCCGCGCCGCGGGCTTCGCCGACCTTTCCCTTGGAGTGCGCCCATGAACCTGGACACCCTGCTGGAGGACTTCCGCCAGGGCCGCGTCGACGCGGCCGAACTCAAACGCCAGCTGCTCGGGCAGAGTATGGCCGACGCCGGATTCGCCCGCGTGGACCACCACCGCCTGTTGCGCAAGGGCCAGGCCGAAGTGGTCTTTTGCCAGGGCAAGACCCCGGAGCAGGTGGCGCACATCTTCGAGGCCCTGGCCGGGCGCACGGGGCGGGCCCTGGGCACCCGCGCCGACGCCATGCATTTCGAGGCCGTGCGCCACATGCCCGGCGCGCAGTACGATCCGCTCTCGCGGGTGCTCAGCATCGAGACCGCGCCCATCGCCCTGACCGGCCTGGTGGCCGTGGTCAGCGCGGGCACGGCCGATCTGCCCGTGGCCGAGGAAGCCGCCCGCACCGCCGAATTCCTGGGCAGCCGCGTGCTGCGCCGCTACGACTGCGGCGTGGCGGGCATCCACCGCGTCCTCTCCGTGCTGGACGACCTGCTGGAGGCGCGCTGCGTGGTGGCCGTGGCAGGCATGGACGGGGCCCTGCCCTCGGTCGTGGCGGGATTGCTGCCCGCGCCGGTCATCGCCGTGCCCACCAGCGTGGGCTATGGCGCGAGCTTCGGCGGCCTGGCCGCCCTTTTGACCATGCTCAACTCCTGCGCCTCGGGCGTGTGCGTGGTGAACATCGACAACGGCTTCGGGGCCGGGTATTCGGCCCATGTGATCAACGCCCAATGCGAAGCCGCACGAAAAGGATGACCCAGTGAAAACGCTGTATCTCGAATGCACCCTGGGCGTGTCCGGGGACATGCTTTTGGCCGCCCTGAGCGACCTTGTTCCCGGCGGTGCGAAGCTGCTGGCCGACGCCGTGGCCGCCCTGGGGTTGCCGGGGGTGTCCGTGCGCTTCTCCGAGCAGATGGTCCAGGGCATCCGCACCCGGCGCGTGGAGGTGCTGGAGCAGGCGCCGCAGCCCCTGCGGCACTTGCGGGACCTGACGGACATCGTGCACGCCGCGCCCGAGGCCCACTGGCCCGCGCGGGTCAAGAAGCTTGGCCTGACCGCCCTCACGCGGCTGGCCGAGGCCGAAAGCAAGGTCCACGGCGAGCCCCTGGACCGCATCCACTTCCACGAGGTGGGCGCGGTGGACACCGTGGTGGACGCCATGGGCGCAATACTGCTGGCCCACGCCAGCGGGGCGGACCGCGTGGTGGCCTCGCCCGTGAACCTGGGTTCGGGCTTCGTCACCTTCAGCCACGGACGCTTCCCCGTGCCCGCGCCCGCCTGCGCCGAACTTGCGCGCAGCATGGTCGTCTTCGCCACGGAATCCGGCATGGAGCTGGCCACGCCCACGGGCCTGGCGGTGCTCAAAACCCTGGCGCAGACCCACGGCCCCCTGCCGCTGGGCCGCGTCGAGGCCGTGGGCTACGGCTCCGGCACCTACTCCACCGGGGCCTACCCAACCTTCCTGCGCGCCTATCGCATCGCCGATGCGCCAGAAGCGCGCGCGCGCCGCGCGGAGCGCAGGGAGACGCCAGAAATGGAACGCGAGGTTCCCGACGGACCGGTGCGCGGCCGCGCCGACCTCTTCGGGCCGCACGGGCACCCGCACTACGGTCCCACCGCGCACACGAGCAGCGGCCGCGAATTCGGCAGGGACGAGGATGACGGGCTCGACCAGATACGCTTCGGACGGGACTAGCCCCGCAACGCCGGACATCGGCGTGGTGGTGGCCCGCTACCGGGAGGACACGGCCTGGCTGGCGGAGCTGGGCCTGCCGGGCGTGCTCTACGACAAGGGCCCGGAGCCACCGGCGGCGCTCGCGCCCGGCATCCGCCGCGAGGCCCTGCCCAACGTGGGGCGCGAGGCCCACACCTACCTCACGCACATCATCGCCCACTACGACGCCCTGCCCCGCTGGACAGCCTTTGTGCAGGGCGACCCCTTCGCCCACCTGACGCCACCGGAAGAACCGCGCCTGCCCCCGGCCGCGCTGCGCGCACGGCTGCTCGACCTTGTCGCGCAAGACCGCCCCTTCTGCGGGCTGGCCTGGTTCCGCCTGCGCTGCGACGCCCTGGGCCGTCCCCACGACCTGGCCGACCCGGCCAAGCAGGGCCGCTGGGAGGGCTGGGGCAAGGACATTCCCGTGGGGCGGGTCTTCGAGGCGCTCTTCGGGCTTCCGTCCCCGGCGCAGTTCATCGCGCGCGCGCCCACGGGCAACATGCTGGTGCGCCGCGACCGCATCCTGGCCCGGCCGCCGGAGTTCTACCAGCGGGCGCTGTCGCTGGTGCTTGCGGACCCGCACGACGCGGAGAACACCGGCCACGCCTTGGAGCGCCTGTGGCAGGCGGTGTTCTCCGGCCCCGGCCGGACGGGCTGAGCAGCCTCCGCGCCACGCGTCCCGATACTTGACTGAGCGGCCGAAGAGGGGCTATATTGTGCAATTGCCCCGGCGTTCCGCCGGAGACGCTGCCTCCCACGGATTTCCCTTGAGCATGACGCCAGACACAGTGCTCCATCGTCCAGGCCCGCCCCTTTGGGAAAGGCCCGAGGCCCCATGTCCGGAGGCCGCATGTCCGCTCCCGTGCTGACACGCCTCAAGCCATTTTTCGGCCCGGCCCTGGCCCTGGCGCTGCTTGCCGCCGCCGTCTGGGCCATTTCGGCCCAGCTCGCCCAGTACAATCTGGACGAGATCATGGCCTCCCTGTTCTCCGAGACCGACCGGGACGTGCTGCTGGCCTTCGGCCTCACCGCGGCCAACTTCATCGTGCTGGCCGGATACGACATCCTGGCCCTCAGCTACATCGGGCACCCGCTGCCGCCGCATCGGCCCGTGCTGGCCTCCTTCGCGGGGAACGCCTTCAGCAACACCATCGGACTTTCCACCCTGGCTGGCAGCACGGTGCGCTACCGGCTCTATTCCTCCTGGGGGCTCTCCACCGGGGAGATCGCCAAGATCGTGGTCTTCACCACGCTCACGCTCTGGCTCGGGCTCTTCTCCATCGGCGGCATCATCTTCACCGTGCGGCCCCTGCCCCTGCCCGACTGGATCACCCTGCCCTTCTCCACCACCCGGCCGCTGGGGCTGGCGCTGCTCGTCCCCCCGGCCTTGTACCTGTACGCCGCAGCCCGCAAAGAAACCCCTTGGCGCATCGGCAAGCTGACCCTGCTGTTGCCCCCCTTCAAAAGCGCGCTGCTGCAGGTGGCCGTGGCCTCCCTGGACTGGGCGCTGGCCGCGGCGGTGCTCTATGCGCTGCTGCCCCCCTGGGCCAACGTCAGCTTTCCGCTGCTGCTCGGGGCCTTTCTGCTGGGACAAATCGCCGGACTCGTGAGCCAGGTGCCCGGCGGGCTCGGCGTGTTCGAATCCTGCCTGCTCTTCCTGCTCAGCCCGCGCATCCCGGCTCCGGCGCTTTTCGCCACGCTGGTGGCCTACCGTGTGGTGTACTACCTTGTGCCGCTGGTGCTGGCCGCCGCGCTTCTGGCCGCGCGCGAGGCCCTGGCCGCCCGCAAGTCCCTGGCGGCGCGCGAATCCGCGCTGGAAATCGGGGCGTTCCTGACGCAATGGTTCCCGGTGGTGGTGCCGCGCGTGCTGGCTGTGCTGGCCTTCCTGGCCGGACTGGTGCTGCTTTTCTCCGGGGCCACGCCCTCGGTGCACGAGCGGCTGCGCTGGCTGGAGGAGTTCCTGCCCCTGGGCGTGCTGGAGGCGTCGCACTTCGTGGGCAGCCTGGCGGGCCTGGGACTCATCATCCTGGCGCGCGGCCTGCACAAGCGGCTCGACGCCGCCTACTTCGTCACCTCCGGACTGCTCTTCGCGGGCATCATCTCCTGCCTGTTGAAAGGCTGGGACTACGAGGAGGCCCTGCTCCTCACCCTGCTTTTGCTGGCGCTCTTGCCCTGCCACAAGTTTTTCTACCGCAAGGCCTCGCTGTTGTCCGAGGGCTTCACCCCCGGCTGGATCACGGCCATCGTGACCGCGCTGGGCTGCACGGCGCTTCTGGGCTACCTGGCCTACGGCCTCGACAGCCTGGCCACCGACCTGTGGTGGGCCTTCGCCTACGAGGACGAAGCCAGCCGCTTCCTGCGCGCCGCCGCGGGCGTGGCGGTGGCGGTGCTGGCCGTGGCGGTGCTCCGGCTCATGCGTTCGGCCCGGCCACGCCACGCCCCGCCCAGCGAGGAGGACATGACCGCTGTGCGCGCCCTGGTGGCCGCAGCGCCAGAAACCCCGCCGCACCTCGCCCTGCTGGGCGACAAGAGCGTGCTTCTGGGCAAGAAGGGCGACGGCTTCCTCATGTATGGCATTTGCGGCCGCAGCTGGGTGTGCATGGGCGATCCCGTGGGGCCGCCCGCCACGCGCGCCGAGCTGGCCTGGCGCTTTCGCGAAATGGTGGACCTCTACGCCGGGTGGACGGTGTTCTATCAGGCGGGCCGCGAAAACCTGCCCCTGTACCTGGACCTGGGCCTTTCGCTCATGAAGATCGGCGAGGAGGCGCGGGTGCCCCTGCCGGAGTTCTCGCTGGCGGGACAGGCGCGCAAGGGCCTGCGCTACACCCGCAACATGGTGGAGAAGGAAGGGGCCGGCTTCGAGATCGTGCCCAGGGAAGGCGTGCCCGCCATCCTGCCGGAGCTCAAGGCCGTTTCCGATGCCTGGCTTGCGGCCAAGCACGCCAGGGAAAAGAAATTCTCCCTGGGCTACTTCAGCGACGCCTACATGCTGCGGTGCCCCCAGGCAATCGTGCGGAAAGAGGGCCGCATCGTGGCCTTCGCCAACATCTGGGAAGGCGGCATGGCGAACGGCGTGCGCCAGGAGCTTTCCGTGGACCTGATGCGCTATGCGCCCGACGCCCCGGCAAGCGTCATGGAATACCTCTACATCATGCTCATGCTCTGGGGACGCGAGCAGGGCTACCAGTGGTTCAACCTGGGCATGGCGCCGTTCTCCGGTCTGGAAAGCCACGCCCTGGCCCCCACCTGGGCGCGGCTCGGCTCGCTGCTGTACGCGCACGGCGGGCAGTTCTACAATTTCCAGGGTCTGCGCCGCTTCAAGGACAAGTTCGACCCGGTCTGGGAATCCAAATACCTGGCCAGCCCCGGCGGCACCGTGCCCCCCCGCGCCCTGGCCAACATCGCCACCCTGGTTTCGGGCGGCGTCACGGGAGTCATCGCCAAATGAGACGGACCACGCGCGCCCTGCTGGCCCTTGCCCTCTTCTGCCTGGCCGCCTCGGCCTGCGCCAGGCCAGAGGCCGAACCCGAAAAGCTGAACTTCGGCGTGTTCGGCGACGTGCGCATCTACCGCGCCCCGGATTCCGAACCCGGCCGCGCGGTGCTGCTGCTTTCCGACGGAGCGTGGGACGCCCGCATGGACACGGCCGCCCGCGCCATGGCCGACATGGACGCCACAGTGGTGGGCATCGACACAGCCCGCCTGCTCGGTCCGCTGCGCGCCCCGTCCGGGGGCTGCTTCTACCAATCCTGGGAGTTCGAAGGCCTCTCCAAGATCGTGCAGAAGACGCTGGGCTACACCGGCTACCATCAGCCCGTGCTGGCCGGATTCGGCGAAGGCGCGGCCGTGGCCTACGCCACCTTCGCCCAGGCCCCCAAGGACATCTTCGCCGGAGCGGTGACGCTGGGCTTCTCCCCGCGCCTGGGCATTCAGAAGCCCTTTTGCACCGCCAACGGCTACCGCTACGACAACGCCACCAGCCCGGAAACCGGCATCGTCATGCACCCGGTGGAACACCCGCACGGGCTGCTGGTGCTGGTGCAAGCCGAGAAGGACCCCCGCTTCTCCCCGGCGGAGGCCAACGCCTTCGCCAGCCGCATTGCGCGGGCGCGCGTGAGCGTGCTTGCGGGCGCGGACCAGGCCCGGCCCGAAGCGGACACCTGGCGCGCGGCCTTCCGCGAGGCCCTGGACAGCGTTGCCCCGGCCACCCGCGCGGCCAAGCCCCAGGCGGCCAAAAGCGTGGACGACCTGCCCCTGGTGGAGGCGCCAGCGGCCACACCCGGCAAGACCCTTGCCGTCATCGTCACCGGAGACGGCGGCTGGGCGGGCATCGACCAGCAGATCGGCAACATCCTGGCCGCCCACGGCGTGTCCGTGGTGGGCTTCAACTCGCTCAAGTACTTCTGGAACGCGCGCACGCCAGAGGAAATGGCGCACGACCTTGAGCTGACGCTCACGCACTACGCGGCCAAGTGGGGTGCGGAGCGCTACATCGTGGTGGGCTATTCCATCGGGGCGGACGTGCTGCCCTTCATGACCGGCCGCATGAGCGAGGCCGCCAAGGCCAGGCTGGCGCTGGTGGCCATGCTTGGCCCCGGCACCCATGCGGACTTCGAGTTCCACCTCTCCAACTGGCTGACCACGGAAAACGTGCCCCAGGGCGCGCCCATGATCCCGGAGATGGAGAAGCTCTCCAAGACCCCGGTGCTGCTGGTCTGCGGCGACGAGGAAGAGGGCACCCTGTGCCAGAACTACGAGGCCCCCAACGTCACGCCCATGGTGGTGCCGGGCGGGCACCATTTCAACAAGGAATACGACCACATCGCCCTCGCCATTCTGCGCGGGGCGGGCATTCCCACGCGGCCCTAGCCGCGCGAAGCAGACCGAGGAGCAGCACGTGAGCGCCCCAGCCAAGCAGCGTCTGGCCTACATCGACAACGTCCGCATCTTCCTGTCCATGCTGGTGGTGGCCCACCACGCGGGGCAGCCCTTCGGGCACGATGGCTGGTGGCTCTACCAATCGGCCTTGAAGGACTACCGGATCGGGCTGTTCTTCGGGGTCAACGAGGCCTTCTTCATGGGGCTGTTCTTCCTCATGGCCGGATACTTCCACCCCGGCAGCGTGGACCGCAAGGGCCCGCTCACCTTCGTCCTGGACCGGTTCTGGCGCTTCGGCCTGCCCATCGCCGTCATGGTGCTCGCCATCACCCCGGTGTTCATGTACGTCCACGACATCACCTGGAAGCACATGGAGCTCACCTCCTACCTGGACTACTACCTTGGCGCCTACCTGGGCCTCACCGCGCCCCCGGCGGGCTGGACCGGCCCGGTCGGCCCCAACCAGGAGTTCGTGCACCTCTGGTTCATCGAGAACCTCTTCCTCTACGGCTGCGCGTACGCGCTGTACCGGGCGCTGGCTGGCGGCCGCGACGCACGGCCCAAAGCCCTCCCGCACGAATCCATCGCCCCGGCCACGGCCCACCGGGCGCTCCTCGCGCTCGCGCTCTGGCTCACCGCCAGCACCTACCTCATCCGCATCTGGAAAAGCGTGGACGACTGGACCGTGCTCTTCGGCTTCTGGGAGATCGAGTTCGCGCACTTTCCGCAGTACGTCACCATGTTCGTGCTGGGCGTCATCGCCGCGCGCAGAAACTGGTTCGAGCGCTTCCCGGCCGCGGCGGGCTGGGTCTGGCTGTGGATCGGCGTGGGGTGCGCGCTCCTCTTCTTTTCGCGCGCGCTCGGCCTGCCCATCCCCTTCTGGAACGGCGGGGCCGACCCGCTCGCCATCATCCGCGCCGCGTGGGAAAGCCTCTTGTGCGTGGGGTTCTGCGCCGGCCTGCTGACCCTCGCCCGCGAGCGCTTCCCCACCCAATCGCCCCTGGCCAAGGCGCTTTCCAACAGCTCATTTGCGGTCTACATCTTCCATGTGCCCGTGGTGGCGCTTTTGCAGTACGCCTTCGGCCGCACGGAGCTTGGCCCCATGGCGCAGTTCCTGATCATCTCCGTGCTGGGCATCGGCATCAGCTTCCCCCTGGCGCACTACGTGCTCCGGCGGCTGCCCCTCTTGGGCAAGGCCCTGTAGCGACACTTCTGTCCCCGGCCGACAGGTTTGTCGGCGCAATTTGGCGTGTCGATCTGGCATGTCCTTGAAATCATGCTTTTTCCTCAATGGCGCTGTTCTTGCTTCCCCGTGGCTGGAGGAAACACCATGAACACGACAGCCACCAGCCTCGACACCCCTTGCGGGAGCATCCCGGTCCATGGCCCGGTGGAGCGCTTCCCCGACGGCGGGCCACGCTCCTGCACGCCCTGCGGCCCGGCCGCCCTGGCCACACGTTTCGGAACGCTCGTCCCGCAGCACAGCACCGACGACCTGCGCCGCCGCACCGTACAGGCCCTGACCTTTCATCCGGGCGGCCTGCCCCGCTGTCTGCCGCTTGAGCAGCCCACGCGCATCGAGACCCCGGCCGGGGTCATTGATGCGGAACTGCTCACCTTCCACCCGGACGGGTCGCTCCGCAGGGCCTTTCCGCTGAACGGCAAGCTCTCCGGCTACTGGACCGAGGCGGACGAGGGCGCGCTGGCCAAGACGATGGAGGTGTCCACACCGCTGGGACGGCTGACGGCAAAGATCATCAGCCTGTGCTTCCACCCGTGCGGCACGCTGGCCAGCATCACGCTATGGCCGGGAGAGGAAGTGGCGCTCCCCACCCCGGCGGGAACGCTCGCGGCGCGCGTGGGCATGGCCTTCCGGCCGGACGGGAGCCTGCGCTCCATCGAGCCCGCGCGGCCCCAGGCCGTGCCTACGCCCGCAGGGAGCATCATGGCCTACGACCTGGACGCGGTGGGCATTTGCGGGGACGCCAATTCCCTTTGTTTCGCCCCGGACGGACGCGTGGAGGGCGTGACCACCAGCCTGACGCGAGTGCTGGCGCGGCGCGATGACGGAAGCGAGCAGGTGTTTGCGCCAGGCACGCGGGAAAGCCTGTGCGGCGATGCGGAGCGCGAAAGCGCGCCCATGCGCCTGGAGTTCGCGCCGGGGGTGGCGCGCATCCGCAACGGCGAGCGCGCGCCCTGGGTCCGGCTGGAGCTCTCGCGGGTGCGCCTGCGTGCGGAACCCGCGCTGACGGGCTTTGCCCTCGGGCCGGGTGCGGGGCTGGCGCGGGCGTCCTGCGGGATATAGCGCCGCGGGCGTCTACGGCTGGCCGGAGTTCAGCCAGGCCAGGGCTTCCTGCTCGTCGAAAAAGAGCCGAAAGTCACGACCGTTGTTCTGCATCAGGTGCTCGAAAAAGCGCGCGCTGACATGATGCTCGGGCAGGTCCAGGCAGGCGGTGCGGCGCCCCCCCGGTTCGGCCGGATACGTGCGCAGCATGAAGTCGAAGATTTCGGGAATGCTCTCCCGCCCGGTAACGGCGCGCGTGTCCAGCAGCACACGGTTGATGCCCTTGGCCTGCGTCAGCCCCGCGATGCGTTGGTACTGTCCTTTCCCGGCTTCGGCGGAAAGCTTGCCCGACAACGTGACGCGCACCCAGCCTCGCTCCTCGCGCAGCCGGATTTCCAAGGCCATTCCCATGACATAACCCCTCTTTTTACCCGAACGCTTCCCGGCTTTGTCCAGTATTCTCCCCCGGCGTTCCCGTCAAGATTTTCTATGCCAAAACGCTATCCAATGCACGAATCCGATACCCGCTTTCATTTCCCGCCCCTAAAGCCCAGGCAGAAATCGACCGATAACAGACTGCATATACCTGTCGGAGTACCCCGACACACAGCACGGCCAAGGACATCCAATGAGCACACCAATCGAAGGTCTCGGCACGCTGGCGTTCTCCTCCTCCGCCGCCGCTGGCGGCTCCGGCGTCAACACGCGGCTGTCGTCTGCGGGCGCATCAACGCAGACCACCACGGGAGGCGACACGGCGACCATTTCCCGCGAAGGCCTGCGGGCCTGGGTGCGCAGCCAGTACGAGGAAAACTCCGCCAAGACCGCTGCCGCCGCCAAGACACAAATCAGCTGGGAGTCGCTGTTCAACCTCTCCAGCGGCACAACCGTGCTCAAAAACGGCAATAAGCAGGTGACCAGCATTGAAAACGGCGAGCTGTCCGTCATGGAGTATGACGGCGACAGGCTCGTGCGCAAGGAGACCGGGGTCATCAAGGGCGGCACGCTCACCAAGGACATCGAGTATTACGACGAGAACGGCCGCATCGCCCAGTCGGTCCATTCCGAGCTGAGCGGCCTGGACATGAGCGGAGGCACCACAAACGCCGTGCTGACGCGCTCGGCCAATTGGTATTCCAACGGCGAACTTGTGCGGGAGTATTCGGACAGCCTGAGCCTCGACATGGAATCGCTCTCCGCGGACGACCTGAATCCCGATGTGGACAGCGCGCAGGACATGGCCGGACTGGCCTCCGCCCTGACCCGCGAGAACGCCGCCACCCAGTTCACGGCGCAGCTGCGCCAGTATTCCGGCGGCAAGCTGGTCACGGACGCCTTTGTGCGGCAGGACACCAGCATGGAGCTGGAGACCAACCGCGGGCCCTCGGCGGTGGACGGCCTTGCGGCCTGGACGACCCAGGCGCTTTCGGGCGAAAACTCGTTCAGCGCCAGCATCACCAACTATGACCACAACGGCAAGGTGCTGCGCGCGGCCTCCTTCACGGAGGAGATCGGCGAAGACGGGGAGAAGACGCAGCGTGCGTCCACCACGTGGTACAACAATGGCGAGCTGGTGAAAAAAACCGAAGGGGTCTTCGAGGGCAAGGTTCCGGACGGACACGGACTGAACGCCGAGCTGTTCCTGGAGAATCTGGGAATCAAGCAGGAGGACTACGCCACCGCCTCGCCGCAGACGGCCGGAGAGCTGCTCGCCGCGACCTACGGCGAGTCGGCGCAATCGCCAGAATTCTTCCTGGAGGACCTGGAAGGAAACAACGGCCAAGGCGTCTTCGGCAGCCTGCGCAACCTCAAATCCTTCCAGAACCAGTCCGATCCCTACTCCCTCAGCTGGACGGACGAGACCTACAAAGACGGGAAGCTCGCCTCGCGCCAGGTGGACACCCAGGGCGCGGAGGAAAACCCGGACGCCCGCTTCCTCCATTTCGCCGTGGGCGCGGGCCTCACCGAGGACGAGTCGCCCAGGCTGCTGCGCCAGGCCAGCCACACCGACGAGGCCTATGACGAACACGGCGAGATGACCGCCAGCGCCACCATCGACCGCTCGGAAGAAGTGGTGGAAGACGAGCGCGGGGTGTACCACCTCTGGACGCGCTCCGAGGGCACAAGCGAAGGAAACGCAGGCGACGCCCACGTCATCGTGCGCGAGGAGCGTGCCCTTGCCGCCCTCGACACGGAGGCCGACAAGGCTTCGCAATCCTTCGACGCCGCGGCCGACCTCACCCTGGGCGACCTGCGCGCGCTCTTCAAGACCCTGGACGACCCCGGCGAAGGCACACAGGAAGCGCGCGGCATGGGACTGGCGTAACCCGGCCGCGAACGGACGCCCTCGCGACGGCGATCGCATAATGCCGCCGCGAGGAGATGCGCCCGTTCAGCAGCCGCAGGCGGGCTTGGGATCCAGGGGCTCCGCCCCGCCGCCCTTGTAGGGCGAGATCGTGCGCAAGGTCTCGATGATGCCCGGCACGCTTTGGACCACATGGTCCACTTCGGCCTCGGTGGTATAGCGCGAGAGCGAAAAGCGGATGGAGCCGTGGGCATACGTGAAGGGCACGCCCATGGCGCGCAGCACGTGCGAGGGCTCCAGACTGCCGCTGGTGCAGGCCGAGCCCGAACTGGCCGCGATGCCCAACTGGTCGAGCAGCAGCAGAATGGCCTCCCCTTCCACATACTTGAAGCTGATGTTGGACGTGTTGGGCAGACGCTCCAGCTTGTGGCCGTTCAGCCTGCTGTCCGGCACGGCGGCAAGCAGCGCGTTCTCCAGCCTGTCGCGCAGGGCGCGCACCTGCGTGTTCTCCAGCGGCAAATGCGCCTTGGCCGCCCGGGCCGCCGCGCCAAGGGCGATGATGCCGGTGGTGTTCTCCGTGCCTGCCCTGCGGCCGCGCTCCTGGTGCCCCCCGATAAGAAACGGCCGGTAGGGCAGCCTGCGCCGCACGTACAGCGCGCCCACGCCCTTGGGCGCGTGCAGCTTGTGGCCGGAAAGCGACAGCATGTCCACGTCCAGCTCCGCCAGGTTGATGGGCACCTTGCCCACGGCCTGCACCGCGTCCGTATGCGAGATGACGCCCCTGCTCCTGGCCAGCCGCGCTATCTCCGGCACGGGGAACAGCACGCCGGTCTCGTTGTTGGCCCACATGACGCTGATGACGGCGGTGTCCGGGGTGAGGCTCTCCTCCACCTCCTTCATGTCCAGCCGCCCTTCGGCATCCACGCCCAGATAGGTGACGCGGTAGCCCTGGGCGCGCTCCAGGTGCTTGCACAGGGAGAGCACCGCCGGGTGCTCCACCCGCGTGGTCACGATGTGCCGTTTGTCCGGCTGGGCGGCAAGGGCCGAGCGGAGGGCCGTGTTGTCGGACTCCGTGCCGCAGGAGGTGAAGATGAGCTCGTCCGGGCCGCAGCCCAGCAAATCCGCCAAACTTTCCCGGGCCTGAACCATGTCCTTGCCCACCTGGCCGCCAAAGCTGTGCATGGAGGACGGGTTGCCGTAGCACTCGGAAAAAAACGGCAGCATGGCGTCCAGCACTTCCGGGGCCACGCGCGTGGTGGCGTTGTTGTCCATGTAGACCACTTGCTGTGCCATGCTACACCTCCCGCACCTGGATTTCCGGGTCCACCTTCTCGCGCAGGATGGCCTCCACCACGCCGTGAACCGTGGCCTGGCTGGACGGACAGCCCACGCAGCGCCCGCGCAGCGATACCGAGACCACCGCCCCCTCGATGTCGGCAAGCTCCACATCGCCGCCATCAAGCTGCAGCCTGGGCCGGATCTCCTTCTCCAGCACCTCCTCAACCAGGCGCATCCGCTGGATGTTGGAGAGCCGCTTCGGCGCAGGCGCCGCCGTGGGCGCGGCCTGGCCCCTGGCCTGGGCGATGAGCTCCGCGATCTTCTCGTGGCACTTGGCGCAGCCGCCGCCCGCCTTGGTGTAGTAGGTCACGTCCTCAACGGTCTTCAGGTCGTTCTCGCGCACGGCCTCCAGAATCTGCTGGTCGGTGACGCCGAAACACTCGCACACCACCTCGCCCTCGGAGTGCTCCTGGCTCGCCACCTTCTCGCCGCGCCAGCTCTTTATGGCCGCCTCAAGAGCCTCCTGCCCCATGACCGAGCAGTGCATCTTTTCCTTGGGCAGGCCGCCCAAGGCGGCGGCAATGTCCTTGTTCGATATTTTGAGCGCCTCGTCCACGGTCTTGCCCTTCACCAGCTCAGTCAGGGCGGAGCTGGAGGCGATGGCGCTGGCGCAGCCAAATGTTTGGAAGCTGGCGTCCTTGATGACGCCGTCCTCGATCTTCAAAAAGAGCTTCAGCGCGTCTCCGCAGGCAATGGACCCAACCTCGCCCACTGCGCTGGCGTCCTGCATCTCCCCGACGTTCTTCGGGTTCAGGAAGTGCTCCTTCACCTTGTCCGTGTACTCCCACATGGCCGTCTCCACTCTCGTCGATTGCGCAGGCCGAACGCCCGACGCTACCGGCATAGATACACACGCGCGCGCAAGGCGCAAGGGCTTCGCATTAAACTTTATCAAAATAGTCGGAATTCTTCCGCCGCGTCACGGCCATGGACACAAGGCGGACGGCGCGCCCGCTCCGCAACCCCGGATGCTAGCAAAAGACGCAAACGCCCCTGCGACGCGCTGTCCGGGTTCTGCCCGGCGCGGGGGCGCTTGGCCCCCGGACGCGGGGAGGCTAGCCTTCCAGCAGGGTGGTGCGGCCGTCTTCGACGAAAAACTGTATGGAGTAGTCGTGCTTGAGCGTGGCGACCAGGGAGTCCATGCTGTGTTCGCCCAGGTCGGAAATGCGCACATAGGCGATGCGGTGGTCCGGCGAGGTCGGTTCGTGGGAAGTGAACACGCTGCCGAAGCGGATGCCCTCGGTGCGCAGGCGCTGCAGCAGGGCGGTGAGGGGGCCGGGCTTGGCGTCCAGGCGCACGGCGAGTTGCGGCCCGCCGCGTTGCACGCCCGAGGCGGAGCACAGGAAGCGCAGCACGTCGGCCACGGTGATGATGCCCACCAGACGGGAGGCCGCATCGACCACGGGCAGGCCGCCGAACTTGTGGCGTTGCAGGAGGTTGGCCACCAGATCCACGGGCGTGACCGGCGAGACGGTCATGGGTTCGGCGGTCATGATGTCCGCTGCGCGCAGGCTGCCCAGGCTGCCGCCTCCGGCGGAGTCGCCGGGGAGATATTTGGAGGGCATGGCGTCGCGTATGTCCCGGTCGGAGACGATGCCCACCAGCGCGCCTTTGTCATCGATGACCGGAAACTGCCGCACCTTCTTGGTGCGCATGATTTCGGCCGCGTCCACGACGGTGGTCTTGAGCCCCAGCGTGATGACGTTCTTGGTCATCCAGTCGCGTACGAGCATAGGCGGCTGCCTCCTGGCGTTTATTCGGTAAGGGGCACAATACCTGTCCGGTCGGAAATGTCAAAGGGCGGCTAGGGTTCGGTTTTTCGCCGGGCCTCTGTGCGGTGCCAAGCCCAGGCCGTGGCGATGATGTCCCGAATGTCCGGGAAGGCGGGCCGAAAGCCCAGCATGGCGCGCGCCTTGGTGGCGTCGCCCACCAGCCGGGGCGAGTCGCCGGCCCTGCGGGGGGCGGTGCGCACCGGAATGTCCACACCGGTCACGGCGCGCGCGGCCTCGATGACCTGGCGCACGGAATGGCCTTGGCCGTTGCCAAGGTTCACGGGGCCGGACTGTCCGCCGCGTTCGAGGTGGGCAAGGGCGCTCACGTGGGCCTCGGCCAGATCCTGCACATGGATGTAGTCGCGGATGGCGGTGCCGTCCGGCGTGGGGTAGTCGGTCCCGAAGAGTTCCAGCTCGCCGCGCAGGCCCAGAGCGGCCTGGAGCAGCAGCGGGATGAGGTGGGTCTCGGGCTCGTGGCGCTCGCCCAGTTCGCCTTCCGGGTCGGCCCCGGCGGCGTTGAAGTAGCGCAGGGCCACGTAGTCCAGTTCGCCGTTGGCGGCCATGTCGGCCATGGCCTGCTCCATCATGCGCTTGGTCCAGGCGTAGGGAGAGAGAGGCCCCAGGGGGTGGTCCTCGGTCAGCAGCCCCTCGAAGGGAGGGCCATACACCGAGCAGGAGGACGAGAACACCAGACGGCGCACGCCGTGGCGGCGCATGGCCGCGAGCAGGGCCAGGGCGCCGCCCATATTGTTCTGGTAGTAGCGCAGGGGCTGGCGCACGCTTTCGCCCACCTGGCTGGCTGCGGCAAAATGCAGCACAGCCTCGACGCGGCGGCCCTCGAAGGCTTGGTCAAGGGCGGCCGGGTCCAGCAAGTCGCCCACCAGCAAGTCTCCGTAGCGCGCCAAGTCCCTGTGGCCGGTGGAGAGGTTGTCCAGGACGACCACGTTGCGCCCCATGGCCGCGAGACGTTTTGCCGTGTGCGAGCCGATGTATCCGGCCCCGCCGGTGACGAGAATTGTGCTCATGATTCAAGGCTAGCAGGAGTGCGCGGCGCATGGCAAGGGCGCTTTGGCCGATCGCTGGCGCGAGGCGCAAAAAAGGGGCGCCCCGTGGGGCGCCCCGAATGGACGGTGAGGCTGGTCGAATCGATTACATGCCGGCGCCGGAAGCGGCCTTCTGCATCTTGACTTCGACCTTCTCGGTGAGGCCAGCGTAGTACTTCTTGAGGATGACGAGGCATTCCTCACGACCGAAGTGGTCGGGCACGGCGCCGCCCTCGGAGAGGATCTTGCGCAGCTTGGTGCCGGAGAGGATGACGCGGTCTTCCTTGGTGTGCGGGCAGGTGCGCATGGAGGCCATGCCGTCGCACTTTGTGCAGTAGAAGGTCCAGTCGATCTTCAGGGGCTCGGTCAGCAGAACCTTGCCAGGATCAACGGCGCACTTGGCCTCGGGGGTGGCGTAGGGGATCCGGTCGAAGATCTCCTGGGCCTCAAACATGCCGTAGAAGTCGCCCACGCCGGCGTGGTCGCGGCCGACGATGAGCTTGTTCATGCCGTAGTTCTGGCGGAACAGGGCGTGCAGCAGGGCCTCGCGAGGACCGGCGTAGCGCATGTCGAGGGGGTAGCCGGCCTGGATGACGTTCTTCTTCACGAAGTAGTGCTCGACCAGGGTGTTGATGGCGTCGACGCGGACTTCAGCCGGGATGTCGCCGGGCTTCAGCGCGCCCACCAGGGAGTGGATGACCACGCCGTCGCACACTTCGACGCCGATCTTGCACAGGTACTCGTGGGAGCGGTGCATGGGGTTGCGCAGCTGCAGGGCGGCCACGTTCTTCCAGCCGCGCTCGTCCATCTCGGCGCGCAGCTGAGCGGGGCTCTTGTACACGCCGGGGAACTTCTGGGGGAAGTCGCCCTCGGAGAGGACCTTCACCGGGCCGGCCAGGCAGAACTTCTTGCGGGCGAGAACCATCTGCACGCCCGGGTGATCTTTGATGGCGGTGCCCATGAAGTCGGTCTGGGAGTCGGCGCCTTCGCCCTTGTAGACCGTCTCACATTCCCACTTCTTCTCGTCCTCGGAAAGCTCGAACTTCTCGGAGACCTTGATGGTGGCCATGGTGACGCCGTTGCGCACCAGGGCGACCTCGTCGCCGGCGTTGACGGAGGCGTCGTCGGTGGCGAGCATGATGGGGATGGGCCAGAAGGTGCCGTCGGTGAGGGTCATCTTGTCGCAGACGCTCTTCCAGTCGGCCTTGCCCATGAAGCCGGTCAGCGGGCTGAAGCCGCCGATGCCCATCATGATCAGGTCACCCTTCTCCTGAGAGGAGATTTCGATCTTCTTCAGACCCTCGGCCTTCTTCTGTTCAGCGGCGAGCGCGGCGCCTTCCAGCAAGCAGCAGACAAGGCCTTTTCCGCCATGAGGGGGGACGAGTTTCGATGCCATCTCCGTTTCTCCTTGAAAATAACCAGGTTAATGGGTTTGTTCCTCTGCCGAAACCGTGGCCCCGTGACGGCGCGCAACGACGCCTGGGGCTCTAGGGGTCTTGTCCTTGGCCGCGGCCAGCTGTCGGCTGGCGGCCCGGTGCGGCGAACCGCAGATCATCGACATTGAACGCGAACGTACTATGCGCTGATTGTGAAAGTTGTGTCAAGAGCATTTTCTCAAGACCGACGCAAAGCCCTTCTTCGTAGGCGACCTATGGGCTGGACAGAGCATTTTGTCGAGAGTTGCCGGGGATTCCTAAAAAATGCTTGCGAAACCTGGACGAGGTGGACTAAGCAGGAACATGCTACGGCAAAAATGACGGCTTGCGAATGCTCGCGAAACGCCGGTTTCGTTTCTCCGCGCTTTTTTTCCCGGAAATCTCCTGGATTTGCGCGGCGTGAGCGAAAAGTCTCGCCCCGATTTCCGGGGAAAGCGCTGCGATGGGGTGTCACCCTTGTTCAAAAATTCACTTTCACCTTGACACCCCTTTGCAGGCCGGGTAATCGTCTGTTTTCACAAGACCGTGCCCATTTCGAGCACGTAGTTGGCTGTGGATCGTGTCGGTAACTGCTTTAATTTAAACCTGTTAGGAGGAAGTGTTATGCCGACCTTTGTCAATCCGGAAAAATGCGACGGCTGCAAGGGTGGCGAGAAGACCGCCTGCATGTACATTTGCCCGAACGACCTGATGATCCTGGATCCCGAGGCCATGAAGGCCTACAACCAGGAGCCTGACGCGTGCTGGGAATGTTACTCTTGCGTGAAAATCTGCCCCCAGGGCGCCATTGAAGCCCGCCCCTACGCCGACTTCGCCCCCATGGGTGGCACCTCCATCCCCATGCGTTCGGCCGAAGACATCATGTGGACCGTCAAGTTCCGCAACGGCTCCGTGAAGCGTTTCAAGTTCCCCATCCGCACCACCCCTGAAGGCTCCATCGACCCGTTCGGCGGCAAGCCCGAGGGCGGCAGCCTGGACGACGAGCTGCTCTTCACCGAGACCGCTCTGGCCCTGCCCGAGAGCCCGATCATGAAGAAGTTCGAGCTCGCCGACTCCGACAAGAGCCAGTGCTGGCTCGACGCCGTCTGCGACTAGCTTCGACGGCGGACATCCGCTTGATTTGAGTTGCAAGGGTTTTCAATCAATCAACTCCAGAGAGAGCATACGGAGGTAGCTATGCCTCAGATTCCCGCTAAAGAAGTCGTCAAAGGCGTGCCCCTGGCTGAGCCGACCATCGTCGAGAAGCATGTTGACGTTCTCATGGTCGGTGGCGGCATGGGCAACTGCGGCGCCGCGTTTGAAGCCTGCCGCTGGGCCGACAAGGTCGGCGGCATTTCCGTGATGCTGGTCGACAAGGCCTCCCTCGAGCGTTCCGGCGCCGTGGCCCAGGGTCTGTCCGCCATCAACACCTACATCGGCAAAGAGCAGAAGAGCGACGACTACGTCCGCATGGTCCGCACCGACCTCATGGGTCTGGTCCGCGAAGACCTGATCTTCGACCTCGGCCGTCACGTCGACGACTCCGTCCACCTGTTCGAGGAGTGGGGCCTGCCCGTCTGGATCAAGAAGGACGGCCACAACCTCGACGGCGCCCAGGCCAAGGCCCAGGGCTTCTCCCTGCGCAACGGCGACGCCCCCGTGCGTTCCGGCCGCTGGCAGATCATGATCAACGGCGAGTCGTACAAGGTCATCGTGGCCGAGGCCGCGAAAAAGGCCCTGGGCGACGACCGCTACCTGGAGCGCGTCTTCATCGTGAAGCTGCTCCTGGACGCCAACACCCCCAACCGCATCGCCGGCGCCGTTGGCTTCAGCACCCGCGAGAACAAGGTGTACGTCTTCACCTGCAACGCCTGCCTCGTGGCGTGCGGCGGCGCGGTGAACGTGTTCCGCCCCCGCTCCACCGGTGAGGGCATGGGCCGCGCCTGGTACCCCGTGTGGAACGCCGGTTCCACCTACACCATGTGTGCTCAGGTCGGCGCCGAGATGACCATGATGGAAAACCGCTTCGTGCCCGCCCGCTTCAAGGACGGTTACGGCCCGGTCGGCGCTTGGTTCCTGCTCTTCAAGGCCAAGGCCACCAACTACAAGGGCGAAGACTACTGCGCCACCAACCGCGCCATGCTCAAGCCCTACGAGGATCGTGGCTACGCCAAGGGTCACGTCATTCCGACCTGCCTGCGCAACCACATGATGCTGCGTGAAATGCGTGAAGGCCGCGGTCCCATCTTCATGGACACCAAGACCGCCCTGCTCACCACCATCAACAACGACTTCAAGAGCCCCCTGTGGAAGCACCTGGAGTCCGAGGCTTGGGAAGACTTCCTCGACATGTGCGTCGGCATGGCCAACCTCTGGGCCTGCACCAACTGCGCTCCCGAGGATCGCGGCTCCGAGATCATGCCCACCGAGCCGTACCTGCTCGGTTCCCACTCCGGCTGCTGCGGCATCTGGGTTTCCGGTCCGGACGAGGCCTGGGTTCCCGAGGAGTACAAAGTCCGCGCCAGCAACGGCAAGGTCTACAACCGCATGACCACCGTCGAAGGTCTCTGGACCTGCGCTGACGGCGTTGGCGCTTCCGGCCACAAGTTCTCCTCCGGCTCCCACGCTGAAGGCCGCATCGCCGGCAAGCAGATGGTCCGCTGGGTCGTGGATCACAAGGACTTCAAGCCCACCCTGGCTGTGAAGGCCGCCGACCTCGCCAAGGAGATCTACCAGCCCTGGTACACCTACGAGCAGTTCAAGGGTGCTTCCACCGCTCCGGAGATCAACCCCAACTACATCACCCCGCGCAACTTCATGATGCGCCTGATCAAGTGCTCGGACGAGTACGGCGGAGGCTGCGCCACCCTGTACATGACCTCCGGCGCTCTCTTGAAGACCGCCTTCTGGCTCATGGGCATGCTCGAGGAGGACAGCAAGAAGCTGGCCGCCCGCGACCTGCACGAGCTTATGCGCTGCTGGGAGCAGTTCCACCGTCTGTGGACCGTGCGCCTGCACCTGCAGCACATCGAGTTCCGCGAAGAGACCCGCTACCCCGGCTTCTACTATCGCGGCGACTGCATGGGCCTGGACGACAGCAAGTGGAAGTGCTTCGTGAACTCGAAGTACGACCCGGCCAAGAAAGAAGTGAAGATCTTCAAGAAGCCTTACATCCAGATCATCCCTGACGCCCAGTAAGGGATAGACCGTTGACATCGGCGGCTGCGGGCCACAAGCCCGCAGCCGCCACACTTCCCAGGCGGGGAAGTGGTCTGAACCCGTGCTGGAACGTCCGTTGCAGTCCGGGTTCGGGCCATTTTCACGGCTGGGGCAATTTCCGCCAGCATGGGGGCGACGCCATGCGCGGGCCCGCGGAAGGGGCGCTCACGGGGCTTGCCCCAAGCGGGCACGGGGAAATCCCACGCCGAGGCAGATGAGCCCATCGGCCCAGAACGGCGAATACAGTCGGCCTGGCACACAACAGAGGGAGGACAGCGAATGTCGAACAACAGTATTCTCGTCGTCGGCGGCGGATTCGCCGGGATCACCGCCGCCCTCGAGGCCGCGGAAGTCGGCCACGAGGTCTACATCGTCGAGACGAATCCATATCTCGGCGGACGGGTGGCGCAGCTCAACCAATATTTCCCAAAGCTCTGCCCGCCCTCCTGCGGCCTGGAGATCCAGTTCCAGCGCATCAAGAACAACCCCAGGGTGAAGTTCTTCACCATGGCCGATGTGGTCAGCGTTGCAGGCGGCCCCGGCGCCTTTGACGTGAAGATCAAGATCCGCCCGCGCTATGTGAACACCAACTGCACCATGTGCGGCGAGTGCGAGAAGGCCGCAACCACCACCGTCAAGAGCGAGTTCGACTTCGGCATCTGCGAGCGCAAGACCGCCTACCGCACGCACCTGTTCGCCTTCCCGCAGCGCTACGTGGTGGACGCCGCCGCCTGCGCACCCGGCGAAATGGACGCCATCAAGGCCGCCTGCCCCTACGGCGCGGTTGAGCCAGCCGACGCCGAGAAGACCCTGGACCTGCAGGTGGGCGCCATCGTCTGGGCCACCGGCTGGAAGCCCTACGACATGGAGAAGCTCACCAATCTGGGCGGCGGCAAGCTCAAGAACGTGGTGTCGAACATGCAGTTCGAGCGCCTGGCCGCTCCCAACGGCCCCACGTCGGGCAAGATCCTGCGCCCCGGCGACGGCCGCGAGCCCAAGCGCATCGCCTTTGTGCAGTGCGCCGGCTCCCGCGACGAAAACCACCTGAACTACTGCTCCTACATCTGCTGCATGGCCTCCCTCAAGCACGTCACCTACATCCGCGAGAAGAACCCGGACGCGCGCGTCACCATCTACTACATCGACCTGCGCACCCCGGGCCGCTATGACAACTTCAAGCAGAAGGTGGAGGCCGACGACAAGCTGTCGCTGGTCAAGGGCAAGGTGGCCAAGATCGTGGAGGACGAAGGGCTGAACCCCATCGTCACCGTGGAGGACGCGGTCACCGGCATCAAAAGCGAGGAGAAGTACGACCTCGTGGTGCTGGCCACCGGAATGCAGCCCAGCTGTGCCGGGACCAAGCTTCCCGTTCAGGTCCCTGTTGACGAAGACGGCTTCATCACCGGCGGGGAAGACAAGGGGATTATCGCCGCCGGGTGCGCCAAGCTGCCCCTGGACGTGATGAAGACCGCCCAGACCGGGACCGGCGCCGCCATGAAAGCCATTCAAACCATGGTGGGGAGGTAACTCATGGCTGAAAAGCTTGGAGTGTATATCTGTGAAGGCTGCGACATCGGCACGTCCCTCAACGTGGACGAGCTGGTGGACTACGCGAAGAAAGGCAAGCTGGCCAACATCTGCCCCGTGGTGAAGAAGAGCGGCGTGCTCTGCAGCCCCGAGGGCAAGGCCGAGATCGAGGCCGACATCGCCGCCAACGGGCTGGACGGCGTGGTGCTCTGCGCCTGTTCGCCGCGCGTCAAATGGGACATCTTCAACTTCGGCCCGGCCGTGCAGGTGGAGCGCGTGAACCTGCGCGAGCACTGCGTGTGGAGCTACCAGGAAGACCCCAAGGTCCCGAACCAGCTCCCGCTCATCGCCAAGGACTACGTGCGCATGGGCATGATGAAGCTCTCCAAGAGCCGCATCCCCGCGCCCGAGGTCCCCGAGACCTTCCAGACCATCATGGTGCTTGGCGGCGGCTTCACCGGCCTCACCGCCGCCATCGAGGCCGCCAAGCTCGGCCGCGAGGTGGTCCTGGTGGAGAAGGCCGGCGTGCTCGGCGGCAAGGCCGCGACCATGTACAAGTCCTTCCCGCTCTCCGCGCCGTACACCCAGACCGAGGACACCGGCATCGGCGCGCTCATCGACGCCGTGACCGCCAGCCCCAAGATCAAGGTTCTGCTGAACGCCGAGCTCGTTTCCCTTGAGGGCGCGCCCGGCCTGTACACCGCCACGCTGAACGCAGGCGGCGAGCAGAAGCTTGAGATCGGCGCCGTGGTGCTGGCCACCGGCTGGGTGGCGGGCGACAAGAACTACCTGGCCCCCATGGGCTACGGCTCGATCAAGAATGTGGTCACCGCCGCGGAGTTCGAGGCCATGGTCAAGGCGGGCGAGATCAAGCGCCCCAGCGACGGCAAGGCCCCGGCCTCGGTCGCCATCCTGACCGATGTGTCCCTGTGCACCGCCGCCGCTCCAGCCGAGGAGCCCTGCGCCGAGGGCGAAGCCGCTCCGGCCGAGGCCGCCCCCGCCGAAGGCGAGGCCGAAGCCCCGGCGTACCCCTCCAAGGAGAGCGCCAAGCACCTGGCCTACAGCTCCGAGCTCACCAGCCTGGTGGCCCTGAAGCACGCCCGCTACGTGCGCGAGAAGCTGCCGCAGGCCATGGCCTACGTGCTCTACGACCACATGATGGTGCCCGGCATCAACGAGCGCTACTACAAGGCCGCGCAGGACGAGGCCGGGGTGATGCTCTCCAAGGCCAGCATCACCGGCGTCAGCGCCGACTCCGACGGCGGCGTGCTCGTCCGGGCCAAGGACACGCTCCTGGGCGCGGACATCGAGCTCAAGGCCGACCTTGTGGTGCTGCCCACCGCCGTGGTGCCCGTCACCGCGCACGAGGCGACCATGAACTTCCAGTACCGGCAGGGCCCCGGCTTCCCGGATCTGGATCTGTTCGACGGCTTCGCGGACTCGAACTATATCTGCTTCCCCTACGAGACCCGCCGCACCGGCGTGTACGCGGCCGGCTGCGTGCGCCAGCCCATGACCATGGCCACCGCCCGCGAGGACGCGGCCGGAGCCGTGCTCAAGGCCGTGCAGTGCATCGGCTCCGCCAACCGCGGCATGGCCGTGCACCCCAGAAGCGGCGACATGAGCTTCCCGGTATTCAACTTCCAGCGCTGCACCCAGTGCAAGCGCTGCACCGAGGAATGCCCCTTCGGCGCGCTGGACGACGACGAAAAGGGAACGCCGAAGCCGAATCCGACGCGCTGCCGCCGCTGCGGCACCTGCATGGGCGCCTGCCCCGAGCGCGTCATCAGCTTCGACAACTACAACATCGACCAGATCGGCTCCACCATCAAGGAAGTCTACGTTCCGGACGACATGGTGGCGGGCGGCCCGCGCGTCATTGTGCTGGCCTGCGAGAACGACGCCTACCCCGCCCTCGACATGGCGGCCTTCCGCGGCAAGAGCTGGAGCCCGTTCGTGCGGTTCATCCCCGTGCGTTGCCTGGGCTCGGTCAACGCCATCTGGATCGCCGACGCCATGAGCAAGGGCATCGACGGCGTGATCATGCTGGGCTGCAAGTACGGTCCGGACTACCAGTGCCACTTCGTCAAAGGCTCCGAGCTGTGCAGCCGCCGCAAGGTCAACATCGCCGAGTCGCTGGGCCGCCTGGGCGTGGAGTCCGAGCGCGTGGAGCAGTACGAGATCTCCATCGACGAATACGACAAGGTGCCGGGGATCATCGAGCGCTTCATGACCGAAGTCATCACCAAGTTCGGGCCCAACCCGTTCAAGGGCTACTAGGAGGTTTGGAACCATGTCGAACACCGTCAGGGTTCAACCGGACCTGAAATTCATTCAGGAACTGCAGCAGGTGGGCGGCGAGTCGCTCAAGAAGTGCTACCAGTGCGCCACCTGCTCCGTGGCGTGCCCCCTTTCCCCGGCCGACGACCCCTATCCCCGCAAGGAGATGGTCTGGGCGCAGTGGGGCTTGAAGGACCGCCTGTTAAACGACATCGACATTTGGCTGTGCCACAACTGCGGCACCTGTTCCGACCTGTGCCCGCGCGGAGCCAAGCCGGGCGACCTGCTGGCCGCCCTGCGCAACATGGCCTACCGCAACCTGGCCAAACCCAGCATCATCGGCACGTGGATGAGCTCCAGCAAGTACCTGCCCATCCTCTTCGCCATTCCGGCCCTCATCTACCTGGCCATCTGGTCCATCATGGCCGGAAAGCTGGGCACGGCCTTCCCGCTCTTCGTGGTGGACGGCCATGAGCTCAAGGTCGCGGCCGAGGGCGCCATCATCTACGGCGGCCTCTTCCCCGGCGACTACACCATCGACCCCATCTTCGGGGCCGTGTTCCTGTTCATGGTCTTCGCCTTCGCGGGCGGCATCTCCAACCTGCTCAAGAGCTTCAAGTCCACGCCCAAAACCTACATTGTCGGCCGCGGGCCGGAGCCCAGCTTCCTGTCCTGCCTCATCGACACCCTCAAGAACGAGGTGGCGCTGCACAGCCGCTTCGTGAACTGCGGCGAGGACGAAAAGGACAAGGAACGCGTCAAAGGCCACCTCTTTGTCTTCTACGCCTTCATCGCGCTGATGATCGTCACCGGCGTCGTGGCCTTCGGCCACTGGTTCGGCGCGTGGTTCCTGCAACACATCCTGGGGCTTGAGGGCGGGCTCGCCGGGCTCATCGCCTGGGCCGGACACACCCCCATGCCCCTGTGGAGCCCGGTGAAGCTTCTGGCCAACGCGGGCGCCGTGGCCCTGGTCATCGGCCTCACCAAGCTCACCAGCCGTCGCAGCGCGCTGGACGCCTCAAAAAGCGTCAGCAACTGGTACGACTGGTACCTCATCGCCGTCATCTGGGGCATCGCCATCACCGGCATCGGTTCCGAGATCTTCCGCCTCATCGGCCAGAAGATGCTCGCCTACCCCACCTACTACCTGCACCTGGTCTTCGTGTTCATGCTGCTGGCTTACCTGCCCTGGTCCAAGCTCGGGCACGTGGTCTACCGTACTGTGGCCCTGGCCTACGCCCGCAAGATCGGCCGCCTGCCCATGGGCGCGCGGAACTAGACGGCGCAAGGTAAGCGAAACGAACCGAACAACAGGTTTCCCGATCATAAGGAGGAAATCCCATGGCTGAAGCGAAAGTTTTCCCCATGAACACCTTCGTGTCCTGCTTGAAGGGCGCGTCCGCCGCCGATGCGGCCACCATTGAACTGCTGTCCTTCCTCACCCAGGGCGAGGTGGACGCCGAGTTCGCCCCCATCGCCGCGGCGCTGTCCAAGGCCTGGATCTACGAGCAGGAGCCCCAGCTGGCCAAGGCCGCTGCTGGCGACGTGGCCGCCCTTGGCGAAAAGGTCGCCGTCAAGCCCCTGCCCGATGCCGCCCTGGCCCAGGCGCAGGCCATTCTGTCCCAGATGGCCGAACTGCGCGCCCAGAACGCCACCCTCTCCGCCCAGGTGGAGAAGCTTACCGCCGACGCCGCCGCCAAGGGCGACGAGGTCAAGGCCCTCAAGGCCAAGCTGAAGCCCCTTGAGGAACAGGCCGCACAGGGCGACGTGAAGCTGCAGGTGTCCAACTCCAAAATGGACGAGCACATCAAGAAGCTTGAGCAGCTCATGGAAGAAGTGGCCAAGGTCAAGGCTCAGGGCGTTGTGGTGGCCGGCGTCGCCGGCGGCGCCGCAGCCGCTGGCGCCGATGCCGGGGCCGCCGCTTCCGGCGATGCCTCGGGCGCGCCCAGCGTGGGCGGCGAGCCCGAAGCCGATTTCGGCCTGGGCTCCAACCCCTTCGCCGACGCCAACTGGTAGACCGACACCACCGTCCCAGACCCTTCAAGCCCCCGGCCGCACACCACGGTCGGGGGCTTTTTGATGTGGCGGTTCAGGGCCCCTGTCCCCACGCACGAGGCGTGACGCCCCCCCGCTGACGCCCCTCCCCATTGGCCCAGGTCTGCGATGCCCAAGCGGGTATCGTAACCAACGCCAAGAGCACGCGCCTTGTCACGCAGACCTCCCAGGACATCTGCCCCGGACATGCCCTGTTCCAGACGACATGACGACCCGCAGGGAAACGCGCTGTCCCTGCCTGTTCCCGCGGCTTCTTGGCATGGCGTCCAGAACGGCGTGGATGGCATTGGGCACTGGATCCCCCCATGCCTTCCGTGCCCTCTGACCGATAGCCCGCTCCAAAGTCGGGCGTGGTGCTACTAAAATTTCATTCATGCTATTGACATGGATATGAATTAAGGAAATGTATGCAGGAAACGCACAACAGAACTGCCTTTGGGGCAATGAGGAACGGGCCATGACACATGCGCACAGAGTGGCGATACGCTTGCGAACCGGACGCGAAAGCGGGCGGGTATGCCGCGCGGCGCAATCCGGCATTGCCGCAGAGCCGCCCTGCCCGCCACATGGCAGCCCGCCTGCTTCCGGGAACGGTCATGATCGCACGTGAGAACGTGAACGACGAGGACGCTGCCGGGCCTTCCCGTGAAACGCGCCTGGAGCGCGATGCGCTCGGTGAAAGAACGGTGCCGACCACGGCCTATTGGGGCATCCACACGGCCCGGGCCCTGGAGAATTTTCCCCTGACCGGCCGTCCGCCCCGGCCCGAACTCATCGTGGCCCTGGCGCAGGTCAAACTGGCCTGCGCCCGCACCAACGCCGAGTTGGGCCATGTGCCCGCCCCGATAGCCCAGGCCATCACCCGCGCCTGCGAGGAGCTGATCGCCGGGAACCTGCGCGAGGAAATCGTGGTCGATGCGCTGCAGGGCGGCGCAGGGACCTCCACCAACATGAACCTGAACGAGGTGCTGGCCAACCGCGCCGAGGAACTCCTGGGCGGCGGCGAAGGCGGTTGCGCGCGGATTGAACCGCTCGGCCACGTCAACCTGCACCAGTCCACCAACGATGTGTACCCCACGGCGGTCAAGGTTGCGGCGATCGGTCTGCTGCGGGAGCTGGAGCAGGCCATCGCCGAGCTCCAGGGGGCGTTCCAGGACTGCGAGAAGCGATTTTGCGATGTGCTCAAGGTCGGCCGCACCCAGCTGCAGGACGCTGTGCCCATAAGCCTGGGCGCGGAGTGTTCCGCCTGGGCCGAATGCCTCTCGCGAGACCGTTGGCGTGTGTTCAAGTGCGAGGAGCGCCTGCGCGTGGTGAACCTGGGGGGGACAGCCGTTGGAACAGGGGTAACCGCGCCAAGGGAATACATATTCCTGGTCGTGGAACGCCTGCGCGAGATCACGGGCCTGGGCCTGTCCAGGGCCGAGAACCTGGTGGACGCCACCCAGAACGCCGATGTCTTTGTGGAGGTCTCCGGCATCCTCAAGGCCCACGCGGTGAACCTGTTCAAAATTTCATCGGACCTGCGCCTGCTTGGGTCCGGGCCGCGCGCGGGGTTCGGAGAGGTGTTGCTTCCCGCGGTGCAGGCCGGGTCCAGCCTCATGCCCGGCAAGGTCAACCCGGTGATCTGCGAAGCCGTGGCCCAGGCCGCCATCCAGGCCATGGCCAACGATATGGCCGTGACCCTTTCCGCACAGTCCGGCCAGCTGGAGCTGAACGCCTTTCTGCCGCTCTTGGCCGAGAACCTGCTCTCCAGCCTCAGCCTGCTCATCCAGGCCAACCGCATCTTCGCCCGCCGCTGCGTGCGCGGCCTGCAGGCCGACCGCGACGTCTGCGCCGCGCACCTGGAGCGCTCCCTGGCCGTGGTCACGGCGCTGGTGCCGCGCCTGGGCTATGCCGAGGCAGGAGCCGTCGCTGCCGAGGCCCAACAATCCGGCCGCACCGTGCGCGAGGTTGTTCTGTCGCGAGGGCTGCTGGACCAGCCCGAGCTGGACCGGCTGCTCTCGGTGGAGAGCATGACCAGCCTGGGACACCGTTGACGCATCCAAGATGCGGAAACGACGGTCCTTTCCCGCACCGGGAGGGGGCAATGCAACAAGGCCGACAACAGCCGCCGCAGGGCGCGCGGAACAAAGGACAGCGCAGGACATGAACGAAACGCCCAAGGGACTCAGGCTGCATATCGGCCTCTACGGCCGCCGCAACGTTGGCAAGTCCTCGCTGCTGAACGCGCTGACCGGACAGCAGGTGGCCATCGTCTCCCAGACGCCGGGCACCACCACGGACCCGGTTGAAAAGACGCTGGAGCTTGCGCCGCTTGGGCCGGTGGTGTTCATAGACACGGCCGGAATCGACGACGAAGGCGCATTGGGCGAACAGCGCAAGGAGCGCGCGCTCAAGGTTCTGGACCGCACCGACATCGCCCTGCTTGTGGCGGGGCCGGAGGCCTGGGGCGAATACGAAGCGGGACTGGCGGCGCTCATGGGCGAACGCAAGATCCCTTTTGCCGTGGTTTTCAACAAGGATGACCTCTCCGCCCCGCCGCCGGACGCTCTGGCGGCCCTTGAGAATGCCGGAATCAGAACCGTGTCCGCCTCGGCCGCCCTTGGCCGGGGACTGGGGCGCATCAAGGAAGTCCTGGCCGAACTGACGCCGGAGGACTGGTTCGCGGAGCCCCGGCTTTTGGGCGACCTGCTGCCCGCCGGGGAACTGGCCGTGCTGGTGGTGCCTATCGATTTGGGCGCTCCCAAGGGGCGGCTCATCCTGCCCCAGGTCCAAAGCATCCGCGACATACTGGACAGCGACGCCTCCTGCATGGTCGTCAAGGAGCGTGAACTGCGCGACGCCCTGGCCCGGCTGAACCGCAAGCCGAGGATCGTGATCTGCGACTCCCAGGTGGTGCTCAAAACAGCGGGAGACACGCCGCCCGACGTCCTCCTCACCACGTTTTCCATCCTCATGGCCCGTTTCAAGGGCGATCTGGTCAGTCTGGCGCGGGGCGTCGCCGCCATTGAGGCCCTGCGGCCCGGCGACAAGGTGCTCATCGCCGAGGCCTGCACGCACCACCCCCTGGCCGACGACATCGGCCGGGTCAAGATTCCCCGCTGGCTGCGGCAATACGCCGGCGGGGATCTCCAGATCACCAATCAGGCGGGCAAGGATTTCCCCGAGGATCTCACGCCGTACGCACTCGTCGTCCATTGCGCAGCCTGCGTGGCCAATCGCAGGCAGATGCTCACCCGGATCTACCGGGCGCAAAGCCAGGGCGTGCCCATGACCAATTACGGACTGGCCATCTCCTATGTGCAGGGCGTGCTGCCGCGCGTGCTGGACCCGTTCCCGGCGGCGCGGGCCGCCTACTGCGAGGCGCGCGCCCAGGCCATGGGCAAGGCCGCGCCAGGGTGCTGAACACAGGCGATGGACAACGGCGCGTCCCCGGACGGCCGAAAGATCAAGGAGCAGCGCACGCCATGACCACCCCCCAACGGCCACCCGACATCATCTGCGCGGAGAACACCTTCGTCATCAGCGCGCGCCTTGCTGGCGGGCGTGTGGCCAAAACCTGGAGCACGGGCAAGATGGTCCACAACATGGACTTTCTGCTCGGGGCGACCACCGAGGGGGAAGCGCCGCGCTTCGCCAAGCGTCCCGCCTGCATCTGCAACGACGGGCACGCCCTGGCCGCGGCGCGCGCGGTGGAAAACCTCGCCGACGTTCAAATCCCGGAAGCCGCGCGGCTGGTGCGCAATCTGGCGCAAGGCCTGCAACTGCTCTCCGACCATCTGACACACTTCTACCACTTCTCCCTCTCCGACTGGCTGAACCTGGGCCGCGCCCTGCGCGCCGACGCCGGAAAAACGGCGAAGCTGGCGGAGTGCTCCTGCCCGCGCCCGGACCAGGGGCGGGCCGCCTTCTCCAGCGAGGCGCTCCAACGCTTGACCGCCTTGGCCCAGGGCGAGGGCGGCGCATTCTTCGCGGTCGAGCATTGGGACCATCCGGCCTATGCGGGCGGCCCGGAACACCACCTGCTGGTGTTCAGCCACAGCCAGGCCGCGCTGGACATACGCGCCAAGCTGGCCGAGGCCCGGAAGCTGCTGCGATGTACCGGGCCGGGGCACCCGGCCTATCAGATCGGCGGCCTGTCCAAGGCGGCGGACGGCCCGGACCTCTCGCCGGAGGCGCGCAACGGCTGCGCGGCGCTGTTGCGCCAAAGCGCGGAATTCATCCGAAACGTCTTTCTGCCGGATGCGGTGCTCGTGGCCCGGCTGTACCGCCACGAGGCCGACCTCGGTCGAAGCGGCGCATTCCTGTCCTGGGGCGATTTTCCCGCCGGGGAACGGGGCGAGGCGCTTCTGCCTGGCGGCGTGGTCGCCCTGGACCAAGGGCTGTCTGCCCAAGCGGCGCAATGGAACCAGGTGCGCGTGGAACAGGAACCCGCCTGGGCCGACGCCGACGCCAGCCGGTACCGATTGCGCTTCGGCTCTGGTGAGCCGGAATACCGCTGGACCAACGACGGTTTCCACTGGTTCGCTGTTCCCAGGTACGCGGGCCGGGCTTGCGAGGCCGGACCGTTGTCCAGGATGCTCGTCGCGTACGCCAAAGGCGGCAGGGCCGTACGCGACGAGATGGACCGTGCCTTGCGCCAGGCCGGGCTGTCCCCGCAATCCTTGGACTCCACCGTTGGCAGAATGCTCGCCAGGGCGCTGGAGGCCGCCAGCGTCGCCAAGGCGGCCCTTGGGTGGCTGGATTCCCTGGATGCGCTGCTCGGCGGCGGCAAGGCCCCGGTTCAGACGCCCTGGAGCCTGCCGCACTCCGGCGAGGGCGTGGGCCTGGCGGAAATCGGCAGGGGCGCGCTGGCCCACCGCGTGCGCCTGGAAAATGGCCGCATCGTCGAGCACGACTACCTTATTCCGTCATTGTGGAACTTTTCGCCGCGCAGCGCCGATGGGACCCCAAGCCCGCTGGAGCGGGCATTGGCCGCCACACCCGTGGCGGACAGCGCGCATCCGTTGGAGATCCTGCGGGCCGTGCACGCCTTCGACCCCTGCAACGCCTGTGTGATCCGGCTTGAAGACGACGATGCGGGAAAGACCGTGACGGTGCGAGCCAAATGAACAAACCGTTGCGGCGTGCCGCCTGTGCCGCAGCGCCATAGCCCCGGAGACGACATGCCCATGGAGAGAGCAGAAATCCTTGCCGCCCTGCGTGGCGCGCAACACCAGGACACCCTGTTCCGCGAGGCCGACCGTGTGCGCCAGGAACACTGCGGCGACACGGCGCAGTTGCGCGGCGTTGTCCATTTTTCCAACTATTGTTGCCGCCAGGATCTGTACTGCGGCCTGTGCAAACAGAACGACAAGGCCAAGCGCTTCCGCATGAGCGAGGACCAGATCGTGCAGACTGCGCTTTCCATTGCCGAGGCGGGCCTTGGCACCGTGGTGCTGCAAAGCGGCGAGGACTACCACTACACGCGGGACATGCTCTGCTCCATCATTCGACGCATTCTCGACAAGGCCGATGTCGCCATCACCCTAAGCCTGGGCGAACGGCCCGAGGCCGACATGCGCGCCTTCAAGGAGGCCGGGGCCAGCCGGTACTTGATGAAGCACGAGACCATGAACCCGGAACTGTATGCCGTCATGCGGCCCGGTTTGAAACTGGCGGACAGGCTACGCTGCATCAACTTGCTGCGAAAGCTGGGCTACCAGGTGGGCGTAGGCAACATTGTCGGCCTGCCCGGCCAGACCCTGGAGGACCTCGCGCTGGACATCGAGTTCTTCCAGTCCTTCCAGCCCGACATGGTCAACATCGGCCCGTTCATCCCCCATGCGGACACGCCCCTGCGCGACCACCCGCCCGCGGACGTGGAACTCATGCTCCGGGTCTTCGCCCTGGCGCGGATTGTGACCCAAAACACGCACTTGGCCGCGGCAAACACCGTGGCCACCCTGATGCCCGAGGACGGCCAGTACCGCGCCTTCACGCAGGGCGGGGCCAACGTCATCATGCCCAATTGCAATCCGTTCCTGAAAAGCAAGACAGACAAGGTTGAATACGAATTTCAGATAACTACGAGGAAACGCTACGTTTCCGTAGACGAGGCCAGGCAGGTGTTGCGGCGCGCCGGACGGAACGTTGCAGCGGGAAAAGGGGACTCACTCAAGATGCGGGGAGGACGTTTTGATTAAGATCGCGATTTACGGAAAAGGCGGCATCGGCAAATCCACCGTGACCTCCGGCATCTCGGCGGCCCTCGCCGTGCATGGCCACAAGGTCATGCAGATCGGGTGCGACCCCAAGAGCGACTCCACCATCAACCTGCTGGGCGGACAGATGCCGCCGCCAATATTGCAGTATCTTCAGGAAAACGGCAGGCCGGACGACCTGGACGCCGTTGTCCGCAAGGGTTTTGGCGGAACCACCTGCATGGAGGTCGGCGGGCCCACGCCGGGCATCGGCTGCTTTGGCCGGGGTATGCTCACGGCCTTTGAGCTGCTGGACGAGATGGACGCCTACGCCAAGTATGCGCCGGACATCGTGTTCTACGACATCCTGGCGGATATCGTCTGCGGCGGCATCGCCGTGCCCATGCGCGAAGGCTTCGCCGACAAGGTGTTCATCGTCACCTCCGGCGAAAAAATGGCCCTGCTCGCGGCCAGGAACATCATCCTGGCCCTGCGCAACTTCGCCGACCGCCACTACGCGGAGCTGGGCGGGCTCATCCTCAACCGGCGCGACATGCCCGACGAGGTGGAGCGTGTGCAGGACTTCGCCAAGGAGATGGAGACGACCATCATCGGCGTCATCCCCCGCGACCGGGCCATCCACACCTTCGAGGAGCAGGGGAAAACCATAGTCGAAGGCGATCCCGGCCTGCCCACCTCGGCCTGTTTCTTCGACCTGGCCCGGACCGTGGCCGCCTTCGCCCAGGAGCGCGGCGCGGCCCCAATCAGCGACACCAAGCAGGAGAAGCGCCATGCGTGTGGACAGTGCCAGCATCAAAATTGAAAACCTGAAGCGCAAGGAGGACTTCCCCTTCGCGCGACTGGAAGGCGTTGGCCCCAACCTCGCGGGCTGGGGCGTCATCGAGACCTGCCTGCTGCTGCCGCAGTCCCTGTGCATCATGGCCGGGCCGTCGGCCTGTTTGCGGCATTCGGCGTTCATGGCGCACGCGCGCGGGTTTACCGACCGCTTCTACATGCTCTGCACGCCCGAAATCGACATGACCATGGGCAGGCACTTGGAGAAGGTGGAAAAAGGCATCCGCGACATCGCGTCCCGGCGGCCGGAAAAGGTCATCTTCCTCATTGTGGGCTGTCCGGACTACATTCTGGGCACGGACTTCACCGGCGTCATCGAGCGGCTGGAGAAGGACACCGGGCGGCGCATCATCCTCGGCGCCATGGCCCCCATCACCATCGGGCTCAAGGAGTCGCCCTTCACCTCGGCCTACACCTCGTTCTACGACTTCCTCAAGCGCGAGTCGAGCCAACCGGACCCGGAGGCCGTGAACATCCTGGGCACATTCATGCCCCTGTCGGATTCCGGCGAGCTGTACCAGGCGCTCAGGGGCGCGGGAATCAGGCGCATCCATCAAATTCCGCTCTGCGCCGACCTGGAGCAGTTCGCGCTCATGGCGGGCGCCGCGTCCTCGCTGGTGCTGCACCCGCTGGCCAACGGGCTTGCCGGGCGCATGGAAAAAGGCCTGGGCATACCCTCGGCCTTCGTGCCAACGGCATACGGCCTTGACGCCATTGCTGGACAATACGAAAAAATCGCCGCCGCAGTGGGGCGCAAGCTTGACACCGAAGCCTTTGCAACGGCCGCGAAAACGGCCGCCGCGCCGCTGGTCGCGAGGCTCAAGGACAAGACCCTGGCCGTGGGCTGCAGCATCAACGGCAGCCCCTGGGAGCTGGCCTCGGCGCTGGTGGATTTTGGCCTGAACGTGGACACGGTCTTCGCGCGCGGCACCTTCACCCCCTATGAATGGCGGATCATCGAGCGCCTGCGCGAGACCGCACCGCACATCCGGGCCTGCAACGTCTCCCATCCCAGCATGTGCGGCGAGACCGCCCCCTTCGATCACATCGACGTGGCCTACGGCGTGGACGCGGGCATCTTCTGCGCTAGAGCGGCCAACGTGCCGCTGTCGCGCTATCAGGAGCAGAAGCACGGCTACGAAAACACCTTGTGGATGCTGGAGCAAACCCGCGAAGCCCTTGAAAATCCCGTCAGCAACGCTGACTGGATCTACACGCACAACTTCCTGATCTAGGACGCGCGGCGACAATAGCACAACCAAGCGTTTCGGCGTCTTGGTCCACAACAGTTCAAGGAAACGAAACATGAAGACATATCACAAGCTTCTCCCCCTGGCCACGGGCTACTTCGGGGTCAGCTCCGCGCTGTACGCCTTCGACGGCCTGGTGGTGGTCTACGGTCCCGCTGGCGGGGCCTGGCACATCAACATCGAGGACGAGCCGCGCTGGTACCGTGGCCCGGCCACAGTGGTCGGGGCCGGGCTGCTGGAAATGGATGTCATTCTGGGCAACGACAGCACATTCATCAACAACATCGCCGAGGTGTCCACGCAGCTGGACCGGCGTTTCGTGGCCCTGGCGGGCACGCCCATCTCCGAGATCATCGGCACGGACTTGCGGGGCTTCTCCCGCACCCTGGAATCGCGCACCAGCCTGCCCGTGTTCATGGTGCCCACAGCCGGGTCCGAACCCTATCCCGAGGGGGCGTCCAAGGCCTTCCTGGCCCTGGCGCGCAAGCTCATGCGCACGCCGGAGCGCAAGGTCAAAAACGGCGTCAACGTTCTTGGGGCGATCCACCTGTCCACGGGCAGGGAGGAGCACATCGAGCCGGTGCTCCAGGCCATTGAGCAGGCGGGCTTTCCGCTGGTGAGCGTGTTCTCCGTGCCCCGGCCCGGGCAGGAGGACCCCCTGGAGTCCCTGCGCAACGCTCCCAGCGCGGAGCTCAACGTGGTGGTCTCCACCAGCGGGCTGGCCCTGGCGGACCACATGTACGCCACCTTCGGCATTCCCTACGTGGTGGGGATGCCCGTGGGACTGCGGGGCCGGGACGACATGCTGACCCTGCTGCGCCGGGAGCCGCTTCCAACCCCGCCCGCGCCAGCCAGGCCCGCGCCCTTCAAACACGCTTTGGTCATCGGCGAGCCAGTGATGAGCTATGGAATCCAGCGCTGCCTGCGCCACGACTTCGGCATTCCCCGTGTGGACGTTGTCTCGGTGACGCCCGACGCAGCTGTGTTCGCGCCTGCGGAAGGCCGCTTGGCGGCCCTGGCGGAGCGCGGCCAGGCCGATGTTTGTACGGATGGCGAACACGAAACGGCTGCGCTCATGAACGACCCGTCCGTGGACTGCATCGTCGCCGATCCCTGTTACAAGGCCCTGCTGACGCGGCCGGTCCGGTTCATCCCCATGCCGCACATCGCCATGAGCGCGCGGCTCAACTGGAATTTGCCGTACGAGTACGCCGTGGAAAAAGGCCATGCGTATCTTGCCGGGCGCTTGTTCGCCTCCGCATAGCGGCGCAGGGCCGGACGGACATCGTACAACAGGGCGGCACGGCCTGCGCGGCCAGCGCCAACCGAGGAGGATTCCCCATGTGTCTCGCCATACCCGCTGAAATACTGCACCTGCATGACGGCGTGGCCACCTGCCGTTTGGGCGACAGCCAGTCCACCATCCGGGCGTCCACAATGCTTCTGACCGAAGACCCCGCCATTGGCGACTTCCTCATCATACACGCCGGATTCGCTCTGCGCGTCATGGATTTTGCGGAAGCGAGGGAATCCCTGCGTATGCTGCGCGAGGACGCGTGCGCCGCGCCCGCACCCCCGGCCGCTCCCGAAACGGCCTGCGGCGCGGTCGCCGACGCCAAGGATGACCGCCAGTGAGCCGCGACCTTCTCGACCAGTTCCGCGACCCGGCCCTGTGCAAGAGCGTTCCGGAGCGCCCGCGCGTCGCGGCCAGCATGTTGCGGGAAAGCGTCAACCCGGAATGCGGGGGCCTCCCCCAGCCGTATCCCGCGCACGCCCCTTGCCCGCATCCCTCCGCGACGGATTGTTGCGCCCAAGGCGCCGTTCCCGGAACACCGCTCCTGGTCCCCATTCCCTCAACGCTTCTTAAAAAAAAGCCCCGGCCTGGACAATTCGCGTCCGGGCCGGGGCGTTGCGGGCAAGCTAGGCGGGAAAACTATTGGGCCTTGCCGCAGCACTTCTTGAACTTTTTGCCGCTGCCGCAGGGGCAGGGATCGTTGCGGCCGGTCTTGGGACCGCGCGTGATGGGATCGTGGGTGCGCATCCGGCCGTCGGTGTAGTGCCACACGCCGTCGATGCGCTTGAAGCTGGCCAGTTCGCGGTGGTCCTGGCGGGCGCCCTGGTACTCGTAGCTGGCGGTGAAGTCCACGAGGCCGACCTGGTCGTCCGGGCCGCCGCCCTTGACGGCGTGGATGGTCAGCCCAATCCATTTGGAATTCTCGCTCCAGGCCTTGGCCTGTTCAGGCTCAAAATCGTGGCGTTCCTCCGGGGCGAGGGAGGTGGTGAGGAAATCGATGTCTCCCACGACGTAGGCGCTGTAGCGCGCGCGCATGAGGGCCTCGGCGGTGGGGGCGGGCTGGCCGGCGATGATGGGCTGGCAGCACTGCTTGAAAGGCAGGTCGTTGCCGCAGTGGCATTTGGACATGGTGCACCTCTCGGCGGAATGGTTTGCTTGGGCGCGCACAGTACGGGCTAATGGGCCGCCGGTCAACTTCCACCGGCGGGGGGCGTTGACAGCTCCGGCCTGGCCGGGGCATGGGACAGAAGCCCGGAAACATTGACGAGTATGGAGGCGCGCATGTTCAAGACCGGAGTGCTGTTCTGTGCCCTGCTCCTTGCGCCCGCCGCCGCGCTGGCCTTCCCGACGCCCTGGGGCGCCATCTACGGCGCGGCTCGCGACGAGCGCAGCCTGCTGGACATGGCCAAGGACAAGGCCGCGGCCACCGAAATCAAGGCCAAGATCATGGACCGGGACCGCATGAAGGGGCTGGCGGTGAAGGTGTACTGCTTCGTTGGACACGCCATCCTGCTGGGCCAGGTGGACGATGCGGAGTTCCAGGAGTTCGCGCTGGCCATTGCGCGGCAGGCCGACCACGTGAAGAGCGTGGAGGCCCACTGGGAGCCGCCCACGGACGAGAACACCCTGGCGCAAGACCTTGAAATTGTGGCGCGGCTGCGCACGGCCCTGGTGGCGGACGAGACCCTCAGCTCCACGCAGATCGAGTTCGAGGTGTTTGCGGGCAAGGTGTATTTGCTGGGCATGGTGCGCAGCCAGCAGGACGCGGATCGCGCCATTGCCCAGGCCAGCGTGGTGCCGGGGGTGCTGAACGTGGTGTCCCTGCTGATCCCAGGCGCTGGCCGCTAGGGCGCGTTGGCGACCGGACGGCGTGCGTCCGCCAGATATCGCTCCACCTTTCGCCAACGCAGGGGGGCATCCGAAATGTGTTTACACCCCCGGCGGATTGGAGTAAGCAGCGAAGTTTCAGGGTGCTCCCCCGCGGGATGCGCCCGCCCCGAAGACGGCGTCACGGCCTGTGGAACCGAACCGACAGGGTTCGACCGCGGTCGCAGTTACGCCCGGACGCCTCGGAACCGGGCGGCTGCGGCAGGCGGCCAAAGGCCTACAAAATACGCAAATACATCTGTCCGAGGGTGTGTCGTTGGAGGCAACGATGGAAAAAAACAAGAAAGTCGCTGAACAGGAAATGGACCTCAACTTCGAGGCCGCCCTTGAGAACTACCTCAAGGAAGACTTTGGTGATCTCGACGAAGGCACCATTGTCCCCGGCACCGTGGTCAAGATCGGCAAGGACCATGTGCTGGTCGACGTGAACTTCAAGTCCGAGGGCCAGATTCCGGTTACGGAATTCCTCGATCCCGAGGGCAATCTCACCGTGGCCGTGGGCGACAAGGTGGACGTGTTCGTGTCCAACAAGGACGAGAACGAGGGCACCATCCACCTCTCGCGCGACAAAGCCAAGCGGATGCAGCTCTTCGACCGCCTCGAAGATTCCCAAGAAAACAACGGCACCGTCACCGGCCGCATCGTCCGCCGCATCAAGGGCGGTTACACCGTCGATCTGGGCGGCGTGGAGGCCTTCCTCCCCGGCTCCCACGTGGACCTGCGCCCCGTGCCCGACATGGACGCCCTGGTTGGCCAGGACTTCGACTTCAAGATCCTCAAGATCAACCGCCGCCGCAGCAATGTCATCGTGAGCCGCCGCGTGCTGCTTGAGGAGCTGCGCAGCGAACAGCGCGGCGCCCTGCTGGAGACCCTGGCCGAGGGCCAGGTGGTCAAGGGCAAGGTCAAGAACATCACCGAATACGGCGTGTTCATCGACCTGGGCGGCCTGGACGGCCTGTTGCACATCACCGACATGAGCTGGAAGCGCATCCGCCACCCGAAGGAAATGGTCCAGCTGGGCGACGAGCTGGATCTGAAGGTCCTGCACTTCGACCGCGAGGGCCAGAAGGTCTCCCTGGGCCTGAAGCAGCTTGTGGCCGACCCGTGGGAGAACATCGCCGCCAAGTACCCGCAGGGCTCCCGCTTCCAGGGCAAGGTCACCAACCTGGCCGACTACGGCGCCTTTGTGGAGCTTGAGCCCGGCGTCGAAGGCCTGGTGCACATCTCCGAGATGAGCTGGACCCGCAAGCTCCGCCACCCCTCGCAGATGGTGCGCGCCGGAGACGAGGTCGAAGTCATCGTGCTCGGCGTCGATCCCGACAAGAAGCGCATCAGCCTGGGCATGAAGCAGATCAAGCCCAATCCCTGGGACGTGGTGGCCGAGAAGTACCCTGAGGGCACCATCCTTGAGGGCGCCATCAAGAACATCACCGAGTTCGGCGTGTTCATCGGCATCGAGGAAGGCATCGACGGCCTCATCCACGTGTCCGACATCAGCTGGACCAAGAAGATCCGCCATCCGAGCGAGGTCTTCAAGATCGGCGACATCGTGCAGGCCAAGGTGCTCACCGTGGACAAGGAGAACGAGAAGTTCACCCTGGGCATCAAGCAGCTCTCCGAGGATCCCTGGATCAACGTGCCCGGAAAGTACCCCGTGGGCACGCTGATCACCGGCCTGGTGACCAACATCACCGACTTCGGCCTCTTCGTCGAGGTCGAGGAAGGCATCGAGGGTCTCGTGCACGTCTCCGAAATCAGCCGCAAGAAGATCAAGAGCCCCAGCGAGCTGTTCAAGGAAGGTGTCAGCATCGAGGCCAAGGTCATCCACGTGAGCGCCGACGAACGCCGCCTGGGCCTGTCCATCAAGCAGATCAAGGAAGAAGAGGAGCGCAAGAAGCCCAAGGAATTCCGCACCGCCGGCCCCGAGACCGGCAGCAACCTGGGCGACCTGCTCCGCGCCAAGATCGAGGACGCCGCCAATGGCGAGGAATCCGGAAACTAGCAGCACGAAATTCTCCGAACAGCACCCGCTGCTGTTCGGAGTCTTTCTCATCATTCTGGCCGTGGCCCTCTTTACGGGGGCCATGGCCTTTTTCCGTGGGCTTGGCGGCAAGTCCAAGCCGCTCTCCGGCGACAAGATCGGCCTGTGCAAGATCGAAGGCATGATCACCGATGCCCGCGAGGTGACGGATTTCCTGGCCGAACTCAGGCACGACGAATCGGTGAAGGGCGTGCTGCTGCGCATCGACTCCCCCGGCGGGTCCGTGGCGCCCTCCCAGGAGCTGTACCAGGCCGTGCGCGCGCTCTCCAAGGTCAAGCCCGTGGTGGTGAGCATGGGCACGGCGGCCGCCAGCGGCGGCTACTACGCGGCCGCTCCGGCCACGCTCATCGTGGCCAACCCCGGCTCCATCACCGGCTCCATCGGCGTGCGCGCGGAATACGTGAACCTGCAAGGGCTGTTGGACAAGCTGGGCCTCAAGACGGACCTGCTGGCCAGCGGCAGGCTGAAGGCCGCTGGAAGCCCCACGCAGCCGTTGACGCCGGAGCAGCGCGCCTACCTCATGGCGCTCATCATGGACCTGCACAAGCAGTTCGTGTCCGACATCGCGGCCGCGCGCGGCATGTCCGAGGACGCAGTGGCCAAGCTGGCCGATGGCCGCGCCATGACCGGGCGGCAAGCCCTGGAGCTGAAGCTTGTGGACAAGCTGGGCGGCCAGGAGCTGGCCATGGAAACCCTGCGCGACATGGTCAAGCTGGACGCCAAGGCTTCGATCATCGAAGGCCCGGAAAAGGACCTGCCGCTTCTGCCCAGGCTCTTGGGCGCAAGCCTTTCCGCCATGGCCCAGGCCATGCTTGGCCAGGACGCCGCCCGCAGCTCCGCGACGCCTGGCGGCCTGCTCATCGAGTACCGCCAGTAGCCAGGAGGCCGCGCGCGGCCATGCCCCACGCCACCCGACCCCACTTCGCCGACGAGGCGCGCTTCTTCCGTTCCCCGGCCCTGCCGGGCACGGAGCTGCTCGCCGCACGCTTCTTCCGCCACAGTTTCGCGCCACACTGGCACGAGGGCTACGTCGTCGCGGTGATCACCGCCGGGGCGGAAGGATACCGCTGCAAGGGCGCGCGCCATGTGGCCGAACCCTGGACCCTGGCCTGCATCAACCCCGGCGAGATCCACACCGGCGAGCGCGCGGCCGAACAGGGCTGGGCCTACCGAGTGTTCTACCCGGACGCCCGGACGCTGGCTGATCTGGCGCGGCAGATGCGCCCGGGCTCCTGTGGCGCGGGCCTGCCCCGGCTGCCGCAGCAGGTGGTGCGCGATGCGGAGCTTGCGCAGGCCTTGGTGCGGGCGCATCTGCTGCTGGAGGCCGACACCGACAGGCTGGAGGCCCAGGCCGCCGCCATGGACGCCCTGTGCGCCCTGCTTGCGCGGCATGGAGGCGAGCCGGAGGCCGCCGCGCCCACAACGGCCAGCCGCCACGTGGCGACCATGCGCGAGCGTCTGGCCGCGGACCTTTCCGAGCCGCTGACCCTGGAGGAACTGGGCGGGTGCGTGGGCCTTTCCGCCTTCCACGCCGCGCGCATCTTCGCCAGGGAGTCGGGAATGCCGCCCCACGCGTGGAGAAACGCCCTGCGCGTCAACCGCTCGCTGCCCCTGCTGCGCGCAGGCGCAAGCGTGGCCCAGGCGGCGAGCGCCTGCGGCTTTGCGGACCAAAGCCACTTCACCCGCCATTTCCGCCGGGTCTTCGGCGTTGCGCCGGGCCGCTGGCGCGCCTGAAAACTCCGTCCCAAGCGCAAGAACGTACAAGCCGCAGCCCCCCCCCACGGATACAGCTCCCCCATGAAGCACGCCTCCCCCTCCCTGCCCGATCGCCTCCCCTTCACCGTCCCCGGCCTGCTGGCGGGCTTCCGGGCCTGCGCGCCCGTGGCGCTCGGCGTGGGCGTGTACGGGGTGCTCTTCGGCCTGCTGGCGCGGCAAAAAGGATTAAGCTGGCTGGAGGCCCAGTCCATGAGCCTGCTCATCTTCGCCGGGGCCAGCCAGCTCATTTCCCTGGATCTGTGGGGACCGGAGCTGCCGGTCCTCTCGCTCATCGCCACCACCTTCATCGTGAACCTGCGCCATGTGCTCATGGGCGCGGCGCTCTCCCCGCAGCTGATGCGCCTGTCCGGAAGACAAGCATATGGTTCGCTGTTCTTCATGACCGACGAGTCCTGGGCCGTGGCCCTGGCCCGCTGGGCCGAGGACCGCCGCCGCGCCGCCGGGAGCGACGGCGCCTTCCTGCTGGGCGCGGGCCTAGCGGTGTATTGCTTCTGGAACGCCTCCACAGCGCTGGGGCACCTGCTGGTGCGCGGCCTGGACGACCCGGCGCGCTACGGGCTGGACTTCGCCTTCACGGCCGTGTTCACGGCGCTGCTGGTGGGCCTCAAGCCCAGGCGGGCCGATGTGCTCCCCCTTGCGGCGGCCGTGGCCGCCGCGCTCGCCGTGGCCCGCTTCTGCCCCGGCAAGTGGTACATCCTGGCCGGGGCCATGGCCGGCGGGCTTACCGCCGCCTTCCTCCCCGAGCCGCAAAACGCGGGAGACGACCGCTGATGGACGCCCTCGCCCTCCCGCTCTGCACCATTCTGGGCATGGCCGCCGCCACCTACGTCAGCCGCGCCGCAGGCCTCGCGCTCATGCGCCGCGTCACGCCCGGCCCCAGGCTCACCCGCTTCATGCGCGCCATGCCCGGAGCCATTCTCGCTTCCATCATCGCGCCCAGCGCGCTGGCCGCAGGCCCGGCCGAGGCCGCGGCGACCGCGGTGACGGCGCTGGCCGCCTGGCGCTTCGGCAACCTGCCGTTGGCCATGTGCGTGGGCGTGGCCGCCGTGCTGGTTCTGCGCCCCTTCATGCCCTAGCCCGCGCAACGCGCGCACGAAAAAGGCCGACGGGGTCGCCCCCGCCGGCCGTGCCGTCTGGTCGTTAGCGAAGGTCTAGGCCACAGGGAGGCGCACGGTGAAGACGCTGCCCGTGCCGGCCTGCGGGTCCATGGGCGACTGCACCGTGACCTCGCCCCCGTAGTTGCGGGCGATGTGGCGGCAGATGGCCAGGCCCAGGCCCGCGCTGCCCGCACCGTCCACGCCGTTGCCATCGGCCCGGAAGAAGCGCTCGAAGATGCGCGCCTGATTTTCCTCGGAGATGCCCGGCCCCTGGTCGGCGAAACGCAGCACCACGCTGCCGCCGTCGGCTTCCGCGCTCACGCTCACGGTGGTTCCCTCGGGCGAATACTTGATGGCGTTGTCCAGTATGCTCTCCACAATCTGCAGCAGGCCGTCCGGGTCGGCGGCGGCGGCGGGCAGATTCTCCGGCAGGGCGGCCAGGTCGAGGGCGATGTCCTTGTCCCCCGCGGCGAAGGAGGCATTTTTGAGGGCGTGGTCCAGGGCCTGCGGGATGCTGGCGTGCAGGTCGCTGGGACGCTTGCCGTCGCGCTCGCTCTTGGCCAGGGCGAACATGCCGCCGATGACCTTGGCCATATGCACGGCGTTGGCGTGGATGATCTCCAGGAACTCGCGGCGCTTCTCGTCCTCGGCCGGGGGAGCGTCGAGCAGGGTCTCGGCGTAGCCGCGAATGCTGGTGAGCGGCGTGCGCAGCTGGTGCGAGGCGTTGGCCACGAAATCGCGCAGCACGCGCTCCACGCGCTTCTGTTCGCTGGTGTCGTGGAAAACCAGAATGACGCGCGGGCGGAACTTGTGGTCGCGGAAGGGCACCACGGTCATCTCCGCGCAGTGGCGGTCCTTGAGCTCGATCTGCCGGTTGACGCGTTCGCTGGTGTGTCCGGCCATGACGGAGTCCACGATGTTCTGGATGTCCAGGCTCATGGTGGCCTCAAGCGGGGCGCGGCCGATGAATTCGTGCGCGCGCGGGAAGATGCTCGACAGGGCCGGATTCACGTGCAGGATGAGCCCGGCGGAGTCGAGGACCATGACGCCCTCGCTCATGCCCTCGAACATGGCCCAGAGCTCGCCGCGCTGGTTCTCGATGATTTTGACGTTCTTCTTGATCTTCTTGGCCATGCGGTTGATGGCCTCGGCCAGGGGCTGGAACTCGGCCGCCGGGTAGAAGAGGATCTTGCGGCGGTAGTCGCCGTCGCCGATGGCCTGGGCGGCCTCGGTGAACTGGGCGATGCCGCTGGTGATGGTGCGCGACAACAGCCACAAAAGCACGCCGGACCCCACCAGCAGGGGCACCACGGCGGCCAGAAGCGCCCAGCGCATTCGCTGCAGGTGCAGGCGCACCAGGCTCACGGGCGCGGCCAGGCGCAGCACGGCGTCCGGGGCGCCCTCCTGCCCGGCCAGCTTTCGGGCCATGTAGATCATGTCGCGGTCCAGGGTGACGCTGTGGCGGGTGGCCTGGCCCACCTCTCCGCCCAGGGCGGCCAGCACCTCTGGCCGGGTGGAGTGGTCGTCGAGCCTGCCGATCTCGTCGAACGGGACGTTGGTGTCGGCCACCACGCGGCCGCCTTCGATAAGGGAAATGCGCATCCCCATGCTGCCGCCCAGGGAATGGAGAAAGTCCTGGCGGTCGCGGGGGTCGGCGAAGGGGCCGCCGCGTTCCAGCAGCCATTGCACCGTAGCCAGTTTGGCCTGGGTGTCGCGCTCAAAATCCCGCGCGGTTTCCTGGTCCAGGGTGGAACTGTAGCGCCAGAAGGCAAGGGCCAGTCCGGCGATAAGCACGCCCCAGCCCCACAACAAAACACGCATCTGAATGGATCGCACTCTGGGCATGTACCGTTCCTTGGGAGTCTTTCACCCGCATGGGCTGTTTGTGTGTGATGAAACCGCGCGGCCTGAGGCGCGACAATGCCTAGGGCGCCCGGTAGGGGGCCAGTTGGCTGTGCCCCACCACGCGGTTGCGCCCCTGGGATTTGGCCGCGTACATGGCGCGATCCGCGGCGAGCACCAGATCCGAGCCGTTCTGCCCCGGTCCGATCTGCGCCACGCCGATGCTCACGGTGACGTGCAGCGGGGGCACGGCGTCCGGGGTGGTGAGGTGCGGCACAAAGGGGCAGCGGGCCACATCCTGGCGGATCTCCTCGGCCCGGGCCGAAGCGTGGGATTCGTCGAGCCCCTCGCACAGCACCACCAGTTCCTCGCCGCCGAACCGAGCCGGATAGCCGGAAAACTGCGTGGCGTGCGCCGAGACGATGGCCGCCAGCACGCGCAGCACGCCATCGCCCACCTGGTGGCCATGGGTATCGTTGATGTTCTTGAAGTTGTCCACATCGAGAAACATGAGGGCCAGGGGCGTGTTCGCCCGGCGGCAGCGCTCCAGGGCCGCCGCGAGCTGGGCGTCCAGGGCGCGGCGGCTGTAGAGCTCGGAGAGCAGGGGATCGAAATTGGCCGTGTGCTCCAGTTGCCGGGCGCGCTCCTGCCAGGCGCGCGCCTCCTCCCTGGCCTGGGAAACCATTTCGGTGATCATGCCGCGCAGACGGCGCAAGACCTCCCCCGGAGGGGCGGCGGCGGCCATGTCCCGGTCGGCGTCCTCGCCCATGCGCTTCATGGTGTTCTCGCGCGCCGTAACGCTCTCGCGGATTTCCAGAAATACCCCGCTCATCTCCGAATACAGGGAATCAAAGACCTGGCGTTCCGAGGCCAGCTGGGCCTTCAGGTCGCGCACCACGGGGTTGTCCAGCAACGCGCGCTGGATGAGCTGCACGATGCGTTCGAAGCGGGGGCGGTCCAACGGCCGCTTGGCCATGTGCTCGAAAATGCGGGCCTGCAGTTGGCCCTTCTGGTCCTCGGTGAACATGTCCATGGCCGAGACCAGGTTGCGCGCAAAGAGCACCACGGCCATCCAGTCGGCGTCGTCGGCGACTCCAAGCCGCGCCAGGGTTTCCTGGACGGTCTCGAGCCCGTTCTGGTTTTTGTGGTCCTGCGAAGGGGCCATGCTCACCTCGGTACGCAAACTGTACCCCATTTTCCGCGAAAATCAACGGAAGGACATATCCAAGGGAGGCTCGCCCCCTCTTGTTGCGACGCGACGAAAATGTCTACCGCGCCGGGACGGGGGGCGTCAACGGCCAGTCTCTCCCGTGGACGGGGAAAACGCAACTCCCGCTGTCCCCCAGGACATGCCGCACGCCAGCCACACCCCTTGCGCCAGAAGCCCAGGACGGGTAGGCTTGCGCCCATGCACGCCCAGCACACAGCCCGGCGCGGCCTGTTCGCCCTGCTCCGCGCGGCCCACAAATATCTGTTCCGCGTGGCGCCCCTGCCCCACGCCACGGGCTCGGCCGCGGCCCTGCTGGGCGCGGCGCTGACCAAGCACAGTCTGGAATTCCTGGCCGAGGGCGCGCTTGCGGCCGCGGCGCTGCTGGCGCTGCCCGCCTCCGGCTGGATGGGACTGGCGGTGCTGTGCGCGGCGGACGGTTTCTGCCGCCACCGCGAATACCAGCGGCTCAAATGCGCCCTGGCCCGCCGGGGCTTCCATCCGCGCCTGCTCGCCCCGGTCAGCGCGTCGCGTTGCCAGCGCGACGCGGCCCTTGCCGCCGCGCGCGAACTGGGCCACTTGGCGCGGGCGCGGGCGCATTTCCGCGCCCTGGGCTACCGCTGGTGGCACCTGCTGCCCGATGGCACGACAGACAATCCCCTGCGGTTCTTCGACCCGGCGTTCCTGCGGGCCACGTTTCTGCCCGGCCGGCCGCCCGGCCCCACTCCCGGCCAGATGCCCAAGGCCTCCACGACCCCGCGCTGAGCCGGTTGCCAGTGCGCGCGCCCTGCCCTATGCTGCCAAAACCATGATGGACGACGATTTCTTCAGCCCCAAGGACCCGGGACTGCCGCCCCTGCCCTGCGTGGGGTGCGGTTGGTGCTGCCTGGACAACCCCTGCGAGGTGTCGCAGCAGGTCTACGGCTACGTGCCGCGCTGCCCGGCCCTTGTATGGACCGGCGCGCGCTATGTGTGCGATCTGGTGGCGCACCCCGTGGCGGGCGTGGATTTGACCCCGCTTTTCGTGGGGCAGGGCTGCTGCGCCCGGCACAACGCCTGGCGGCGGGACGTGCGCAAACGGGACTGAGGGGCAAGCCCCACCTAGTCCTCGCGCACGCTGACGCGGAACACCTCGCGGGCCAGCACCCGGCCCTTGTGCTGGATCTCGATGACGTACTCGCCGGGCACCAGGTCGCCCGGAGTGTCGAAGCTCCACACGCTGTGCTCCACCTCGCCGATGACCCGCTCGTAGCGGGCGGTGGACATGGTCATGGGCATTTGCGTATCCGGGTTGACGATGGCCGGATGCCGCACCACCACATCCACCAGCACCCGCGCGCCCTTGGGGTGGCCGAGCAGCTGGTAGCGCAGGCCGATGCCGGTCTCAAGCCCCGCCTCCACGATGGTTCCGCGCCGCAGCAGCACAAAGGCCCGCGCGCTGTCGCGAATGCCGTCGGCCACGGAGGGGGCGTATTCGCGGGTGGCCACCAGCGAGGAGAACACGCCCGTGGCCAGCACCTTGGCGCCGGTCACCTGCGGGGCCTTGGCCGCAGCCGCCTGGGGTGCGGCCTGCCCCGCCGCAGAAAGCAGCACCAGGGCTGCGGCCGCAATCAACACCACAAAATGTTTCAACATGCTTTCCTCCGGCCGGGGGACCGCGCGCGCGCTTCGGCCTACAGCCCCAGGCTCTGCCGCAGCAGGTCCATGCGCAGGTGCCGCGCCACCAGCTCCGCGCCCTGGCGCACCTTCACGGCGTCGCGCATCTTGTGGCGGGTGAGCAGGTTCTCCATCTTCTTGGCCACGGTGAAGGTGTCCTCGCGCACGATGATGATGCTGGTCTCCAGCACCTCGGATCGGGTGAGGATCACATCGTTGGGGTACAGGTTCCCGGTGAGCACCAGACAGGGGCAGTCGCCCTCCAGGGCCACCAGCTGCACGTCGGCGCGGTCGCCGCCCACGATGACCGCCGCGTTCTTCTTCTTGCGGAAGTGCAGCATGAAATTCTCCACCTGCATGGTGCCGATCAAGAACTGGGAGACCACGCGATCGGTCCGGTGGTGGGCGCTGATGATCTTGCCGCCCAGACGCTGGGCCAGGTCGCCCACGGTGATGGAGCCCATGAGCGGGTCGCGCGGGAGGATGCCCATGACCGGGATGCCGCGCGCCTCCAGGAAGGGGGCCAGGTGCCCGGAGACCTCATCCAGATAGGCCGGGGGCACGTCGTTCAGGATCACGCCGAACAGGCTCCGTCCCAGCTGCTCCTTGAGCATCAGCAACAGGTCGTAGTTCAGCTCCTTCTCGAAGCGGTCGATGACCAGGGCCCCGAAGCGCGGGTCCGCTCCGCCCAGGGCGGCCACCAGGCTCACGGCGTCCACCCCGGAGTACTTGCCCGAATACATGCTGCCGCTGCCCGCCACAAGCATCACATCGCGGCCCCGGGCCAGGCCCTGGTACGCCTCCACCACGCGCTTCACCAGTCCGCCGTCGGCCACGCCCGCAAGCCGCCCCTCAAAGGCGTCGACCTTGAAATCGTGGGTCACCACCACAGGCGTCATGGCCGAAGGCGTGTGGGCAGGGTCGGCCGCAAGGCCCAGGGCGTCGCGCACGAAAAGCGCGTCCTCGTCGCCCAGGCCCGCTTCCGTCTCCATGGGCATGGCGCCCACGGGCTTCATGTAGCCCACGGCAAGCCCGGCCTGCTGGAACGCAAGCCCCAGGCCCACGCTGACGGTGTTTTTCCCCGAGTAGCCCGAGGTGGAGCCGATGTAGAGTCCGGGCATTGGCCCTCCTTCGCGCAGGGCGCGGTTGTGGTGCGCTGTTGGCGCGCTAGACCAGGGCCAGCCTAGCCCCGGCCACGAACACGCCCTCGGTTCCGGCCAGCACAGGGGTGAAACTGGCCCCGGCCAGGGCGGGTGCGCGCCACGCCAGCCGGGAGACGCCCAGCAGCAGGCGCTCCAGGGCGGCAAGCGAAACCACCTGCCCTCCGCCCACGCCGCGCAGCAGCGGGTAGAAGCGCACCTCCCGCAGCATCTCGCGTGCGTCCTCACGGGTCAAGGGGGCAAGACGGTGGGAAACATCGCCAAGCAAATCGGACCCCACCCCCGCCATGCCGAAGGACACAAGGGGCCCGAACTGGGGATCGCGGGCAAAGCCCGCCTCCAGGCGGAAGCCCTCGCGGGGGATGCCCGCGGCCGCCTGCACCAGGCAACCGCTCACGCCGGCCTCGGGCCGCAGGCGCGCGGCGCTGCTGGTGATGGCCCCGAACGCCCGGCGCACGGCCTCCGGGTCCGCCAGCGGAGGCGAAACCCCGGCCCCAAAGCACTCGTCGCCCGAAGTCTCGCCGCCGCGCAAGGCCAGACGCAGGGTCACGGGCAGACCGATCTCCCCGGCCAGGCGCACGGCCTCGGCGCTGCTGCGGGCAAGGCCGGTGGTGAGCACGGGCAGCCCGGCCGCGTGGGCGGCCTCCAGCGCGGTGACCCCGCCCAGCTCCCGCAACCCCTGGGTTTGCGCAGCCTCGATGATGGACAGGGCTTCGTCGTCCCAGGGCAGGAACTCCTCGGCATCGGCGGGGGGGGCGTGTTCGTCCCGGCGCACGCGCGCGGCGCGGCCGTGCAGGGCGGCCAGGGCCGCCACGGCGGTTTCGGGATAGTCGAAGCAGGGAATCCCGGCCGCGTGCAGCGCCTCACGCGCGGGGCGCACGGCCGCGCCGCCCAGAAGGCACGCCGCCACGGGCTTGGTCTGCGGGTTGTCCGGCCCGTGCGCGGCCTCGATGACGGCGCGTGCCGTCTGGAGGGGCTCGGAGCGGGCTGTTGGGGTGAGCATGGCCAGCGCGGCGTGGATGTTCGGATCGGCCAGCAGGTAGGCCAGGGCGGTCCGGTAGCGGTCCGGCCCGGCATCGCCCAGCAAGTCCACCGGATTGTACAAAGAGGCGAAGCCCGGCAGTTCGGCCAAGAGGCGCTCCAGGGTGGCGGCGGCAGGCCGGGGCAGGGAAAGCTGGGTGCGGGCGCAGGCGTCGGCGGCCAGAATGCCCGGCCCGCCCGCATTGGTGACCACGGCCAGACCGCCTCCGGCGGGCGGCAGCAGCAGGGCGAAGGTCTGGGCCAGACTGAAGAGCTCAGACATTTCGCCCACATGGATCACGCCCGCTTGGCGAAAGGCCGCGTGGTAGGCCGCGGGCGAGCCCGAGGCCGAGCCCGTGTGCGCCGAAACCGCCCGCGCTCCGGCCGGGGTGATGCCCGCCTTGAGCAGCAGCACGGGCTTGCGCGCCGCAACCTCGCGCGCGGCGGCAAGAAATTCCCGGCCGTCCTCAACGCTCTCGCAATAGCCGAGGATGACCCTGGTCTCCGGGTCGTCGCCAAGGGCGCGCAGGGCGGCGGCCTCGTTGAGGCAGGCCTTGTTGCCCAGGCTGACGAACTTGGAAAAGCCGAGCCCAAGGCCCATGGCCCAGTCCAGCACGGAGACGCACATGGCCCCGGACTGGGAAAAGAACGACACCCCGCCCGGCGCGGGATGCCCGGCGGCGAAGCTGACGTTGAGGGAACAGGCGGTATTGATGAGCCCGAGGGAATTCGGCCCGAGCAGCAGCATCCCGGCCTCGCGGGCGATGCGCGTCAGCTCCTGCTCGGCGAGAAAGCCCTGCCTGCCCGTCTCGCGAAAGCCCGCCGCCAGCACAATGGCCGCGCGCACCCCGCGCGAGGCCAGGAGCGCCAGTTCGGGCAGGGCGGCCGCGCGCGGGAGGCAGAGCACCGCCAGGTCGACCCCGTGGGGCAGCTCCGAGGAGGAAGCCAGGGGGGCGAGCCCGGCGAGACTTTGCCCGGCCGCCGCCGCCGCGGGATTGACGGCATGGACGACGCCCCTGTACCCTGCGGCCAAGAGATTCGCCAGCACCATGCCGCCCACCTTGGACCGGCTGCGCGAGGCGCCCACCACGGCCACGGAGGCCGGGGCGAACAGCGCGGACAGGGATTGGGATTCGGACATGCGGGCGGCCTTCATGGAGGACTTGGTGAACCAGATTCTCGCCTCGGTTCAGGATGACATCCACTATCGCTTCAAGCAAGTCAAGCTGCTCGAACTGGCGCTGGCGCACAGTTCCTGGGCCAACGAACAGGGCTGCCCGGAGCTTTCCAACGAACGCCTGGAGTTCCTGGGCGATGCGGTGCTCGAACTGTGCGTAAGCGAGGAGGCCTACCGCCGCTTCCCCGACTCGGCGGAAGGGCTCTTGACCAAGCTGCGCTCGCGCCTGGTGAAGACCAGCACCCTGGCCTGCGTCGCGCGCGGCCTTGGGCTGGACCGCAGAATGCTGCTGGGCAAAGGCGAGGAGGCCCAGGGCGGCCGCGAGCGCGACAGCCTGCTGGCCGACGCCCTGGAGGCGCTCTTCGGCGCGGTGTTTTTGGACGGGGGCTTTGCCGCCGCGCAAGAGCTGGTGCTGCGCCTGCTCGATCCCCTGTGGCCCGAAACCCCCGCCCTGCCCGGCGGCAAGGACTGCAAAAGCCGCCTGCAGGAGCTGACCCAGGAGCACTTTCGCCAGCGGCCCGTGTACGCCCTGGTGGAGTCCAGCGGGCCGGAGCACCACAAGACCTTCGAGGTGGAGGCGCAGCTTCCCGACGGGCAGCGCTTCCGCGCCAGCGGCCCAAGCCTGAAAAAGGCCGAGCAGGCCGCCGCGCAGGTTGCCATCCACGCCCTCTCCTCCACCCGCAGCCAGGACAAATAGCGCACGCAAAAGGCCGGACGGGGAGCGTCGTCCCCATCCGGCCCGCGAAAGCGCTTGGTCTACGGCGCCAGGGCCGCGGCCCGGCTAACCCTGGATGAGCTGCAGGGCCATCTTGGGCAGACTGTTGGCCTGGGCCAGCATGGCCACGGCCGACTGCGCCAGGATCTGCTGGCGGGTGAACTCGGTCATCTCCGTGGCCACGTCCACGTCGGAGATGCGCGACTCGGAGGCCTGCAGGTTCTCCGCCTGGATGGAGAGGTTGGTGATGGTGTTCTCCAGGCGGTTCTGCATGGCGCCCAGGGCGGCGCGGATCTTGTCCTTGGAAATGATGGCCTGGTTGATGGCCTCCAGGGTCTGCTGGGCCAGCTCCTGGGTGGAGATGCTCTTGCCCGCGTTGTTCTCGGCGAGCATCTGGGCGCGCTCAAGTTCGGTGGCCGCGTTGGCGATCTGGTCGGCGGTGTACTTGTTCTTGCTGCCGGTCAGCGTGCCCAGGCCCAGGGCCGAGGCCGTGGCGCAGCCCACGTTGATGTAGTAGTAGTCCTCGGAGGAGTCGTTGCCGGAGCCGAAGTGGATCTTCAGCGCGCCAACGGACTCGACGCCGGTGCCGTTGTGGCTGGTGGCCTCGCCCGAAAGCTTGCCGTTCAACAGGTGGATGCCGTTGAAGTCGGTGGCGTTGGCGATTCGCGTGATTTCCGAGCACATGGCCTGATACTCGGAGTCGATCATCATGCGCTGGTCGGAACTGTAGGTGCCGGTGGAGGCCTGCATGGCCAGTTCCTTCAGGCGGATGAGCTTCTCGTCGATGACGCCGAGCGCGCCGTCGGCGGTCTGGATCATGGAAATGGCGTCGTTGGCGTTGCGCACGCCCTGGTTCATGCTCTTGATGTCCGCGCGCATGAGCTCGCGGATGGCCAGGCCCGCGGCGTCGTCGGCCGCGGTGTTCACGCGCAGGCCAGAGGACAGGCGCTGGGTCGAGGTGGACAATGCGCCATACGCGGTACCCAGGTTGCGGGACGCGTTCATGGCCATCAGGTTGTGATTGATCACCAAAGACATGATGGAAACCTCCTTGTTCGAAAAACATTCCCTTTGGCCCTGCGGTATGCACGGACAGTGCCAACAAGATGAATATTTATAATCGCAGTAGGTTATCCATCATAAAAAACTCTAAACTATTTCAAGTCGCCAACTCCGGCCAAGAAAAAGCTGCCGGGCGTCAGCGCCTTGTCATACCCATTTTTCCTCCTGCGCACTCGACAGTTTCAAACCACGTGTGTATTTCAGACAAAAACAGTATGTCCACGGTTCGCACATCCCCCCGCCACTCAAGCAGCACGAGACGCCATGGCCGCCCCGAAACTCGACCAGGATCTACGCGATTTTCTTGAAAACCAGGCCGGAATGCTGATCATGCTTTCCGACGACCAGCTTTTCGTGCGCGCCATGCGCACCGCGGTGTTCAAGACCCTGGCCGTCAAGACCGACTGCCTTTTGGTGTACGCGGAGCCCAACCAGACCATGAAGGCCGTGCGCGACCGCCTTTCGCGCAAGCTGCCCGTGCTTGTGCTGGCGGACAGGATGCTGCGCGGCCAACCGAACCTGGAGTTCATGCGCGCAATCAAGACCACCTTCCCCGAGGCGCGCCTGCTGGTCATGACCCAGGAAACCAGCAAGGCGGACCTCTCGCAGCTCTACGAGATCGGCGTGGACAGCATCCTCACCAAGCCCGTGAGCATCGACACCCTGGTGGAGAAAATGGCCGGGGCCATCAAACCGCAGGGGCGCATCAGCCAACTGGTGCAGGAGGCCCGCGCCAGCCTGGAGGCTGGCGACACGGCCAAGGCCAAGCAGATCAGCGCCGAGATCCTGCGGCTCAAGGAAAAAAGCCCCGTGGCCTACATGCTTCTGGGCGACGCCTTTCTGGCCGAAGGCCGCCGCGACGAGGCCATTCGCGCCTACGAGACCGCGCACGTGGGCGCGCGCCTGTACCTGGAGCCGCTCAAAAAGCTGGCCGATGCCCACAAGGAACTCGACGAGGACGCCTACCTGCGCTACCTGCGCAAGCTCGACGTCATCAGCCCGCTGAACACCGAGCGCAAATGCGAGATCGGCAAGGTGTATGTGCGCAAGAACGACATGGAGCACGCCGACAAGTATTTCAGCGCCGCCATCGCCAACGCCCAGCGCGAGGCGCTGAACCACGTGGACCGCGTGGTGCAGGAGATCGCCGAATCCGTGGCCGAGGCCTCCCCGGACTTGGCCGAGAAATACTATGTGCAATTGCTGGACATGAAGGGCGACAACCTCACCGTGGACGACATGGTCACCTTCAACCGGCTGGGCATCGCCCTGCGGCGGCAGGGCAAGTGGCGCGAGGCCGTGGAGAACTACAAAAAGGCCCTCACCGTGTCCCCGTCCGATGAGCGCGTCATCTACAACATGGGCCTGGCCTACGCCGACGGCCAACTGCACCGCATGGCCGTAGGCGCCTACGAGCAGGTTCGGCGCATCGCCCCGGACTTCCACAAGACGGCGCCCATCGTGGCCTACAACATGGGCAGCGCCTTCGCCATGGTCAAGGACATCGGCAACGCCCGCTTCTACCTGAACGCGGCCCTGGAGCAGGACCCGGAGCACGCTGCCAGCAAGCGGCTGCTCTCCCGCCTGGAACAGCTGGGCGTCTAGACCGCCGACCGCTCCCGCGCCGGACGCTGGAAGCGGACAAGGCGCAAAAAGCCCAGCACAAAGCCGATGGCCCCAAGATCGACATTGTAGTTGCACAGGGCCATGGCGGTCAAAACGCTCCAGGCCAGCACAGGTCCAAGCCCCCCGAAGAACAGCGCCGCAAGGCCGGCGACGAGGCTGCCAACTCCCCAGGCCCCGGAAAGCTGCCCCCAGAGCATGGCCTGGCGAGCGGCCCCAAACAAGACGCCTCCCCCATCCACACCCACCGGGGTGTCCACCACATGGATGCGAAAATAAAAACTCCCCACGTAGGTGAGGGCGAACACGAGAACGGTCACTATTGTATTGCGGGACATGGGAAACCTCGCTAGCGTGGGAGAACAGCCGTGCATGACGCGTTTTCACCGCCGCCGTCAACCCCCCCGGGCGTACCGCGCCCGACCAGCGGTCCGGACCCGTCCGCGCGGGCAGGAGGACCATATGGCCCCGCGTCCCGCTCTGCCCCATGGCCCCAAGGCCGCACGCGCCTGCGCACGCCTTGTTTTGGCCAGACTGCTGGCGGCGCTGCTGGCGGCGCTGCTGGCGGGCTGCGCGCAGGCCCCTGCGCCGCCCTCCGGGCAGGGCCAACTCGACGCCGCCCCGGCCCTGCGCAGCGCCCCTGCAGCTGCCGACCTGGAAGCCGTGCGCGCCCTGCGCCAGGCCGGAAGGCCCGAAGACGCCGTGGCCGAGGCCAACCGGCTCATCCTGCGCACCCCCCGCCAGCCCCAACCCTTTGTGGAGCGTGGCCTGAGCCTCGCCCTGCTGGGGCACATGGAGCGCGCCCTGGAGGACTACCGGACCGCGCTCATGCTCGACCCACGCCACGCGCCCGCCCTGCTGGCGCAAGGCGACGCCTTCTTCCTTCTGGACCAGCCCCGCGCCGCAGAGGCCAGCTTCACCCGCGCCATCCAGCTTGCCCCGGACGACCCCGTGGCCTGGATCAACCGGGGCGTGGCGCGGGACGAACAGGGCCGACACCAGGAAGCCGAGGCGGACTTCACCCGCGCCATCGCCCTGGACGCCGGGCAGGCCACGGCCTACGCGAACCGGGGCGTGGCACGCTCGCAAATGGGCGATGTGCGTGGCATGTGCGAGGACTATGGACGGGCCTGCGCCCTGGGGCAATGCCAACGCCTGAAGGATGCGCGGGCCATGGACTACTGCCGAGAACCCTGACCCCCCGCATTTTCCTGGTTGACAAACGCCACGCAAAAGCATTTTGTGTGTCGGTTTTCGCAACCAGTGGCCGGAAATAGGTGACGCCCAGCATTTGACCGCTCGGTCATGCTGGTGGCGCAGCCGTTCTCCGTGGCGAGGCGTGCTTCTGCGCCATAGCCTTTCGGCCACGATTTGACCGCTTGGTCACAAGCGGACGACGAGGATGCGGCATGAGGCTCACCCTGCGGGAGGCCGCGGCTTCCCTGGATTGCACGGAAAAGACGGTGCTGCGCTGGATCGCCCACGCGGGCCTGCCCACCGTGCGCCTGGGCGGGCTGTACCACTTCAACCGCGCGGAACTGCTGGAGTGGGCCCTGCACCACGGCATGGGCCCCACGGCCCTGGCCCGCGAACTGGAGCCCGAAGCCGATGGCCAGGCCCGCGAAACGGTCTCGGCCCTTGCCGGGGCCATGCGCGCCGGTGGGGTGATGCGGGGCATCTGCGCCAACACCCTGCCGGAACTGCTCTGCCCGGTGGTGGGGCACATGATCCCCGATGCGCCCGAGCACCAGCGCGAACTGGTCCTTGCCATGCTGCTGGCCCGCGAGGCCACGGGCATCACGGCCGTTGGCGGCGGCGTGCTGGCCCCGCACGTGCGCGCCCCGCTCATCCTGGGCGAAACCCCGCGCATCGTGCTGGTCTATCCGGCCCGGCCCCTGCCGCTTTCCGCCGTGCCCACCCCGGACAACGCGCCCATCGAGGCCGTGTTCGTGCTGGCCTCGCCCACGGTGCGCGCGCACCTGACGCTGCTCGCCCTTCTGGCCGCGGCCCTGCGCGACGCCGATTTCCGGCAGGCCGTGCTTTCCCGCGCGTCCGAGGCCGCCCTGCTCACCGCCGCGGCCGCCGCGGAACACGCGCACGACAGCGCCGCCGCCCGCCGGGGGAGACGCCAATGACCCTCTTCGCCGCCTGCCTGCTGACCTTCCTGCTTGGCGCGCTGGCCGCACTGCTGCCGCGCTCCTTCCGCGCCGCCAACGCCGTGGGCGCGGGCAGCGCCGTGCTGGGCTGCCTGTTGGGCCTTGTCCCCGCCGCGCAGGCCCTGGTCGCCCCGCAGGACTGGGAGCTCCGCCTGGCCTGGCCGCCTCCCTGGGGCCTGGGCTCGCTCGCCATTGACGGAATCTCCGCCATGTTCCTGGTCCCGGCGCTGGTCCTCGTCGCCCTGGGCGCGGTGTACGGCCGGGGCTACCTGGCCAATCTGGAGGGCCGCAAGCGCATCGGGCCGCCCTGGTTCTTCTACAACATCCTCGCCGCGTGCATCGCCGGGGTGTTCACCGCGCGCGATCCGCTGCTCCTGCTGCTGTTCTGGGAGGGCATGGCGCTCTCGTCCTATTTCCTGGTGTGCATGGAGGACGCCGAGGCCCAGGTGCGCCGTGCCGGACGCATCTACCTCATCGCCTCGCACCTGGGCGCGGCCTTCCTGCTGGCCCTGTGCCTGCTGCCGGGCGCGGCCTGGCCGCCGACCCCCGGCCTTGCCAGCGGCCCCGGCGCGGAATTGACGGCCCTGCCGGGCGCGGGCGTCGCGGCCGGGCTGGCCTTTCTGCTGGCCCTCGTCGGCTTCGGCTCCAAGGCGGGCCTGGCCCCGCTTGGCGTATGGCTGCCCGAGGCGCACCCCGCCGCGCCGAGCCATGTGTCCGCCGTGCTCTCCGGCGTGATGATCAAGACCGGCGTGTACGGCATCCTGCGCGTGCTGCTGGCCTTGCCCCCGGAGCCCTGGTGGGGCTGGACCCTCATCGCCCTGGGCGGGGCCACGGCGGTGCTGGGCGTGTGCGGGGCCCTGGGCCAGGCGGAGCTCAAGCGCCTGCTGGCCTGGTCCAGCATGGAGAACGCCGGGCTGATGCTCCTGGGCCTTGGGCTCGGGGCGCTGGGCCGCGCCTGCGACGCTCCGCTTATCGCCGCCCTGGGCTTTTCCGCCGCGCTCCTCCATGTGGTGAACCACGGGGTATTCAAATCCCTGCTCTTTTTCTGCGCGGGCAGCGTGCTGCACGGCACGGGCGAGCCCCGCATGGACCGCCTGGGCGGCGTCATGCGGCGGATGCCGGCCACGGGCGCGGCCTTTCTGGTGGGGGCGCTGGGCATCTGCGGACTGCCGCCCCTGGGCGGCTTCGCCTCGGAGCTGACCCTTGGCCTGGCCGCCGTGAAGGGCCTCTTGCTCCCCACTCCCAGCCTGGACATCCCCAGCCTGGCGGTGCTCTCCGTGCTGGTGCTGTGCGCCGGGCTGGCCGCGGCGGTCTTCGTGGGGGCCTTTGGCGTGGTGTTCCTGGGCGAACCCCGCAGCCAAACGGCGGCAGCGGCCCACGAATCCCCCGTTGCCATGCGCCTGCCCATGGCGGCCCTGGCCACATTCGGCCTGTTCCTCGGCCTGGGCGCGCCCCTGCTGCTGGAAACCGCCCTGCGCGCCCTGGCCCCGCATCTGCCCGGCGCGCCGGAACAGGGCGCAAGCCTTGTGGAGGGCCTTTTGAGCGCAAGCATGGCCTTCACCCTGCTGCTGGCGCTGCTGGGCGGCATCCTGCTGCTGCGCCGGGGACTTTTGCGCGGCCGCGACCTGCGCCACGGCCCCACCTGGGACTGCGGGTACATCGCGCCCACCGCGCGCATCCAGTACACCTATTCGTCCTTCGCCCAGCCCCTGGCGGACATGTTCCGGGCGCTCACCGGCTCCTTCGGCCAGGCCACGCGGCCCTGGGGGCTTTTCCCCGCGCGCGCGGGCTACTTTGCCGAGGCGCAAGACCGCATCCTCACGGGCTTTCTGGCGCTCTTCGGCTATCTGGACGACCGGTTGAAGGCCCTGCACCGGCTCCAGCAGGGGCAGGTGCACGTGTACGTGCTCTACATCGCCGCCACGCTTGTGGCGCTGCTCGCATGGGGGCTTTCCTGATGCCCGCCCAGACCGCGCTCCACCTGGACGCCTTGCCGCGCATGGTCCTTGGCCTGTTGTTGTGCCCGCTGCTCTTCGGGATCATCAACCGCGTGAAGGCCAAGTTCGCCGGGCGCACGGGCCAGCCCCTGCTGCAGAGCTACTTCGACCTGGCCAAGCTGCTGCGCAAGGGCGCGGTGATAAGCCGCAGCACCAGCTGGGCCTTCGCCCTGGGCCCGACCCTGGGTCTGGCCTGCGCCCTGTGCGCCCTGGCCCTGGCCCCCCTGGGCGGACAGCCGGGGCTCATCTCCTTCGAGGGCGACCTGTTCCTCTTCGCCGGGCTTCTGTCCCTGTCGCGCTTCGCCACCGCCGCCGCCGCCCTGGACACGGGCTCCAGCTTCGAGGGCATGGGCGCCAGCCGCGAGATGCAGTTCGCCGTGCCCGCGGAACTGGCCCAGGTGCTGGGCCTGGCCGCCCTGGCCCAGGCCACCGGCGCCTACTCCCTGGCGGAGATGCTCGCCCGCATCGACGCCGCGCGCTGGGAGGCCGCCGCCCCGGTGCTGGCGCTCACGGCCTCGGCGCTGTTCCTGGTGCTGCTGGCCGAGACCTGCCGCATCCCGGTGGACGACCCCAACACCCACCTGGAGCTGACCATGATCCACGAGGTCATGGTGCTGGACCATTCCGGGCCGGACTTCGCCTTCATTCTGTACGGCCAGGGCGTGAAGCTGTGGACCCTGGCCGCGGTGTTGACCGGGGTGCTCGTCCCGGTGCGCGGGGAGGCCCTGGCCGCCGTGGCGGCGGGGACCGGCGCAATCCTCGCCCTGGCGCTGGTGGTGGGCGTGGTGGAGTCGAGCATGGCGCGGCTGCGGCTGCTCATGGTGCCGCGCCTGCTGGTGGGCGCCACGGCGCTCTCCGGGCTGGCGCTGATACTGCTTTTGAGGTGATGCACGAATGCACTCGCTGGTGGAACTGATCCTGGTGGGCCTGGTGCTCACGAATCTGGTGCTTCTGGGCACCAGCCGCATCGGCCTGTGCATCCGCATGGTGGCCTTCCAGGGCGTGGGGCTGGCCTTTCTGCCGCTGCTGGGCCACGGGGAGCTGGCGCTCTCCTCGCTTGCCGTCTCCGCAGCCACGGCCGTGCTCAAGGGGGGCGTGTTCCCCTGGCTGCTGTTCCGCTCCCTTGAGAGCGCGCACGTGCGCGCGGAGGTGGAGCCCTACGTGGGCTACTCAGCCTCGCTGCTCTTCGGGGTGGCGGCCCTGGCCGCCTCGGTGTGGCTGGGCGGCCGGATGCCCATGCCCGTGGGCCTGCCGCAGCTGCTTACCCCGGTGGCCTTCTTCACCATCCTGGTGGGGCTTTTCGGCATCGTGGCCCGGCGCAAGGCCGTAAGCCAGGTGGTGGCCTACCTGGTGCTGGAAAACGGCATCTTCGCCTTCGGGGCCGTGGCCCTGCGCAAGGCCCAACTGCTGGTGGAGATGGGCATTCTTCTGGACGTGTTCGTGGCGGTGTTCGTCATGGGCATCGCCATCTTCCGCATCAACCGCGAATTCGACCACATCGACGCCGACAGACTGGCGTCGCTCAAGGAGTAGCGGACGATGCTGGACGCGCTGACCATAGTCGTGCCGGGGCTGGCCGGGCTGGCCGCCTTCGTGATTCCCCGGAACAGGCCCCGGCGCATCATGCTTGTGGCGGCCGCCGTGGCGCACCTGGCCCTCACCCTGGCCACCTTTGCCGGGCGCTCGCGGCCCATGTTCGACGGCGCGCTGCTGCTGGACGCGCCGGGCAGGATTTTCCTGCTGGCCACAAGCGTGCTGTTCTTCGCCGCAGCCCTGTACGCCGTGGGCTACCTGGACCGCGAGACGCGCGGCCAGCGGCCGGACATGGTGGAGGGCGGGCTGTTCTCCAACTCGCCGGAAGCGCGCTTCACCGGCTGCCTGCTGCTGTTCCTGGGCGCCATGAGCTTTGTGTGCATGGCGGCCAACCTGGGGCTTCTGTGGGTCGGCGTGGAGGCCACCACCCTGGCCTCGGCCCCGCTCATCTACTTCCACCGCCATCACCGCTCGCTTGAGGCCACCTGGAAGTACCTGCTGCTCTGCTCCGTGGGCATCGCCCTGGCCCTGTTCGGCACGTACATGCTGGCCCTGGCCGGGGGCGGCGAGGTGTCGCTGCACCTTTCCGCGCTCATGGCCGCGGGCCCGAGCCTGGACCCCATGCTGCTCAAGGCGGCCTTCGTGTTCCTGCTGGTGGGCTACGGCACCAAGATGGGCCTGGCCCCCATGCACACCTGGCTGCCCGACGTGTACAGCGAGTCGCCCTCGCTTGTTGCCCTCATGAGCACCTGCCTGCTGAACGTGTCGTTCTTGGCCATTCTGCGCGTGCGGCAGGTGCTTTCCGCCGCCGGGCAGGCCCAGTTCGCGGGCGACCTGCTGGTGGCCCTGGGCCTGGCGAGCATGGCCTGGGCCGCTGTGTTCCTGCTCCGGCAGACGGACTACAAGCGCCTGCTGGCGTATTCCAGCGTGGAGCACATGGGCATTCTGGCCTTTGGCGCGGGCATCGGCGGGGCGGGAATGCACGGCAGCCTGCTGCACATGCTGGCCCACGGCGCGGCCAAGGGCGCCATGTTCCTGCTGGCGGGCAACGTCCTGGCCCTGTACCTGACCAAGGAGGTCTCCGGGGTGCGCGGCGCGGTGCGCGCCCTGCCCTGGTCCGGCCCCCTGTGGGTGGCGGGAGTGCTGGCCCTCACCGGAATGCCGCCCTTCGGAACCTTCGTGAGCGAGCTGGCCATCCTGCGCGCGGCGCTTGCCGGGCCGCGCCCCCTGTTGGCCGGGGCTTACCTGCTGCTCATCGCCATGGCGTTCATCGGCATCACCACCGCCGCCTTCCGCATGGCGCAGGGGCACGGGGCGCAACCGCGCCAGGCCGAGCGCATGAGCGCCTGCTGGCCGCCGCTTGTGCTCATGCTCTGCGTTTTGCTGCTGGGCCTGTGGCACCCGGAGCCCCTGGCCGACATGCTGGCCGCGTCCGCGCGCATAACGGGAGGGTTCTAGCCATGCGCAACGCCCAGGCCATTCCCCTGCGCGCGGTGCCGCGCCTTCCGGCCGAGGAGTTCTGCACCGAGGTGCTGGAGGCGGTGCTGCACGAGGCCCGGCTGGCGGCGCTGTTCTGCGCTCCCGTGGCCGACGAGCTTCGGCTTCTGGCCGTGCTGGCCGAAGACCGCCTGGGTGTGCTGCATGTCATTTCCGCCCCTGCCGGGTCGGCCTATCCGGCGCTGACGCCCGACTGCCCGCAGGCCCATCTTTTCGAGCGCGAGATATGGGAGACCTGGGGCGTCACCCCCCTGGGACACCCCTGGCTGAAGCCGGTGCGCTTTCCCCAGCGCGCCCCGGACAACGCTTCGGCCAACGGTCCGGAGATCGGCCTGGCGCGCTTCATGGAGGCGCAGGGCGAGGGCGGGCACGAGGTGGCCGTGGGCCCGGTGCACGCGGGCATCATCGAGCCCGGGCACTTCCGCTTCTTGTGCCACGGCGAGGACGTGCTGAACCTGGAGATATCCCTAGGCTACCAGCACCGGGGCGTGGAGCGCGCGCTTGTCGGAGGGCCCGGCCCCCTGTTCCTGCAGCACATGCAGACCCTCTGCGGCGACACGACCATCGGCCACGCCACGGCGGCCTGCCAGGCCCTGGAGGCCCTGGCCGGTTGCCCGGTTCCCGCCGGGGCGCAGGTGTTCCGGGCCATCGCCCTTGAGCTGGAGCGCCTGGCCAACCACGCGGGCGACCTGGGCGCGCTGGCCATGGACCTGGGCTTTCTGCCAACCTCGTCGTTCTTGGGACGCATCCGCGGCGATTTTCTGAACATGACGGCCGCCCTGTGCGGCAGCCGCTTCGGGCGCGGGCTGCTCACCCCCGGCGGCACCCGCTTCGACCTGGACCGCGCCAGGGCCGAGGCGGTGCTGGCGCACCTCTCCGAGGTGTTCCCGCAGTGCGTGGAGGCGGTGGAGCTTCTGTGGAGCACGCCTTCGGTGGTGTCGCGCCTTGAGCGCACCGGGCCGGTCTCCCGCGTGGACGCCCTGGCCCTGGGGCTTGTGGGCGTGGCCGCGCGGGCCTGCGACGTGGAGATCGACGTGCGCCAGGACTATCCCGTCGGGGCCTACGCCTTCTCCCATATTCCCGTGGCCGTGGCCCAGACCGGCGACGTGGCCGGGCGCGCCTTTGTGCGGCACATTGAGCTTCTGCACTCGGACAAGTTCCTGCGCGAGCGCCTGACCCACCTGCCCCAATGCCCGTCGCGTTGCGGCTTCGCCACGCCCATGGGCGCCCTGGCCCCGGAAAGCCTGGCCGTGTCCCTGGTGGAGGGCTGGCGGGGCGAGATCTGCCACGTGGCCCTGACCGACGCGACCGGGCGCTTCTGCGCCTACAAGGTGGTGGATCCCAGCTTCCACAACTGGGCCGGGCTGTCCATGGCCCTGCGCAACCAGCAGATTTCGGACTTCCCCATATGCAACAAAAGCTTCAGCCTGTCCTACTGCGGACACGACCTTTAGGGAGGCGGACATGATCCAACACGTCATCGCCCGCCTGCGCCAAGGCCACCGCACCCTGCCCTACCCGCACAAGCAGCCCGTTCTGCCGGACCGCTATCCCGGACGGCCGGAGATAGACCCCGCCGCCTGCACGGGCTGCCCCACGCCCGGAGCCTGCGCGGCCGCCTGCCCGGCCGGGGCCATCCGCCTGGACGACCCCGTGAGCGGCGGGCTGTCCCTGGACCTGGGCCGCTGCCTGTTCTGCACCGACTGCGCGGCCGCCTGCCCGCAGGGGGCCATACGCTTCACGGGCGACTTCCGCATGTCCGCAAGCAGGCGCGAGGCGCTCATCCTGCGCGGCGGGCCGTTTGTGCACGCAGAGGCCCTGCCGCCGGAACGCCTGGCCCTGTTCAAGCGCTCCCTCAAGCTGCGGCAGGTGAGCGCGGGCGGCTGCAACGCCTGCGAACTGGACACCAACGTCTTGAACACCCTGGTCTTCGACCTGGGGCGCTTCGGCATCCAGTTCGTGGCCTCGCCGCGCCACGCCGACGGGGTGCTGGTCACCGGGCCGGTGACCGAGAACATGCGCCTGGGCCTGGAGAAGACCTGGGCCGCCACGCCCGAGCCGCGCGTGGCCATCGCGGTCGGGTCCTGCGCCATTTCCGGCGGACCGTTCGCGGGCCATGCGGAGGCCCACGACGGCTGCGGGGCCATGCTTCCGGTGGATCTTTTGGTGCCGGGCTGCGCGCCGCACCCCTGGACCATTCTGGACGGGCTCTTGCGGCTTTTGGGCCGCGGCGAAACGGGCTAGCGAGGCCAGCGCTCCACGAAAGCGTTGGCCCCCCTTCTTGCAGCGCCTGTGGGCGCTTTAGCGAAATCCTGGGCGAATCTTACGCAATCCTGGCACACCATGGGCCACGAGAGCCGCTGGCCTTCGACTGGCCCGCAGGGCATTCCCGCGGCTAGAATTCGTACTTGGCCTGCAAGCTGCCGGTCACGCCCTCGCGTTTGCCCACATAGCCCTGCACGCCAAGATCGAAAGAAAACGGCAACGATTCCAGCGGCGCGTACACAAGACCAAGCTCACAGACGCCGGTATCGCCGCCCATGGACGGGGCCTTCATGCTATACCCGTTTGTGGTGGCGCGGGCCTTGCCGTCAAACTCATGCTCATAGGCCGCGCCGACGTAGGGGGCGAGCCCCTCATGCATCGTGTAGCTGAAGCGCGAGCCGATGCGCAGCCGGTTGGAGTCCACATCCTTAAAGTCGATGGGGTCGCCGGTAGACAGCGTGACGCGGTCGCCCAGCTGCCGCGTCCAGAAGTATTTGCCGTAGAGGTCAAGGGACGCATTCTCCATGATGTTCCAGACATAGCCGGTGCCCAAATGAAAACCCAAATACATGGACGACGAATCGTATTCCGCGCTGCGCCCGGAGGCGTCGCGCAGGTCGGATGACTTGTAGTCGTTCTGCAGGCCGCCAGCCCGGGTCGAGGCTTCAACATAGGCGTGGCCGGGGCCGCTGTCGGGCAAATCCAGGCGGCCAAGAACACCGCCGCCATAGTAGCTGGTGGTGCCGTCTCCTTTGACCGAAGCGGCGTTGCTGAACGAATTATAGGTGCTGTACGAGCCGTAGCCGTATTCGACAAACGGCCCGAAGGTCAGGCGGCCGAGCGGATTCTTGGCTCCCCAGGCCAGACCGGCCATCAGGGAGGCGCTGTTCACATTCACATGCGAGCCGGTATTGTACCGCACGGAACCGCCGGAAACCGCGCCGAACCCGACAGGCGCGCCGCCGCCGGCCGCAGCCCCGGCCTTGGCCGCGGCAACGGCGGAATCCATGCCCTGCCCGGCGGCCACGTCCGCGCCTTGCGTCACCATGCCCAGGCCGGAAACAAACCCTTCCGAAAGCGCCTTGGTCTGTTCGTTGACCGTAAGCCCCGCGTTGGCTGCCACCGTGGCCAACAGCGTGTTGCCGACGGTTGAGATGTCGAAGTTGTAGAGCAGGGTCACGCCCTGCATTCCCGTGCCGCTCGCGCTGGTGTTCAGCCCGCTGTTCGTGACCAGAGTTCCGGCGTTGATGAGCGTGATGGTGTCCCCTGCCAGCAGGGACGAAGAGCCACCGTCGATGCCCACATTGACGGTGGAGGACCGGCCTGCGCTGCCTGTCAAATCCGCCGTGCCCGTCACGGTCAGCACCGTATCGCCCGCCGCCAAGGTGGTGGGCAGGTAGAAGTTGAGATACTGAAAATTCTTTAGCTGAGCCGCCGTCAGGCCAGAGGTCTTCACATTCAGCGTATTGCCGGTGAAAATCTCAGCATTACCGAACCCCGTTCCTCCCCCGTAGAGGCTTGCGGCCGTCAAATTCGGCGAACCGCTGATGGTCACGGTATTGCCTGTTGCCTGTGCTGGGTCGTTCCCTGCATAGGCATACCCGCCGTAAACAGACCAGAGGACAGTACCCCCGCTGATTGTCACACTATTGTTTTTGGCCTCAGCATTGCCGTCATGTGCATAGGCTTTCCCGCCGTAAACAGACGAAACTGTGCCACCGCTGAGAGCAACGGTATTGCCGTTGGCAACAGCGTGTGTTGTCCCGCCTGTGTGAGAGTATGCCGAGCCACCATAAATGCTTCCAAGTGTACCTGCGTTGAAGGTGACGCTATTGCCGGAGGCCGTTGCGGTGATGGCGCCAAAGGTGTTGATGTAAGCGTAGCCGCCGTATACGTAACGCGCAGTTCCGCCGTTGATGGTCACGGTGTTATCGGAGGCGGTCATGGAAAACGCATTCGCGGTTTTCGCATATCCGCCAAAGATATCCAGAGTCCCGTGCCCCACAAAGCCAGAGGCGATCGTCACACTATTATTGCTGGCCGCAAGGTCGGCGCTGGTCGTTGTTCCGTCATGATATCCGCCGTATATGCCGTAATCGACGACAGCACCGCCAAGTATGTTCACGGTGTTGCCGGATGCATAGATGTTCTCGGCATGTGACGCAAGATTATTTGATCCCCCAATACTAAAAAGGGAGTCAAGAGCAGACCCGTTGCCTATCACATCATGAAAATCTGAACTATAATCAACGGAAGCGGCAACGCCATGCTGAGGCAGCAGAAGGGCGAGACCAAGAGAAAGCGCTGCGGCATACCGCAGGGCAGCGCGAGGAAATGAAGACAACCTTGCGCTGTGCACAGAACCAGTCGAACCTTTCAAAAACAGCATGTTCCACTCCCAATAGATGCTTTATTCTCTCTGCCGCTCTTCCAGGGACACGCGGTGCACCGTGTATGCACGCCGCTGAAGCCATTCCCACCGGGCTTGAAAAGCCTTTACTCTGGCGTGCTCAGCCCCCAGTCTGCGTCCCCTATGAGTCCCCAAGAGGGACAACAAAAAAAGAATCTCCAAAAGCAGCCATGTCTGCTCCAAGACGTTGGGCAGCCCATGCCCATCGAGCTTTCTTATTGCAAGACAAGAACCCAACGATCACGCCGATGTGGTGACGGCGAGAGAGGTCCTGCGTCCAAACTCGTCCCTTTTGCGTTCCTTGTTCCGCCAACGCACCGCACATCCGGCTCGTGCGCTGTAGGCCGCGTTTTGCATCGCCCAGCCAGAGAGCCTTGCCCCCCTGGGGCAACGGGCGCGGCGGGCCTGTCCTTTCACAGCGAAACCTCGACGCAACCCGCTGCTTTGTCTGCGCCACCGCGTCACTGCGCCACGATTTGCATGCGTCGCTATGCAACAGCATGACTGTGCAACTGCGCCAGTGCGTCATGGCTCCTGCTGGAAAAGGACATTGCCGTGGTCATTTCCCATTGGTTTGGTCTTCATTCGCACCATAGACTCTGTGAAAGAACAACCGATTTTCAACTGAGCAATGATACGTACTTCCAGAAATGGAGTGCAAAAAAAATGCATCCGCTGTCAAGGCATTTCATGACGGCTGATGGTTTCATAGATTTTCTTGACCATTCGACAGCAAAACATCGATAGGAAAACCGTGCATCACTGAGATGGAGCGATGTGTCGCAACAAATGGCGCACACGTTCAGAGTCCGTCCGAGCGACGGACGGTTGACGAAGAAGAGGCAAATGCGCACGCACCACAAGGGCAAAGGCTTCGGCGACATGGCCGAGCCATGCGGACAGGACCGGCGGCGCAGGGAACCGGAAGCCCCGCCCCAGCCCGAAACCGGCAAAGGGGAATGTGGCCGTCAGGAAGCAGCTTGAAGAGAAGTGTCAGGCGCGCTCATGGCGAACATCCGACAAACCGGGGTGTCGCCTTCCCGTGCGGAACCGGCCGGGTGGAAGTCCGCCGCCTGTTCATCCTGAAACAGGGGGCCGCCGCGGTTCGTGAACCGGCTTGCCCCGGCGAGAGAGACCAACGCCAAGGCCGGACGCTTCACCCAAATCGGGCGCGCAAGGGGGCCTGCGCCCCAGCTGCGCAGGCGCAAACGAAACAGCCAGCGAGTTGCCCCGCCGGCTCCATGAATATGCCGTCTACAGCAATCACGCTCCGCAGCGCCACAAACAGCCAATCAACCGGGTTGAGGCGGTACGGCACACCGTCGTGCAGCTCCACGGCTAGGCGGCAGGCGGGCCGTCCTGCGCGGCGCCCGTGGCCGCGGGCAGGCGCACAATCAGCGTGGTGTGGCCGGGTTCTTCGGTGTTGAGGGAGAGGGTGCCGCCCATGACACGCACCATGAGACGCGCCGAATAGGTGCCCAAGCCCGTGCCCGTGGCCTTTCCGGCCGTGGCGTACTTCTCGAAAAACCGCTCGCGCACGCTTGCGGGCACCTCGCCCTGGTTGCGCAGGAACACCTCGGCAAGCGGGCCTTCCTGGGACAGGCGCACGGTGATCTCCCCGCCCTCGGACGAGGCCTCGGCCGCGTTTTTGAGCAGATTGGAGAACACGGCATCCAGCAGCCGCCGCTCCCCAAACACGAAAAACGCCGTGCCCGGACAATCGGAATGCACGGTGATGCGCAGGGCCTTGCCTTCCACCAGCGGACGCAGCTCCACGCGCAGGGCGTCCACCACGGCGCAGAGATCCACCGGGGTGAGCGCGGGCTTGAACACACCGGCCTCCATGGCGTGCAGGTCTATGGACAGCAGAATCAGATCCTGCAGTCGGCGGGTGAGCGTGCGCACCTCGGCCACCACCTGACCCTGCTCCGGGGTAAGCGGCCCCAGCAGCTCCAGCAGCTCCATGGCGTTCTGCACAGAAGCCAGCGGGCTTTTGAGGTCGTGGCGCACCACGCTTTCCACGTCCGACCGCATCCCCTCGGCCTTCTTGCGCTCGGAGATGTCGCCCAGCACGCCCATGTAGCCGCTGAAGCGGCTGGCGCCGTCGGTCATGGGCCGGATGCGGCAGGACAGCCACTGGGCCTTGCCCCGGGCGTTGGTCATGCGCACCTCGCGGTCCACCTCGCGCTTGTTGGCCAGGGCGTCGCTCCACAGGGCCAGAAACTCCTCGCGGTCCTCGGGTATGATGCAGTCCAGCCAGCGCAGACCGGAGAGCGCCTCCAGCGTGCGGCCGGTCTGCCGCTGCATCCGCTCGTTGGCGAAAACCAGCCTGCCGCGCGCATCGGTCTCGAACACGCCCACCGGGGCCTGCCGGATGAGCCCGGCCAGGCGGCGCTCGCTTGAGCGCAGGGCCATTTCCGTCTGGCGCTGGGCGGTCATGTCGCGGCCCATGGCCACCACGCCCAGACAATTGCCCTGGGGGTCCACCACGGCGCTCTTGACCACGCTGATCCAGTACTCCTGCCCGGCGGGGCGCAGACGCTGGGTGAAGCTCACGGGCTCGCGCGTCTTGCGCGCCAGGGCGCTGGTGGAAAGCTGGATGCGCAGCACCTCGCCCTCGAAGGCGGCGGAAAGGTGCCGTCCCACAAGCGCTTCGCGCGCAAGGCCCACATGGGTGCAAAAGCTCTGGTTCAGCTCGCGCAGCACGTCGTTCTCGTCGGTGACGAAGATGCAGTCCTGGGCGGACTGGAGCATGGCCCGCAAAAGCCCCTCGCTCTTGGCCAGGGAGGCCTCGGCCAAACGCCGTTCGGTAATGTCGCGGCTGATGGACACCTCGCCCAGGCGCTCGCCCGTGGGGTCGTGCACCGGGGAGCGCTGCACGCTGATGTGCCGCTCGCCTTCCGGGCCGGTCCAATCCAGCTCGTAGGAGACAGGCAGATCGGCCCGGTCCGCGTCGCGGCGGTCGCGCTCCACGCTTTGCGCCACCTCGCGCCGGTCGAACAGGCCGTCGGGCCGCTGGCCGATGATCTCGCCGCAGGGCAGGCCCGCCATGCGGCAAAAGGCCGGGTTCGCCTCGCGGTACACGCCCTGGGCGTCGCGGAAGGCCACCCCGTCCCCGGCGGAATCCAGAATGGCGCGCAAAAGCGTCTCGCTGCGCCTGAGGGAACGCTCGGCCAGCTTCTGCTCGGTGATGTCGTGGCCGACGAAGAACAGGCAGGAACGGCCGCTTTTCAGGATGATGGGCGCGGCGTCGAGCTCCATGTCGCGCACCTGGCCGTCCTTGAGCCGGTGGCGGGTGGCGAAGCGCGTGCCGCCCTTGGCGCTCAGGCTGCGCAGCAGAGCAATGAGCTGCTCGTCGGAGAGCAGGCTCACCTGGGTGGCAGCGATGCTGTCCACTTCCTCCGGGTGGTAGCCGTAGAACTCGCAGGCGGCGGGGTTGGCCCCGATGATGCGCCCGCTCTCGGGGTCGATGAGGAACATGATGGTGCTGCTGGATTCAAAGGCGGCGCGGAACACGCTGCCGTCCGGCAGGTCGTGCAGCAAGTCGTCCGGCAGCTTCGTCTTCCTGTTCGCGCCCATAACCGTCCCGGATGGAAGGATTAGACCAACGCATACCTCGCTTCGGCGGACGTGTAAAACAAAAACTGGGCGAACGCGACGTCTCTTCTCTCACGCCTTGACGATGGTGGCGGCATAGAAGAACTCGCCCGTGTCCGCGCCGGGGGGCGTGGTCCAGGTCGCGGCCAGGCGGGCCCCGGGCTGGTTTTCCAGCAGGCGCGCGGTCTGGCGCTGGTTTTCCTGGGGGGAAAGGGTGCAGGTGAGGTAGCAGAGACGCCCGCCCGGCGGCAAGGCGAGGAAGGCCGCGTCCAGCATCCGGGCCTGGATGTCGGCCAGGGCGTCCACATCCTGGGGGGTGCGCTTCCACTTGATGTCCGGACGGCGCGACAGGGTGCCCAGTCCCGTGCAGGGCGCATCCAGCAGGATGGTGCGCGGCTGGACGGAAAGCGGCGGCGCGTCAAGGGCGCTGGCCCGGAACACCACAAGCCGTCCCTCGGCCACGGCCTGGGCCTGCTCGCGCGCCAAGGCGCGCAGACGGCCCATGTGCGGGTCGCTGGCCAGCACGGGGCCTGCGCCCGCCTCCAGCACAAGGCGGGTCTTGCCGCCGCGGCCGCAGCAGGTGTCCCACACCGGGGCCTCCCACTGGCCGGGGGACAGGGCGGCCAGGGCCTGGCGCGCGGCAAAGCCCTGCCGGTACACGGCGGCGCGCTCGGACGGAGAAAGCTCCAGCCCGTCGACCACCTCGTCCAGGGAGCTGCCCGGACGCAAGGCCAGGCCAAGGCCCTGCCGGGCCAGGCACGAGGGGTGCGCGCCCAACCTGCGCGAAAGAGCCAGCGCGGCCCCCTCGCCAAGGGCCTGGGCGTCCACGGCCAGGCCAAGGGCCGGCGGCCGCGCCTGGGCCTTCAAATAGCGCGCGGCGTCCTCGCGGGAATACTCCTTGAGCCACAGCCGCACGATCCATTCCGGGCAGGAATAATAGCGCGAAAGGGCCTCCGCCTCGTCGCGCGCGCCCTCCTTGTAGGGTGCCAGGGTGCGGGCGGCCTCGGCCATGTCGGCCACGCGGCGCAGCACGGCGTTGAACAGGCCCGAAAGCTGCGCCTTGGGGTAGCCCTTGGCCCAGTCCACGGCCCAGTTGACGCTGGCGTAGGCGGGCACGCGGTCCAGGTGCACGATCTCGTGCGCGGCAAGGCCAAGGGCCAGCCGGGCCTCCGCGCGCAGGGGCCGGTTGGGGTCCAGAAAGCGGTCCAACACAGCGTCCACCCGGCCCTTCAGGCGGCAGAAGCCGTAGACAAGCTCGGTCACCAACCCGGCGTCCCGGTCCGAGAGCGGATCGGAGCGCAGAGCGGTGTCCAGGGCGGCCTGCAGATCGCGGCCTTCCAGCAGGCAGGCGGTCAGACAGTCCAGGGCGGCGGCGCGGGCCGGCGGCAGGGTGGCCACGGGCGCGGCCACCTAGCGTTTGCGGCGGCGGCGACGGCCAGCGCCTCCGGGCCGGGCGTCCCCGGAACCGGCCCCCTCGTCCTGACGCTGGGGCTGGGGCTCGGGCTTCCTGCCCTCCGGCCGCGGCGGCGGCACGTGCATGGAGTTCTGGTAGACGCCGTCCAGAAGCATGGCCAGCAGCAGCGCCTGGTGCTCGTCCGCGGCCATTTCGCGCACCACGTCGGCGTAGCGGCGCGCGCGCTCCTGCTCCAGGCTGTCCTTGGCGCGCCACTTGGCCTCCAGCACGGTGGACAGGCGCTGGGCCACGTGGGCGGCCAGGTCGGCCTCGGTGGGCAGCGCCCGCTCCTCCAGCTTGATGCCGTACTGCCGGGAGATGCGCATGAGCTCCATCTTCTGCATCACGTCCACCAGCGAGATCACCGTGCCTGCTGCCCCGGCGCGGCCGGTGCGGCCCGCGCGGTGGATGTAGCTCTCCGGGTTCTCCGGCGGGGAGTAGAGGATCACGTGGGACAGGCCGGGGATGTCGATGCCGCGCCCGGCCACGTCCGTGGCGATCAAGAAGCGCAGACGGCCCTCGCGCACGCTTGAGAGCACCTGGTCGCGGCGCGACTGGGTGAGGTCGGCGGAGAGCTCGTCGGCGTTGTAGCCGAAGCGCGAAAGCACGGCCGTAAGGTAGTGCACGTCGGCCTTGGTGTTGCAGAAGATGATGGCGCTCTCCGGGCTCTCCATCTCGATGATGCGCATGAGACAGCGGTCCTTGCCCATGCTGGGGACCTCGTAATAGGCGTGGGTCATGTCCGCTATATGGACCTGGCCCTCGGAGAGCGACAGCCTGCCCGGATCGGTCAGGAATTCCTGGGCCAGGCGCAGCACCTGCTGGGGGAAGGTGGCGCTGAACATGGCGGAGTGGACGCGGCGCCGGGGCAGGTAGCGCTGGATGTCCTTCATGTCCGGGTAGAAGCCGATGGAAAGCATCCGGTCGGCCTCGTCAAAGATGAGCGTGCTCAAGTCCGCCAGGGACAGCGAGCGTTTGAGCAGGTGGTCCAGCACGCGCCCCGGCGTGCCCACCACGATCTGCGCGCCGCGCTTGAAGGCGTCGAGCTGCGCGCCGTAGCCCACGCCGCCGTACACGGCCACGCATTCCACGCCGGTTCCGGCGAAGAGGGTTGCGGCCTCGGCCGCCACCTGCTGGGCCAGTTCGCGCGTGGGCACCAGGATAAGGGCCTGGCAGTTGGTCTGTGCGGGCTTGAGCCGCCCCAGAAGCGGCAGCAGGAAGGCTCCGGTCTTGCCGGAGCCCGTGCGCGCCTGGACCATGATGTCGCGACCTTGCAGCATGTAGGGCAGGGCTTTCTCCTGCACGGGCATGAGCTGGTTCCAGCCAGCGCGGGTGCACGCTTCGCGCAGGGTCTGGGGCAGGGTGTCGAGGCTGGCCTCTGGCAGGGCGTCCTCCGGGGCGATCTCGCCCACGGCCTCGGGCCGGGGGGCCTTGGCCTGTTCCTCGGCAAAAAGCAGGGCCTTCTGCACCTGGGTCAGGCCGGGGGCCTGCACGTACTGGCGGGTCGGGGCGGCCTCGGGCTGGCCGCTGGTCGTGTCGGTGGTCGTGTCGGTGGTCCGTGTGGTCTCTTTGTCGTCGTGATCCATGAATCGTTAGCTCCTGCGCGGTCCGCCTGGGCCGAAGCCCAGCGGGCTCGCCTCGTCGGCGTCCGCGCCGTGATCGGTTGATGAACTGCCATGCGTCCCGCGCATCCCGTCCACCACGGACAGCGCCGTGGCCACGAGGCCCGAGACATCGGCCACGCTGGCCGGAAGGATGAGGGTGTTGTTGGTGCGCGCCAGGTTGCCGAACTCGGCGATGTACTTCTCCGCCAGGCGCACCCGGGCGGAGTCCATGCCGCTGGGGCCGTCCAAGGCCTGGGCCACGCGGCGGATGCCCTCGGCCGTGGCCTGGGCCACGATCTCAATCTCGCTGGCGCGGCCCGCGGCTTCGTTGATGCGCTTCTGCTTCTCGCCCTCGCTCACGTTGATGGCCTGCTGGCGCTGGCCCTCGGCCATGTTGATGCGGGCCTGGCGCTCGCCTTCGCTGCGGGCGATCTCGGCGCGCTTTTCGCGCTCGGCCTTCACCTGCAGCTCCATGGCGGCCATGATGCTGGCCGGAGGATTGATGTCCCTGATCTCGTAGCGCAGCACCTTGATGCCCCAGTTGAGGGCGGCCTCGTCCACGGCGGTGATGACCTGGTGGTTGATGGTCTCGCGGGTCTCGAAGGTCTTGTCCAGGTCGATCTTGCCGATGGCCGAGCGCAGGCTTGTCTGGGCCAGCTGGATGGCGGCCTGGTAGTAGTTCTCTATGCCGTAGCAGGAGAGCTTGGCGTCGCGCACCTCAAGGTAGATGACGCCGTCGATGCTGACGGACACGTTGTCGCGGGTGATGCAGACCTGGGGCGGAATCTCCAGCACCTCCTCCTTCATGCTGCGCTTGTAGGCAACGCGGTCGATGAAGGGAATGAGGATGTGGAAGCCCGCGCCCAGGGTGTTGTGGTACTTGCCCAGGCGCTCCACGATGAACTCGGACTTCTGGGGCACCACCAGCGCCGTCTTGGCGAAGACAATGACAACCAGAATGGCCAGAAGAACCAGGATGACCACGCCGCCTTCCATCATGCGCCTCCTTTGCGTTCGTCGCCCGCGGCCGGGCGCACCAGGTAGGCCCCGGCGTCGCCCGCCGCGCGGCCCACAATGACCACGCCCTCGCCCTCGGCGATGGGGGCATGGCTCTCCGCGCGCCAGAAGCTGCCGCGGAACTTGATCTCGCCCGGCCGCCCCGGCGCGATGGCCCGCGTGGCCACGGCGGACTGTCCCGCCCCCACGTCGTCGAGGCCGGGCGCTTCCTCCTCGCCGCCGGGGGAATGGGTGCGCCCCCGGAACACGCGCAAGAACAGCCGCCGCAAAAGCGCCACCCCGGCCAGGGTGGCCGCGATGAATACGGAAAGCTGCGCGCCCAGCCCAAGGCCCGCCAGCGCGGCCAGCGAGGCGGCGAAGGCTCCCACGGCGAAAAACAGCAGCACAAAGCCCGGCAGCGCAAGCTCCGCCACCAAAAACACGGCCCCCGCCAGGAACCAGATGACCTGCGCCGACCAGATGCCGTCCATAAGAAGCCCTCCACGCTCTCTTGCCACCAATACGCCAATGCGGGCCTGGCGGCAAGGCCCGCCCGGACCATGCCCTTTCGGGATTGACAAACCGGGGCGGGGCGTGGTCTTAGCCCCTCGGCACGCACGCCGCCCGTGCGCGCCGTCACGCAATCGTCACCCAACCGCCGCGCGGGCGCGCCCGCGCCGCGCTAGGACTTGCCCTGCCCGCATTGCGCCGGGCCGTGCACCCACCGCCATTTCCGGAGAGACGCCCATGCTGCACATCCACGAAAAGCATCCCGGCTGCGGGCATCAAGCCCTGTGGATCGACCTCTGCGAGCCGGGGCCGGACGAACTGGCCCGCGCCGCGCAGCTGGCCGGGGTGGACGCCCGGCTCATTGAGCACGCCTTGGACCAGCACGAATGCCCGCGCATCGAGGTGGACGACGAGGCCACCCTGCTCATCCTGCGCGCGCCCTTCATCGAGACACGCGGCGGACCGGACCGCGAGGATCACGACCAGGCGAGCCCGCGCCATTCCACCATGCCCGTGGGCGTGGTGCTCTCGCGCCGGGCGCTGGTCACCATCCGCTGCCGCCACGACGCGCCCCTGGCCGACATCCTGGAGCGCATCCGCGCCAAAGACGCCGCCGTAAGGCCCGAGCAGCTCATCTGCGCGCTCATCAAGGGCGCGGCCATGCTGTTCATGCTCTATCTGAAGGACATCAGCGCGCGCATCCAGGAGGTGGAGCAGGACCTGGCCCGCTCGCGCTCCAACGACGACCTCATGGTGCTTCTGTCCCTGCAGAAAAGCGTCACCTACTTCCACTCGGCCCTCAAGACCAACGACTTCATCATCGACCGGCTGGAGCGCAAGGGGCTGGCCGTGGGCGCCGCGGGCAGGCTGGCCTTCACCGAGGACGAGGCCGACGTGCTGGACGACGCCCTCACGGACATCCGGCAGGGCATCTACATGTGCAAGATCTTCAACGAGGTCCTGGGCTCCATCTCCGGGGTCTACTCCTCCATCATCTCCAACAGCGTCAACCACATCATGAAGGTGCTCACCTCCATCACCGTGGTGCTCATGATTCCCACCCTCATCACCAGCATGTACGGCATGAACGTGGACCTGCCCCTGCAAGGGCATGAGAGCGCCTTCGCCTTTGTGGCCGGCGGCACGGCCGCCGTGACCACGGCCATCGTGCTCCTCCTGAAACGCAGCCGACTGCTCTAAACGGATCTTTCGCGTCCAGGCAACCGGGGATCAGGCCAAAGCGACGGCGGACGGGAACACGCCGACCGGCTGGCGTAAACACGGGCCAACCGTGCGCGCCAACTCGACATTCCGGTAAACAGGCCCTGCGCGCCCAATATACGTAGTCCATTGTCTTGCCAAACACGGACAAGCCGGAGTAATGCGCCCTGGCTTATGCGCCGATAAGGCGTGCAAGCAGGAGCGAAAACCATGAGCCGCCGCATCCGCGAAGCCATCACCCACCGACTGAACCCGCTGCACGTGTACTGCCGCCTGTGCGGCCTGGGCCTTTCCAGCGCGCTGGCCCGCAGCCTGTGCCGCGGCTACGAGCGCGCCATCTACCGCCCGCTGGCGGGATAACCCTCCCCTGGCCGCAGCGCGGCCCGCCCACGCCGATTCTTGACAGCCGCGCCCCTTGGGGCCATTGTCCGCCACACGCGGAAGGCCTGGAAAACGCCTCCTTTCCGCGCATTCGCCCGCCGGAGGTGCTCCATGACCCAGCCCGACGAATCCAAGGCCGCGTTTGCCGCCGCGGCCTGCCCGGAGCGCGACATCTCGCGCGATGCCGAGCGCGCCCGCATGATCATCGAGATGCTGCCCTACATCCGCGAATTCGCCGGGCGGACCGTGGTCATCAAGTACGGCGGCAACGCCATGATCGACGAGACGCTCAAACAGAGCTTCGCCCGCAGCGTGGTGCTGCTCAAGTACGTGGGGGTCAACCCCATCATCGTGCATGGCGGCGGCCCGCAGATCGGCAAAATGCTCAAGGCCCTGAACATCGAAAGCCATTTTCGCCAGGGCCTGCGCGTCACCGACGACGCCACCATGGACGTGGTGGAGATGGTGCTGGTGGGCAAGGTGAACAAAGAGATCGTGAATCTCATCAACCTTGCGGGCGGACGCGCCGTGGGCCTGTCCGGCAAGGACGGAATGCTCATCCGCGCGGAAAAGAAGGAATTGGCCGTCAGCCGCGAATCCGCCCCGCCCGAGATCATCGACCTGGGCATGGTGGGCGAAGTCACGGCCATCGAGACCGGGGTGCTCACCTCGCTCATGGGCTCGGGCATCATCCCGGTCATCGCGCCCGTGGGCGTGGACGACGAGGGCCGCACCTACAACATCAACGCCGATTCCGTGGCCGGAGCCGTGGCCGGGGCCATGCGGGCCAAGCGCCTGCACCTCTTGACCGACGTGCCCGGCGTGCTGGACCGCGACAAGAAGCTCATTGCGACCATGACCAGCACCCAAGCCTTCCAGGCCATAGAGGACGGGGTGGTGGTGGGCGGCATGATCCCCAAGCTGCACTGCGTGCTGGAGGCCATCATGGCCGGGGTGGAGAAGGCCAACATCATCGACGGCCGCGTGGAGAACTGCGTGCTGCTGGAGCTCTTCACCGCCTGCGGCATCGGCACCGAGATCACCCGCTGACGCGCGGGCCAAGAACAATCAAGCGGGCGGCCCCTCCGGCGTGGAGAGGCCGCCCGCTTTTTTGCACCGGAAAATCAGACAGCGGCCTACGACACGCCGCGCGCCAGCAGATCCTGGGCCTTGCCGCGCACGGCCTCCGCCAGGGGCGGGCATATGGGGTGGGGAATGAGCCCGGACACCCCCTCCGCAGGGTTGCGGAAGCTCACCCGGTAGGACTCCAGATAGCCTTGCCTGGCAGTTGGCTCGTGGTCCTCGGGCTCGCGGACCTTCTCAAGCCGCGCGATAAGCACATGGGCCAGCAGCAGCGGATACACCTCCTTGATGTCCACGGGAAACTCCAGCCGGATGCGCGGGCAGGAGCTTTGCAGCTCCCTTGGCGGCAGTTCCAGGCTGGTGATGGATTCCCGTGCGCGCACGGCCTCCAGATCCACCTGTCCGGGGAAGAGCAGATCGTAGCTGGTGAGCCGGAACCCGCATACATGGCCCAGGTCGGCCAGGCTCTTCAGGGTGTACCAGCGGATGTGCGAGAAATCCCAGGTGCCGCCGGAAACATACGGGAAATCGCCGGTGAGCAGGCGGTAGGCGCATTCCCAGGACTGGGCGTTGGGCACTTCCACAATGATGCTGCCGCCCGGGGCCAGATAGCGGTTCATCTTCTTGAGCACGAACCAAGGGTCGTAGGTGTGCTCCAGCGACATGGGCATAAGGATGTGGCTGAAGAAACCCTCGTATTCCGGCCCCAGGTGCGCGTCCTCGCGGTTCAGGTCGACAAGCCAAGTCCTGTCGTACAGCCCGTCCACCGCCTGTATGGCGCCAGGGTCCACCTCCACGCCATAGAGGCCGGTGCAGTGCTTCTCGCGGCGCAGCCACAACAGCAACGAGCCGTCGCCGAAACCGTAGTCCAAAATGTTCTTCGCCCCGCGCGGCACGAATCCGGCCACCTCGTGCCGGAAGTTCCCCGCCCGCAGGCGGGCGTCAACAATGGCGTCGATGCGGGCGCGCTTGGCCCGGACCTGGGCGATGTCTTCCATGTGCTCCCCCCTGTGGTTGGCGATGCGGCACCGGCCGGAAGGCCGTGGCTCAGCGCTAAACGTGCAAGGGAAGTGCCAGCAATGCGTACAGTCTAGCAAACAAGAAAGGCCGCCTAAATACAGCCTGTTACGCCAATGCGCATTTAGGCCGCCAGCATGGAGCCCGCCAGAATCCCGTCACCAGGCCCAGCGTCGTCCGCATCGGCGCGGATCCGCTCCACCACCTCTCCAAGTCCCCTGGCCAGCCGCGCCAGCTCGGCCACGGCGCGGGCGGACTCCTCCATGGCCCTGCTGGTCTGGGAACTGATGGCGCGCATGTGCCCAACGCCCTCGCCCACCTCGCGCCCGGCCTGCTCCTGCTGGCCGCTGGCCTCGGCCATGGCGCGTATCTCCCGCGAGGTGCGCTCGGACAGGGCCACGATGTCCTCCAGGGTGCGGGCCGAAGCGTCGGCCTGGCTCGTGGCCTCGGCCACGGCGCTTCCGGCCTGGTCCACCTGCTCCAGGCTGGCTCTGGTTTCGCCCTGGATGCCGCGCACGGCCTCGCCCACCTGCCGGGTGGCGGCCTGGGTCTTTTCCGCCAGCTTGCGCACCTCGTCTGCCACCACGGCGAAACCGCGCCCGGCGTCGCCCGCGCGCGCGGCCTCGATGGCGGCGTTCAGCGCCAGCAGGTTGGTCTGGTCGGCGATGTCGTCGATGACGGTGATGATGCGGCCGATGTCCTCGCTCTTGGCGCGCAGGGCGTCCATGCTGTGGCGCAGGGCTTCGGCGCGGTCCTGCACGGCGGCCACCACCCGGGCCACCTGGCCCACGGCCTTGGCCCCCTGCCCGGCCATGTCACGGGCGGTCTCGGCCGTATCGGCCGCGCGCGACGCCCCGGCCCCGGCCTCGGCCACGCCCGCCAGCAGCCGCTCCACGGAGGCGGCGGACTCGTCCGCAAGCCGCGACTGCTCGCCCGCCCCGTGCGAGGACTGCTCCACCTGCGCGGAAAGCTGCTGGGACGAGGCCGCCAGCCGGTCCACGGCCTCGGAAACGCTTCCGGCCGCCTGGCGCATCCCCTCCCGGCGCGACAGTTCGGCACGCAGGCCAGCCTCCCTGGCCTCCTCCACGGCCAAACGCGCGCGCTCGGCCTCGCTGGCCGCCTCCTGGCCGCGCTCGTCGGCCAGGGCGATCTCCTTCTGCAGCTCCGCGACCATGGCGCGCAGGGCAAAGGCCATCTTGCCCAGCTCGTCGCGCCGGTTCACGGCCAGCTCGGCCGAAAGGTCGCCCTGGGCCACGCGCTGGGCAAAGGCCAGAGTCTTCTTGAGGGGGCGATTGATGTCGCTGGTGACATAGGCCCCGAAGCCAAGCGAGCTCAACACGGCCAGCAGGGCCGCGCCCATGAGGGCCAGGCGCTCGTGCTGCGCCTGGGGCAGGGCCTTGGCCGCGAAGGCCTGGGCCTGCTCGCGTTCGCGCAGTTCCAGGGCGTTCAGGGCCGCCTCCACGCGCTCCAGTGAGGCGCGGGCTTCGCGCATGGACAGGGCCATGGCCCCGAAGCGCATATCGTTCTCCAGCAGCTCCAACACCTTGTGGTGCCTGCCGCCCCACTCTTCCCAGGCCTCCTTGAACGCCGTCCAAAGCGGGTCGCCCGAACCGGAAGCCGGGCCAGCGGCCGTATCGCCCGCCTGCTGGACGGGAGTGGCGGTCGCGGGGGCATCCGCCGGAGCGGTGGCGTTGTCCGCCGCGGCGGGGGCGGCAAGCGCGCTGGCGGAGGGCAAGGCCTCGAAGGCGGCCATGGCCTGCCCGGCATCGGCCCAGCTCTTGGCCAGGCCGGTCCGCTGCTGCTCCAGCAGGGCCGGGTTCTCCATGGTCTCCGGGATGAGCAGGGTGCGCTCGGCGCGCTGGATGGCGGTAAGCGCGGTGCGCAGGGCCGCAAGGTGCGCCTGGGCGGGCATGTGCCGGGACACGGTCTCGGAAAGGGCGTCGCCGGTGTGGGTTATGCCCAGGCTGCCCACGGCGGCCACGACAAGGGTGATGAGGGCCGAGACGGCGAGCCCGAGGGCCACCTTGCCCCAAACCGGGATGTTGCGCATGGGGGATGCTCCTGCTTGGAGGGTTTCGGGCCTGGCGGCCCTTGGCCCCGCCCTACCGCGCCGGGCCGGAGCATTGGTGCTGCGGCCGTAACCGGAAGGTGACGTTTTGGCGACAACGTCGGCCTTGCGCCAACCGGCGCAGGGCGCTATCGTCACGCCAAACCCCTCGGAAGGAGGCCCCCCATGCAACGCCTCTCCGGTCCATCCCGCCCCGAGACCACGCCCGGCCCGCTTTTGGCCATGTCCGCCGCGTACTGGAAATCCTGCGCCCTGCACGCCGCCGTGACCCTGGACCTGTTCACCCCGCTGGCCGCCGGTCCGGCCACCGCACGGGAGCTGGGCCGACAGCTGGACTGCGACGCCCGCGCCCTGGACATGCTGCTCACGGCCATGTGCGCCCTGGGCCTGCTGGCGCGCTCGGGCAAGGCCTTCGCACTTACGGAAACCTCCAGGGCCTATCTGGTGCGCGGCGCGCCGGGCTACCAGGGGCACATCATCCGGCACCACAGAAACCTGGTGAAATCCTTCGGCGACATGGCGCAGGCGGTGCGCACGGGCAGATCCGTGCGCGGCGGCCCCCAATGGGCCGAGGCCGACCGGGAGGATTTTCTGCTGGGCATGTTCAACATGGCCATGGCCATCGCCCCGCGGCTGGCCCCGGAGCTGGACGCCCGGCTCAAGGCCGCGGGCCTGCCCGGCCTGGCGGGCAAGAAGCGTCTGCTCGACCTGGGCGGCGGCCCCGGCACCTACTCCATCCACTTCTGCCTGGCGCACCCGGAACTCTTCGCCACGGTGTTCGACCTGCCCGCCACGCACCCCTTCGCCGAGGCCACGGCAGAGCGCTTCGGGCTGGGATACGGCGTGGAGGGCGATGGGCGGCGACTGGCCTTCATCCCCGGCGACTACACCCAGGACCGTCTGCCCCAGGGCTTCGACGCGGCCTGGCTGTCGCACATCCTGCACGGTGAAGCGCCGGACATGGCCGCGCGCATCGTGCGCAAGGCGGCCGAGACGCTGAACCCCGGCGGGGTGCTCATGGTGCAGGAGTTTCTGCTGAACGACAGCCTGGACGGCCCGGAGTTCCCGGCCCTGTTCTCCCTGAACATGCTGCTGGGCACGGAGGGCGGCCAGGCGTATTCCGCGGCCATGATCGAGGACATGCTGCACGCGGCCGGGCTTGCCCCGGTGGCGCGGCTGGGGACAAGCGGCCCCAATCACGCAGGCGTGGTGGCGGGGGCCAGGCCGTAAGGCCCGCCCCCACCGCCGGGACTACTGCTGCAGGGCGTCGAGCACGTTGACCAAGCCCGCGGGGTTGAAGCCCACGCTGGCCTTGGCCGAGGTCTTGGTGGTCGTGGTGGTGGTGGTGGAGCCGCCAGGGGTGGAGCTGGTGCTGGTCTTGGTGGAGCTCGACGAGCCCAGATCCCAGCTCTTCTTGGCCTCCGGCAGCGGGGCCTGGCCCAGGACGCGGAGGGTCTCGCGCCGGGAGAGGTCTTGCGCGCCCTTGTCCATGCCAGTGTCCGCACCGGTCGCGGCCTGGGCCGGGGGCAGGCCCACCACCCATTCCCCGCGCCCCACGCGATGCGCCGGGTAGCGGCCGCTGGCGCTTACGCCGTTCTGTTTGGCCCCCAGGGCGAACCAGCGCAGCACCTGCCCGCTTTGCTCCTGGGCCGCCTCCGGGGACACGGAGAAGGACGCGCCGCTCTGGGCGTTCCGCCACACCTTCACTTCGCCGCTTTTGCTGGTCTCCAGCGCGTTCTCCAGCATCTGCTGGTCGCCCTGGTCCATGATGTCCAGGGGCGAAAGGCCGGAAGCCGCGGCCTGCGCGGCCTGGGCCAGCTCGTCCGGGCCGGTGCGCCGGGCAAAGCCCGCCACGGGCACCAGGCGCAGGCTCAGGGTGGAGGGCGAGAGCACGTAGGCCTCGCCGGTCTCCTCCTGGCTGTTCATGGACATGACGCCCTGGTTCAGGCCCATCCAGCCGTCCTTGAAGAACTGGGCCGACTGCGCGCCCTGGTTGATGGCGTTCAGGAGCACCTTGTTGCTCTGGTACTGGCGTTTGATGATCACATCCTGCTGGCGGTAGCCCTCCTTGGCGACGCTGACGATGTGGTCCTGGTTGCGGGTGAGGGCCAGCTGGCAGGGCGAGGTGCAGCCGGGCTTGCCGTCCACGGTCACGCTGGCTCCCGGCGGGTCGGTGGACACGGGCACGGGCTGGGTGAGCACGGTGGGCGCGCAGCCGCTCAACAGGGCGGCCAGGCAGGCGAGGGGGGCGAGGCGTTTCAAACTCATGATCATGGCGACTCCTTGTGGCCGGGGGCGCGCAGGCCCGCACGCTACGGTTCTTTGCGCGGGGCATAGCACGAATCCCTGCCGCGCGCCAGGGCGAAGCCTTGCCTAGCCGCCCCGGCCGGGGTATCGCGAAAGCTATGGAGAAGGCCATGCCCCCACACCGCCATGATGCCGCGCCGCCAGGGCCGCAGGCCGCGCCCGGCGACACCGCCCCCCGGACGGACGAAGCGGCCTGCGCCGTCCCTGCCCTTGAGCACGCCCTGGCCGAGCGTCTCGCACAGGGTCTGCCCCTGGACGCCCAAAGCCTGGAGTGCATCCTGCGCACCCTTGGCGTGGACGACCCCGCGCGCGCCTTCGCCCTGCTGGCGGCGGACCCGGACAGCGCCGAGCACGCGCCGCTTTTGGCCCTGGCCTTTTCCCCAGGCGAAGAAACCCGGCAAGAGCTGGAGCCAGCCCTGGCCAGGGCACGGCTGGACCAGGCGACCGCGAGCGCCCTGGCCGACAGGCTGGCCGCGCGCTGCCTGCCCGATGCGAAAACCCCCCTGCCCGTCCTGCTGCTGCTGCCCGAAGTCCTCCCCGGCAAACAGCCGCTGGCCCCCCTGCCCCTGGGCGAGGCCCTGGCCGGATGCGTGGCGGACTTCGTGCGGCGGCTGCGGCCCTGGGCCACGGCCCCGGCCACGCTGCTGCGGGCCCTGGCCGGGCGGGAGCGGGCGCAGGCGGACCAACTGGGGGCCCTGCTGCGACACGGGCGGCTCAACTGGACGCCCTGCCGGGAATTCCTCATGGCCACGCTCTTGGAACGCGCCGAGCCGGAGGACGAGCTTCCGGCGTTGGCCGCCTGGATGCTGGGCTTCCTTGACCTGGCCGGGGAGGCGTTCGAGCCGCGCCAGGCCCTGGCCGAACGTGCGGCGGTTCTGGACGGTCTGCTGCGCCGGGCCGAGGCCCAGGACGAGGCGCGCGAGCGCGCCAGCTTCGAGGTGCTGGCCGCGCAGGGCCTGCGGCAAGGGCATCTGCACGCGCCAAGCCTGCGGGCGGAACTGGCGTTGTGCGCGCGCGCGGCGCGGCTCACCGTGGGCGGGCTGCCGAAAGAAGACGGGGCGGACGGAGACGGGATTGCGGGCCGGGTCCAGCATCTCGACTTGGGCGGCGCTGAGGACGCGGAAGCGTTGCTGCGCCTGCTGGCCGGGCCTGTCGCCGGACCTGTCGGCGAACCGGGAGGCTAGTCCAGGGCCTGCAGAATGCGCGCCTTGGTGTAGGCGAAGCGCAGGATGTCGTACTCGAAGGGGGTGTCCGTGCTGTAGTAGCGGAAGGGCACCCCGGCGCGGGTGTTCACGGCCCGCACGGCGGTGTTGACGTAGCCGGCCAGGGCGTGGTCCGAGAACCCGGCCAGGTCGTAGAGATATTCCATCTGGTAGTAGGAAAAGACCATGTCCCCGGCCGTGCCCACGGTGTCGCGCGCGTTGGAGGGCCCGTAGAACGGCAGCACGATGTACGCGCCGTCCGGCACGCCCCAGACCTTCAGGGTCTGGCCGAAGTCCTCGTCCTCCTTGTCGATGCCCATGTCCGTGGCCACGTCGAACAGGCCGCCCAGGCCAAAGGTGGTGTTGGCCATGAAGCGCACCAGGGTGGCGTTGACCTTGTTCAAATCGCCCTGCAGGCCGCAGTTGGCCAGGCGCGGCATTTCGTTCAAATTGCTGATGAAGTTGGACACGCCTTTGCGCACAGGCGCGGGAAAGGCCCCCTCATAGGCCGCAACCACGGGCAGCAGCACGGCGCGGTCGAAGCGGGCGTTGAAGTTGTACACGAGCCGGTTGGCCTTCTCGGCCGGGTCGTAGACGTAGAGCATGGACTGCTCGCCCAGGCGACGGGCCTCCTCCGGGTCCATCTGGCGCGAGACGGCCGTGCGAAAACCCGTGTCCGGCAGGGTGCGTTCCGGATCGCGGCGCGTGGCCGCACAGGCGGCCAACAACAGGCTTAGGGCCGCCAGGGCCACAAGGCGCCCCAGGGCGGCTGCGGAATGGATGCTGCCCGCCCTGCTCACGGCTTCATGACCTCCAGCAGCTTTTGGGCGAACCCAGCGTACTGCATGTTGCCGCAGTGTCCGCCGCGCGGGAAGAAAAAGGCGCGCGGGCCGAAGGTGTCCTTCAGGTAGGCCAGCTCGCGCTCGTTCAAGATGGGATCGTCCTCGTTGCCCACCACATAGATGTTGGGGCTTTCCCGCAGGAACCGGGCCATGCCCACAAGGGTGCAGTCGGCCAGGGCCTTCTCCTTGGTCATGGCGGGGTCGCGGTGGCGCAGATAGGGCAGCAGGAACTCCTCGAAATACTGCTCGAAGCTCACGCGGCTGGCGGCCTGGAAATACGGGAGCAAGGGCTCGCTGGTGGCGATGGCGCGGTCCCTGGGCGTCACGTAGCCCGCGCCCAGGCACACGTCGGAGGTGAACACCATGGAGGACGCGGTGATGCGGAAGCCCACGGCGATGATCTGCTTCAATTCCTCGTCGCTGGCGTCCAGGGTGTCGAAGAAGCGGTACAGCACCTCGGAGTCCAGCCGCCCGATGTGGTTGGTGCGGTAGAACTCGGAAAAGCGGTCGATGAACTTGGTCACGGCCTGTTCCGGCCCACCTGCGGAGGGGGCTTCGGACTTGAGCCAGGAGTCGAACACCAGCGCGGAGTTGTAGAGGTCCACGGCCGGGTTGATGGCCAGCACCTTCTGAAAACCGAAAACCTTGTCCCGGGCGTCCTTCCTGGCCAGGAAGGCCGCGTGCAGGCCGCCCAGGCTGTAGCCCGCCACGGCGTAGCCGCGCACCTTGAGCCGCTTTTCCACGTCCTGCTTCACCCAGCCCATGAGGGTGTACAGGTCGTCCACGTCAAAGGGCACGTAGCCGGAGATACCGTGCCGCGACAGGCTGACGATGCTGTTGAAGTGCGTGGGCGAGGACAGGCCCACGGCGTGGTACCCGGCCTGGTGGAAAAGCTGCTGGAGATAGCGGACCTTGGTGGAGTTGAAGCGGCCGCCGGTTCCCGCTATGACGAACACCAGCGGGGCCTCGCCCTTCTGCGCCAGCACGGAGTACTCCACGGATTCGCAGTACCAGAACAGCTCCGGCACGCGCCGCCCGGAAATCCTGATGGAGCGGGTCTCTGGCGAAAGGCCGTCCGCGCCGGGAATCTTGTGGCGGACATCCGGCGGGGTGCCGAACACCGTGGCCTTGTAGCGGTTGCCGAAGGGGTACGGGGGAATGCCCGCGGCATCCGCCGGAGAGGCCAAGGCCGCCGGGGCAAACGCCGCCACGACCAGCAGCGCCAAAAGCGCGCAGGCGGCTCCAAAGCCCCGGCCGCACCGCCCGGTGCGGGATTCTGTCAGGACAGGCTGCTGCACCACCCGCCCTCCTCGGCGTCTGAAAGTTCATGGCCTCGGGACCACTTCCCGCTTCTCACGCTCATCGGCGTGTTGCGCGGAAACATAAGGGAAGAATCCGGCACGATCCGCCGCCGGGACGTTCCTCGGAAACCAAGGCTGTTCAGGCGGCTGCCCGCGTCTCGCGCAGGCGCCACAAAAGCCAGGCAAGCCGTGCCAATGCGAGGGCTCCAAGGGCGCTCAAGACCGCCCCCGCGGCGATAAGCAGGGGATCGAAGTCGATGGTGTCCAGGTTGGGCATACGGATGACATACACCGCCACCTCCACGAACAGGCCCAACAACAGCAGCAACAGCCCGTAGCCGTGGCAGTGATGGTCCACGGCCTCCTGCAGGGGGGTGAGGCCCTGCGGGTACACGCCGAGGAACTTCAGCAGGGTCTCGCGTTCCTCCAGGGCCACGCCCAGGGCCACCAGGATGGTGCCCATGCCCTCCAGGAGCTCTTCCATTTCGTTCATGAGCTCGTGCACGCGGGCGAAGTTGGTGGCAACGACCCACACGCCGTGGACGAGAAGAAGGATGAGCAGGACATTGACAATGTTGATGGCGTTGCGTCCGGTGAGCCTGACAAGCAGGGGATTGGGCATGGCCGCGTCCTTTGCGAAACGTTTGCGGTGTGATGCCACAGAACGCCCGTACAGGCAACAGGATGCGAACAGGCGGCGCGGCCCATGCTGCAAAAGGCCGCGCCGCCGAGGGAGGGAGACAGGGGAATGTGGACTACTCGGCCTTCTTTTCGGCCTTGTCGGCCTTCTTCTCGGCCTTCTGCTCGGCCTTCACGGCCTTCTTTTCGGCCTTGTCGGCCTTCTTCTCGACCTTCTTGGCCGCCGGAGTGGACACCGGACGGGCGGTGGTCGGAATGGGCTCGGAGGCCGGGACCTTGGCGCTGTCGGCGAAGGCGGGGACAGCCAGGGCGAGGACCAGGGCGGCGGTGGCGAGTTTCTTCAGCATGGCGCGATTCTCCTTTGCGGGGTTGAAGGTCGTTTCCATTCCAGAGACGGCCGCGTCATCCTCGGGGATACTCCCCATGCGACAACGGCGGGCGACGTTTCGCGGCGGCGGGGACAGGCCCTTGCACACCGAAGAGGACCATGGGCGCGCTCCTTGTCAGCTTGCCTATGCTTGTCCCTGTTGCGTCCGCCATTGTCAAGCCCGTGGTCGGCGGATCGCAGGACTGCGGCTGAGCCTCTCAGTCTCCCTAAAAGCACAGGCCGTGCCAACACGAACATCCTGTTATCATTCGCCTCTTCAACAACGCACTGCGCGGCCGTCACTGCGCCAGGGCAAAGATTGCGCACACGGGCGCAAGGATTGCCCCCTTTCCCCGCGCAGGCATCCCGGGCCGGACGCAAGCAGCCTGCGTGGCCTGGCACGGCGCGAATTCCGGCTGCGCGGCCGCGGTTCCGACTTTGGGGCATCAATCGTCCGGTTTCGGGTATCCCCGCCAACCAGGAGACGCTAGAATCTGGGGACGCTCGAATGCGAAGTTTTTTCACGGCCATGGGAAGCTGGGCCGCGCCATGCGCGGTGCGCGGCGCCACGCCAAAACGCCAGAGAAAGGGAACACGATGGACAACACCGAACTGCTCACCCTGGCCGTGGCCTTGGCCATGGACGCCTTCGCCGTGGCCATAGCCACGGGTGCGGCCACGCGCCAGGTCACGGCCCGGCAAACCTTCCGCCTGGCCTGGCATTTCGGGCTGTTCCAGGCCCTCATGCCCGTGGCGGGCTGGCTGCTGGGCGGCGCGGTGCGCCACCACATAGAGGCCTACGACCACTGGATCGCCTTCGCGCTGCTGGGCTACATCGGGGCCAAGATGATCCGCGAGGCCTTCGGGGAGGAGGACGCGGCGCGCGGAGACCCCACGCGCGGCGCGACCCTGGTCATGTTGTCCATCGCCACCAGCGTGGACGCCCTGGCCGTGGGCCTCAGCCTGTCCGTGCTCGGCGTGTCCGTGTGGACGCCCGCCCTGGTCATCGGCCTCACCGCCATGCTCTTCACCGCGGGCGGCCTGCACTTGGGCAAGACGGCCGTAAAGGCCAAGCGCCTCGGCACGTACGCGGAAGTCCTGGGCGGCGCGGTGCTCATCCTCATCGGCCTGCGGATACTCTGGGAGCACGGGGCGCTCCCCGCGTGAACCGCCGTCGGCTCCGGCCGCGCCCTAGCCCCACAGGGCGTAGGCCAGGGTCACCAGGGCGATGCTCGCGGCGCGCAGGGTCTGGTTGCTCACAATGAGGTGCAAGGCCAGGGCGGGCTTGAAAATGCCCGCGTAGTACGGAAACTGGTGCCGCACGGCGCGCACCGGCGAGGACAGGATGTTCCCCACGAGCAGGGCCAGCACCAGCTCCTTCACGGTGAGCCCGCCGGTCTGCACCAGCGCCCCGGCAGCGGCATAGCCCGCAGTGGTCTCCGCGGCCATGTGGAACACCACGATGCTCATGGCCTGCGGGGGCAGCCAGGCCAGGAAGGCCACATGTTCGGCCATCCAGCCCTCCAGGGCGTCGAAGGCCCCCCAGCGCTTGAGGAAGAAAAAGGCCACATAGATGGGCACGGTGTAGAAGACCATGCGCGGCAGCCGCTTGGTGAAGCGCCGCCAGGTCTTGCCCAGGGCCGCGCGCCAGTCCCATTTGGGGTCGTCGGCCAGGCGGCAGACCACGCAGCCCTCGGGCAGGGGCGGCAGGGTCAGGCGGCCCAGGACCACGATGCCGAGCGTGCGCAAGAGGGCCGCGGCCACGGTGAGGCTGACGTAGAGCACGGCGGCCCGGCCGATGAAGGGCGCGGCGATGAAGAACAGCGTGGGCAGGTGCAGAAAGTAGGTGGGCAGGCTGTTGAAGAGGTTGGCCAGCACCACCTCGCGCCGGGACATCTCGCCCTTGTCGTGGGCCTCGGCCAGCATGGCGTTGGCCGCCGCGCCCGAGAAGAAGGCCAGGGAAAAGCTGGCCCCGGCCACGTCCTTGAGCCGCCCCAGGCGCACCAGCGGCTGCGCCACCTTGGCCACGGCCCGCGTCCAGTGCAGGGCCTCGATGAGCGTGCCGACGAACAGCCCCACGCTGACGGACACGAGCAGACGCGCAAGGGGCAGGGCCAAGCCGTGCCACAGGACGGCGGCGGTGAGGGCTTCCGGGGCGGCGACGGACATGCGCGCGGCTAGGCTTGGCCGGTCCCGTCGTCAGCCTGGAAGGCGTCCAGCTCGTCCGGGGCCATGCGGCGGGTGTTGGCCTCGGCCGGAAACGCGCCCTCGCGCACCTCGCGGCAATAGGCGGCAAGCGCCTCGCGCGCGGGCGTCCACAGATCTGTGTACTGCTTGACGAAACTGGGCCGCAGACCGGGGCACAGGCCCAGCACGTCGTGGAACACCAGCACCTGGCCGTCGCAGCGCGGCCCGGCCCCGATGCCGATGGTCGGGATGGGAATCTCCGCCGTGATGCGCTCGGCCACTTCGGCGGGCACGGCCTCCAGCACCAGGGCGAAGCAGCCCGCCTGGGCCAGGGCGCGGGCGTCGGCCAGCAGGGCCTTGGCCGCGCGCGCGGTCTTGCCTTGCGCCTTGAACCCGCCGAAACGCGCCACCTGCTGCGGGGTGAGGCCGATGTGCCCCATGACCGGGATGCCTGCGGCCAGCATGGCCTGAATGTGCGGCACGAACTCCGCCCCGCCCTCCAGCTTCACCGCGCGGGCTCCGGCCTGCTGCAGAAAGCGCCCGGCGTTGGCCACGGCCTCGCCGACCCCGGTGTGGTAGGAAAGAAACGGCATGTCGGCCACCACAAGGGCGCGCGCAACGCCCCGGACCACTGCGGCGGTGTGGTGCAGCATGTGGTCCATGGTCACGCCCAGGGTGTCGGGCAGGCCCAGGCACACCATGCCCAGGCTGTCGCCCACAAGGATGGCGTCGGCCCCGGCCTCGTCGGCCAGGCGGGCGGTGGGAAAGTCGTAGGCGGTGAGCATGGCGATCCTGCCGCCGCCCTTCATGGCGAGGATGTCCGGCGCGGTGCGCTGCTTCGAGGGCATGAGAATTCTCCTTGCTGCTTGGCCTGGCCGCCTTCCGACGGAAGAACGTCCGCGTGCGGGCCGGGCCGTGGCGCTCATTAGAACCCGCCGCGCCGCGGCGTCAAGCAGCGCGCCTTTTTGCACAAGGGATCGGGCGGAAAGCCGGGGAGACCGCGCCGCTACAACGTCCAGACCGGGGCCAGCGCGCCCTTGTACAGGCCCTCGGCCTCGGCGGGCACGGCCAAAAGGCCGTCCGCGGCGAGCAGGGTCTTCAAGAGCCCGCTCTTGCCCAGCACAGGATGCGCCAGGGGCGGCAGGCCGGGCCGGGCCTCCAGACACACGCGCACGAAGTCCTCGCGGCCGGGCCGCCCGGCCACGTTGCGCGCCAGCTCGGCCACAAAGGGCGGCGGGTCCAGGGAAAGGGCCTTGGCCGCGCCCGCCAGGCTGCGCAGCAAAGGCTTCACCAGCATGGCGTGGACCACCTGGGCCGAGGTGACCTGGCCAGGCAGGCCGATGACCGCCTTGCCTTCCACGCTGGCGATGATGGTGGGCTTGCCCGGGCTGATGGCCACGCCGTGGGCCAGGATGCGCGCGTCCGGCTGGGCCAGAATGGCGGCCACGGTATGGTCGCGCGCACCCAGCGAGCTGCCGCCGGACATAAGGACCACGTCGCAGGATCGCACCCCCTCGGCCAGGGCGGAGGTGAGGCGGGGCAGGTCGTCGGGCACGATGCCCAGGGGCGCGGGGATCGCCCCGGCCTCTGCGGCGAGGCAGGCCAGGGCGTGGCTGTTCACATCGCGTATCTGGCCGGGGCGCGGGGTGTGGCTTACGGGCGTCAGTTCGTCGCCCGTGGAAAGAATGCCCACGCGCGGCCGCCCTCCCACCAGGACCTGCACGATGCCAAGGGCGGCCAGCAGGCCCACGTCCTGGGCGCGCAGCACGCGCCCGGCGGGCAGGGCGGCCTCGCCCCGGCGCACGTCCTCGCCGGGAAGCATGATGTTCTCGCCCGGAGCCGCGCTCTTGCGCACCTCCACGGTGCCCGCGTCGCCCGCCGCGTCCAGAAGGCCGGTGTGCTCCACCATGACCACCGCGTCGGCCCCTTCCGGCAGGCTGCCGCCGGTGGGGATGCGCGCGCATTGGCCGGGGCCCAGGCGCACCTGGCCGTCGTCCGCGCGCCAGTCGATGCGCAGATCGGCCACGCAGTCCAGGTAAGCCGGATTGGTTTCGGTGGCGCCGAACGCGTCGCGCGCGGCCAGGGCGTAGCCGTCCATGCTGGCGCGGGCGCTTTGGGGCAGGTCTTCCGGCGCGGGCAGTTCCGCGGCCAGCGCGCGGCCCAGGGCTTGGCCCAAGGGCACGCGCTCTGCTGGCAGCACGGCAAATCCAACAAGCAGCGCCAGGGCCTCGGCCCGGCTCACCACATCAAGAAAACCGTGTGCGTCCAGTGGCTTGGCTGCGGCGTCACGCAATGCGGATATCCACCGTGCCGGAGGTGAAGCCTTTGAGTTCCGAGAGCATCCCCAGAATGCCGCTACGGAAGATGCCCGCCACAAAGGGGTTCAACGGCATGGGCTGCCCGCCCACGGTGATGCGGATGCTGGCGTTCATGGCCTTGCAGTCGGCCACGGTGGCCGTTCCGGCCACGATGTCCACGGCCAGGCCCCGGCAGTTCTCGCGGCCGCAGCCCCCGCAGTCCAGCCCGGGCAGCAGGAAGCCCGCCTTGACCGCAATGCGCGCCAGGCCCGCCACGTCGCGCGTGGCCATAAGCTCGTCCAACGCCTGATCGCCGTAGGCGGCCAGCGCCAGTTCCGGGTCCAGTTCCGCCGCCGTGGCCTCATCGCCCGCGATGATGATGCGCGGCATGACCCCCAGCGTCTTGCCGCCCTCCATGACCACAAAATCGGTGGTGATGAGCGGCATGAGCTCGGTCAGGGACCGCTCCTTCGGCCAGGAGACGAAGCTGCCGCCGGGCGAAAACCCCACCACCATGTCCGCCCGCTGGCGGAAACGCGCAGTGTCCGTGTCGGCCTTCTCGTCAAAGCCGTGGTGCGAATGCTTGACCAGGGTGACGCTCAGGCCCTGCTTTCTGAGGGCCTCGGCCAGCTCCATGGCCAGGGTGGTCTTGCCGGACTTCTTGAAGCCGACGACGGCGATGGCACGCATGGGCGCTCCTTGTGTTGAAACGTTCCGTGGCTAGGCCGTGGGGACGGCGGACACCGAAACGCCCTTTGCCAGCCCCAACGCGGACGCAGGGCGACACAGACAGGGCATTGTCCGGCCTGGTGGCCGGGGCCGTGCGCGGCATGGGGCGCAAGACAGGAAAATAGGCCACAAACGCCACTGGGGTCAACAGTGCGCCAATCGGCGCCAGCGCTGCTTGCCGCCTGGGCGTGGACGCGTGGACCGTCTCGCGCATTCTCCGTTCCATTCGCGCATACAGTCTTGCCTTCCCCAAAAAATACTTATATTCGGGAACGCGGCTGTGCCGTAGCCGCCGTGTGCGCACCCGATGCGCGCCGCGCTCCGCCTCCGGCGACGCCCTGTTTCCACACCATCCGCCACGGCATCAGGAGGTACCCGCAATGCCGCCACTTCGCATCCTGCTGCTCGCCATGCCGCTTCTGCTGTGCGCCTGCGCCACCACGGGCAAGAACGCACAAAACGACATCAGCATGACCCAAACCGATCGCGGTGTGGTCATCCAGTCCAGCGACAGAATCCTCTTCGACACCGGCAAAGCCGACATCAAGCCCACGGCAAAGCCCTTCCTCGACCAGGTCGCCACCATCCTGAACACCAAGAGCAAAAGCAGCGTCGTCATCGAAGGCCACACCGACAACGTCGGCAAGGCGGAGATGAACCAGGCGCTCTCCGAGCTGCGGGCGCTCACCGTCATGGAGGAGCTCATTGAGCGCGGCGTGGACAAGGGCCGCATCAAGGCCAGCGGCTTCGGCATGACGCGCCCCGTGGCCGTGAACGACACCGAGGCCGGACGCCAGCTCAACCGCCGCACGGAGATCATCCTGCTCGGCGAGAAGGAAGAGAACATCAAGCGGAACGGATTCGACGCCTTTCTCCGAGGCCTTTTCAACTAACCGCACGGCCGCACCAAAGCCGGACAAGGACGCGCCATGTCGACCTGCTCGAACTGTGGACAGCCCCTCGCACCGCACATGAAGTTCTGCCGCCACTGCGGCGCCCCGGCACCCGCGCCAGAGCCCCAGGCCGTGAACCCCTGCCCCGGTTGCGGCAAAGAGGTCCAGCCGGGCGCGCGCTTCTGCAAGGCCTGCGGAGCGCCCATGGCCCCGGCGGCGGAAACGGTAGAGACGCCACCCCCCGTCACCCCGACGCCGGAACCGGAAGTCCAGCCCCAGCCTCAGGCGGAACCGGCTCCGACGCCCCAGTCAGAGCCGATGCCCCAGTCAGAGCCGATGCCCCAGCCAGAGCCGATGCCCCAGCCAGAGCCGACGCCCCAGCCAGAGCCCCAGGCCGTGAACCCCTGCCCCGGTTGCGGCAAGGAGGTCCAGCCGGGCGCGCGCTTCTGCAAGGCCTGCGGAGCGCCCATGGCCCCGGCGGCGGAAACTGTAGAGACGCCACCCCCCGTCGCCCCGGGGCCGGAACCGGAGGTCCAGCCCCAGCCTCAGGCGGAACCGGCTCCGACGCCCCAGTCAGAGCCGATGCCCCAGCTAGAGCCGACGCCCGCGCCAGAGCCGACGCCCCAGCCAGCGCCCCAGGCCCTGAACCCCTGCCCCGGTTGCGGCAAAGAGGTCCAGCCGGGCGCGCGCTTCTGCAAGGCCTGCGGAGCGCCCATGCCCCCGGCGGCGGAAACGGTAGAGACGGACCCCGGCGATGCGTCGCGCAACGCCGCCCCACAATCCGCCGAAAGCGGCGGCGCACCGGCCAAAGACGCGCCGCGCGGCTCCTCAAGCGCCTTGCGGGTCATCAAATGGCTGTGCATCGCACTCGCCCTGGCGGGCATCGCCGTGGGCTCCTTCTTCTTCTTCCGCAGCCAGCAGACGCCCGCCCAAACGGATGCCGCAGCCGAACCGACACCGGCCGAACCGGCACCGACCGCAACTGCCGCCCCGGCTCCCGTCCCGACGGACGCAGCCAAGCCACAGTCTGACAAGCCGGAAGATGGAGACAGCGCGCAAGCCAAGGCCGCGACGCCAGCGCACAAGGCGCAGCCAGCGAAGGCGGCGGCGAAAACGACAGAGGGAGCGAAGGGCAAAGCCAAGAAGGACTCCAACGGCGACAAGGTCGGCGGGAGCGCAGCGAGCGCGCCCGGCAAAATGGAAAACGACATCTACGAGCAGTTGCGCAAAAAGAAGGAAGCGCTCGGCATCCAGTAGGCGTTTCTCGGCGGAACACACCACCACATGAACCAGGGGGGAATGCCCATGACGTTTTCCAATGTCGCCAAGTCTTCAATGTCCCTGCTCGACGCTATCGAAGCGGTCAAAAACTGGCGCGCGCTTTTGCTGCTGTTCGGCACGGTGCTCTGCGCCGGGCTCTGCGTCTACGTCTTCGGCTCGTCCGGAAGCCTCGGCCTGATCATCATGGGCGTACTGCTGGGCTGGGCCATTGTCTTTTACGGTTTCAACGCCGTAGGCATCATGCTCTTCGATTTCGCCAACAGCGGCCTACGCACCAGCGCCATGAACGCTGTGGTTCGCTCCCTGTGCACCAGCCACAGACTGCTGGGGGTGCTGCTCATCGCCGGGCTGATCTTTCTTGCCACCTTGCTGGCCATGGCCCTGCTGCTGCAAACCGGCAAGATTCCCGGCGTCGGACCGGCATTTTCATTCTTCTTCACTCCGCTCTCGGCGGTGGTTCTGGGACTGCTGTTCTTCATGCTGGCCAACGTGCTCCTGCCCTTCGCCTCCGTGGCCGTATGGAGCGGCGAGACCGTCATGTCCTCCATTGCGAACCTGTTCGCCATCGCCCGGCAGCGCCTCTTTCCAGTGGTGCTGCAGCAGTTATTGCTGTGGTTCATGGCCGGGGCAGTCGGCTTCATGCTGGTGGGCATCCTGCTGGTCGGCACTGGGTTCACGCTGGCGGTGGCCCCCTCCATGCTGGACCTGTCCGGCGGCGGCATGAGCCGCGGCATGGGCGGCATGGGTGGCATGGGCGGCATGGGTAGCATGGGTAGCATGGGCGGCATGGGTAGCATGGGCGGCATGGGCGGCATGGGCGGCATAGGCGGCATGGGCGGCATAGGCCTCCTTGGTCTGCTCATGGGAGGCTCGCTGCCAAGCCTGGCCGCAGGTGGCTCCGGCCTGGCCCTGGCCTTCGCCCTGGTGCTCGTCCTGCCCGGCCTCATCATCATCCAGGGCATGTGCCTGATCTATCTTTCCGCCATCGAAGGGCTGGACCTGAAGAACGCCGCTTCCGCGCTCCAGGGTGGCATTTCCCAAGTCAAGGGCAAATTCGAAAACGCCCAGCGCGCCGCCCAGGCCGCCGCCCAGGCCGCCCGGCAGAACGCCCAGCATAATGCTCAGCAGCAGCAAACCCAGCCTCCTGTGCAGCAGGCCCAGACCCCGGCCGCGCGCTTCTGCCCCGACTGCGGCGCTCCCCTGGCCGAGGACGACCTGTTTTGCGGGGGCTGCGGGCGCAAAACCGGGGCATAAAGGAGGCGTTGCATGTTCTATAGCTCTAGCCCACTCGCAGGGCTCATTCCTCTCTTGATTTGGATGTTCTTGTTCTGCTGGCCCGCCGCGTACATCGCCGGGCAAAAGGGCAGGGACATGGTGCCCTGGTTTTGCGCGGGACTGCTCTTCGGGCCCATGGCCACGCTCATGGTCGGCTTGTCGCCAGCGCTTCCGAAGAACACCGCCCCCGCCAACGACGCCGATTCCTGGCTGGCGGCGAATCCGGACTCCCAGTTCCCGGCGCGGCTGGCGCAGACGCATGAAGCGGCGCGCCAGGCCCTGCGCAAGCGCTTCTGCCCCGACTGCGGCGCTCCCCTGGCCGAGGACGACCTGTTTTGCGGGGGCTGCGGACGCAAGGCCAACTGACCCAGGCGTTGCGAACGCCTTTTTCCGGAGTGACGATGAGACCTACCGTTCCCGCCCTGCTGCTTGTCCTCGCCCTGTGCGGCTGCGCCCCGCAGGTGACCATGAACGTGCTGGAGCCCGCGAAGGCGCACGAAGTGACGCAACTGCGCCGCATCGCCGTGGCCCGCTTCCACAACGACGAGGGCAACGTGACCACCGCCGCCGTGGAGCAGGCGCTTGGGGCCTTTTCCCTTGGGCCGAGCCCCTACTTCACCCTTATGGACGCGGGCGCCCTGCGCAACGCCCAGGACACCAACGGCGTGGCCATGACCTTTGACACCCAGGAATACCGCAAGCGCACCAAGGGGCCCAAGGCCAGCGGCCTGGTGCTCGGCACGGTGAGCTTCTCCGACTGGCGCGACGAGCGCATCCTCAAAAAGCGCAGCATCTGCGTCCGGCGCGGCAAGAACGACTCCTGCACCAAGTACGAGGTGCACGAAATTCCCTGCACCAGGCGCACCGGAAGCTTCGCCTTCACCCCCAAGGTGGTGAACATCGCCTCCGGAAGGATCGTCTTCGCGCAGGAGTTCGCCGAGAGCCAGAAGGCGGAGTTCTGCCGCGGCACCAGCGATGCGCAGCCCTCCGGCGACGGGCTGGTGGACACCGCGCGCAAGCGGGCCATCGCCGCCTTTTTGCAGACCGTGGCCCCGCATGTGGAGCATGTCCGGGTGTCGCTCATCACCGAGGACGATTCCGCCATGGATGAGGCCACCAAGCAGGCCATCGCCAAAGGCGTCGATTTCGCCCAGGCCGGGAACATGGACCAGGCCTGCGCCATATGGAGCAAAACCGAGGCCGCGCACCCGCAAGGCCATGCCCTGCCCTATCTGCGCGGGGTCTGCGCGGAGCACGCCGGAGACTTCCAGCAAGCGCGGCTGGCCTACAAGCTGGCGGAGCAGCGCTGCCCAGAGCCCAGCCAGGACATCGCGGACGGGCTTGCGCGCGTGGAAAAGGCGCTGGCCAACAGCCAGCTTCTAGAAGATCAGCTCAACTAGGAAGCCGGTTCGGGCGCACACACAGAAGGAGCAGGCCATGGGCGGAAAAACCGTGAAAAACATTCTGTTGGGCCTTGCGGCCTGCCTCTGCATGATCGCCCTGGGCTGGGTGGCGGCCAAGATCGCCGGGCCTCCCGCCGCACATTCCGCGGCCCAGGAATCGCAAGCGCCTACGCGCGGTTTTTTTGCCAGGCTCTTCGACCGGAGCAAGCGCTTCGACCTCTCCGGCTTGAAGGCTTGGGAAGGGAAACCCCCGCATGAGGAAATCAACGGGCAGATGCTCTTCGATCACTCCGGCTTCACTGCGGCCTTCAAGGAAACCCTTGGCGAGGAACGGTACCGGCGATTTGTCAAGGAAGCCAAGCCGGGCTCCATCTTCTTCGGCATGTCTGTCGAGCGGGATGGGCGGGTGCTGCGCTATGACGTCATGAGCTTCACCGACACGCAGCCCTTCGTGGCCGTTATTTTCATGGACCCGGAAGAGGGGTTCATAGACGCCGTCTGGAACGAAGGGAATCCCGGCCAAGATGCGCGCGCGGAGATGTTCCTGCACACGGGCGAGCACTTCCCGGTCGACTTGGCGCAGGTGCGCAGCGGACTGGAGCACTCCCGCTTGGCCAGTGAAAAGCAGTACGCGGCGTACCTGGAGGGCGAGCAGGCCAAGTTCCTGGGCGTATGGTCAGGAACGTTTTACACACGGGCAAGCCGTACGCGCATTCATACCACGCGCACCATCACCGTGACGGGAGACCCGACCAAGATCAACGGCCTCCGGTACAAACAGGTGGAACTCATGGAAACCTCGCAGGGCATTTTCACCTGCAACAGATCCTCCACGCTCTCGCGGACGTTCGAGGGCGTCGCCAACGTGTACGACGGTGTCGCCGTCTTCTCCCCAAAAAGCATGACCGAACCGCAATGCGGCGACGTCCCGCCGCTGAAATACACGTATGACAATGGCGTCCTCGTCCGCGAGCGAGCAGCATATCCCCGCCACGAGGGCGAATTGTGCGAGCCCCTGCGCAAGGTGGAGTAGTCGCCGCCGCAGGCTGCCGGGCGCTGGCCGCGCGGCCTGGGTCGGCCTACCCTTCGCCCCCGCCGAAGCGCTCCAGGTAGCGCTGCTCGGAAGCGCTGTCGCCCACCAGCAGCAGTTCCGCGCCCCTGCGCAGGGGCAGGCCGGGGTCGGGGTTGATGCGCAGGCCCTGGCCGGAGTCCACCGCCACCACGCTGCACCCCGTCTCGTCGCGGATGTTGCTCTCAAGCAGGGTCTTGTCGGCCAGGCCCTCGGGCACAGGCGTGCGGAAGATGTTGATGCCCTCGCTCAGCATGAGCACCTTGCCCGGGCTCAGCAGATTGACCACGGTGTTGGCCACCAGCGAGGCGTGGGAGATGACCAGGTCGGCCCCGGCGTTGTGCAGCGCGCCGATGTTGCGGTCCAGGGTGGCCCGGCTGATGATCTGCATGTCCGGCCGCAGGCGGCGGCAGTAGATGGTCAGGTACATGTTCATGTCGTTGTCGTGGGTGGTGATGAGCACGGCCGGGGCCTGGCGGATGCCCGCCCGCTCCAGCACCTCCAGGTCGGCGGCGTTGCCCGCCACCAGGCGCTCCTGCGGCCCCGTCTGCCTGGGGCTTTTCTCCACCACGCGGTAGTCCTGGCCCTGCTGGAGCAGCTGCTCGGCCGCGGCCCTGCCCACCCTGCCCCCGCCCAGGATGATCACCGGAGCGTCGTTTTTGGCAGGGGCCCCGGCAAAGGCGTCGTAGGAGCGGATCTGCTCCTCGTCGCCCGCGATGACCAGCACCATGCCCGAGTGCAGGGGCAGGTCCGGCTCGGGCAGGGAAAAACGCCCGCGCTCCCAAAAGCCCACCACGTTCACCCCCACCGCCTTGCGCAGGCCGCACTGGCGCAGGGTCTTGCCCTCCAGCCGCGAGCCCATGACCGGGCTTTCGGCCACCACGAGGCTGGAAAAACGCCCGATGACGCCCGAGCGCCGCTCGCCGCCCAGACTGCGCCTGGCGATGGCCTGCCCCAGCATGGAGGTGAACGGGAACACGTGGGTGCAGCCCGCCAGGGTCAGAATGTCCTGGGACTCGTCCTGGTCCACCTTGCCGAGGATGGGCGTGTGCTGGCTCACCTCGCGCACGGTGAAGGCGATGCTGGTATTGCGCACGTCGCTGTCGAGGGCCACCACCAGGGCCGCGCTTTCGGCCCTGAGCCTGCGGTAGGTTTCGGCGTCGTCGTGCTCGCCCACCACCACGGCGTAGCCCTGGTCGTGCAGGGCCAAGGCGCTCTGCACGTCCGGGCAGAGCAGGGCGTAGGCGTGGCCGTACTGGCGCATCTTCCGCGCCAGGTTCAGGGCCGTGGGGTCCGCGCCGATGATCAGCACGTGGCCGCTGGTGGCCGGGGGCAGCTCGCGCGGGGCCAGGGAGCGGGAGTGCGCCTCCAGCCAGGGTGCGTAGAAGAACTGGATGAAGGTGAAGGGCAGCATCACCAGGAGGAAGATGATGCCGGTCAGAAGCACCACGATGGAGAACAGCCGCCCCAGGTCGCTGGTGAAGGTGATGTCCCCGAAGCCCAGGGTGCTCATCACCGTAAGCGTCCAGTAGAAGCCCGTGACCCAGGAGAACTCGCGCCCCTCCCACTGCATGATGAAGTGGAAGAGCAGGCTGTAGAAGACGATGACGCCCACCAGCATCCCCAAGAACTTGAGCAGGAAGCGGATGTTGCGGTGGGAGGCCCCGTCCTGGAACAGAGTGGCGAGCTGGGCCGGGATGAACTTCATGCGGAGTCCTGCTGCGGCGGGGGCCTGCCTGCTTGGGTGCGTGGTGCTCCCGGCCGGGTGGCCGGGCCGTCCTTTCGGACTCCATACACAAGCGGCGGACGTTTTCCAAGCGGGCAGCGCCAGGCCCCGTGCGGCCCGGACCCGGAGGCGGCCGCGCCCCCAGGGCCGGCCAGGACCGCTACTCTCCCAGCACGTAGGAGAAGATGAGCGGCGCCACGATGGCCGCGTCGGAATTGATCATGAAGCGTGGGGTGTCCGCATCGAGCTTGCCCCAGGTGATCTTCTCGTTGGGCACGGCCCCGGAATAGGAGCCGTAGCTGGTGGTGCTGTCGCCGATCTGGGCGAAATAGGCCCAAAAGGGCGTCTGCTCCAACTCCATGTCCTGAATGAGCATGGGCACCACGCAGATGGGGAAATCCCCGGCGATGCCGCCGCCGATCTGGAAGAAGCCCACCGGAACCTTGCGCGCGGCCATGTCCGTGTACCAGCGCGCCAGGTGCTGCATCTGCTCCGTGCCGTGGCGCACGGCCCCGTGGTGCGCCAGGTTGCCGCGCATGACCTCGGACACGAAGATGTTGCCCAGGGTGCAGTCCTCCCAGCCGGGGGTGTAGATGGGCAGGCCCTTGTTCTTGGCCGCCAGCACCCAGGAATGCTCCGCCGGAACCTGGAACAGCTCCGGGACGCCGGGCTCGTCCAACAGTGCGTAGATGAACTCAAAGGGGAAGCGCGGCTCGTTCTTTTCGGCGGCCTCGCGCCACAGGGCGGTCATGCGGGCCTGCACCTGCCGGAACACGCCCTCGGGGATGCAGGTATCGGTGACGCGGTTGAAGCCCTGTTCGTACAAGGCGTGCTCGTCCTGGGGCGAAAGGTCGCGGTAGCCGGGCACCATCTTGTACTCGTCGTGATTGAAGAGGTTGAAGAGGTCCTCCTCCAGGTTTGCCGCCGTGCAGCAGATGGCGCTCACCTTGCCCTGGCGGATCATCTCCGCCAGGCTCACGCCGATCTCGGCGGTGCTCATGGCCCCGGCCATGGTCAGGAACATGGCCCCGCCCCGGTCGAGCAGCGCGCGCCAGGCACGGGCCGCGTCCAGGGTCTCGCGGGCGTTGAAGTGGCGGAAATTCGTGTCCATGAATGCGGATACGCTGGTCATATGTTGCTCCGATGTTCCCTGTGCCCGCGCCCTAGAAGCTGACCTTCCAGTTGGCGTAGGCGTTGATTCCGGGCTCGCGGTAGCTGACCCCGCGCGAGCTGGCCATGTAGTTCTGGTAGGAGGCGTTGGTCAGGTTGTTCACGCCCAGCGTGAACTCGTGCCGGTACTCGCCGGACATGAGGCTGTACCCGGTGCGCGCGTTCACAACCGCCCAGGAGTCGCCCTTGGTCCCTGTGGGCGTGGTGTTGTTCTGCTCCGCCGCCCACTGGCTTTCCACGCTCCACCACCAGGCCCCGATGCTCTGCTTCACGCCAACAAGGCCGGAAAACGGCGCAATGAACGGCAGCCAGGTGCCGTGGGTTTCATCGCGGCCTTGCGTGTAGGCGGCGTTGGCGTAGGCCGTCCAGCCCGCGGCGAAGTCCCATTCCACGGACTGCTCCGCCCCGTAGATCTCCGCCGTGTTCACGTTGGTCATGGTGTAGGTGCTGGCCCCGGTCTGCTCGCGGGTGATGTAGTTGTGCAGGAAGTTTGCGTAGAGGCTGGTATGCAGCCGCAGGGTCTCGCCCGCGCGGTCCAGGGCCAGCTCAAAGAAGCGGTTCTCCTCGGGCTTCAGGTTCGGGTCGCCCTGCTCCACCATGCCCCCGGCCAGGTTGATGCGCTTGTAGAGCTCCAGGATGTTGGGCGTGCGGTAGCTGGCCGCGGCGATGGCGCTTACGGACCAGGGGTCGCTCACGACGTAGGTGAGGCCCGCGTGCCCGCCCCAGTTGGTGTCGTTCTTCTCCCCGCCGGAGCGCGAGATCACCGTGCCGCCGCCGTTGGTGATGTGCACCGCGTCCACCCGGCCGCCCAGGTTCAGGGTCCAGTCCGGCGCAAGCTTCCAGTCGTCCTCGGCAAAGGCTCCGGAAACCATCTGGCTCGAGTCCGGCACGGGCATGGCGTTGCTGGTCACGCCCGCCTTGGTCATCACCTGCGCGCGGGAGCGCATGTCCCAATTGGATACCTCGGCCCCGGCCACCACCGTGTGGTCATTGAGGCGCAGCACATTCTTCCAGCGGCCGGTGAGGGTCTCGTGGGTGGCGCTGGGCTGCTGCCAGGCGATGGCCCCGGAGCTGTAGTTGTCCAGCCGGGGATAACGGCCGATGAGCTGCCAGGACAGGTCCAGGCTGGACTCGGTGAGGGCCATATTCCTGGGCGTCCAGGTATGCACCAGCTGCACGAAGCGGCGGTCGTTCTCGCGCAGGGTCAAGTCCGCGTTCGCCGGCAGGCCGCCGGAGTTGCCGCCGGGCACGCCGATCTGGCTGCCGTCCACGGACTGGTACTGGAGCATGGTCTCGTGCTCGCCGGTCCACTTGAAGGCCCCGGCCAGCTTGCCCTGCCAATCCTCAAACTGGGAATTCTGCTGCTTGTCGCCACGGCCGTCGTAATAGCTTTTGCCTTCGCGCCAGCCGCCGGAGCCCATGAGCCAGTATCGCTCGCCGGAAACAGAAAGGTTGCCGTAGGTGTCCGGGCCCTGGGGATTGGTGGAGGCCGCAAGCGAGGCCTGTCCATGGACCTCCTGCTGCTTCGTGAAGCGGCCTTTTTTGGTGATGATGTTCACCACGCCGCCGATGGAGCCGGAACCGTAAAGCGCGCTGATGGGGCCTTTCAGAACCTCCACGCGCTCGATGTCGTTCTGGTTCACGGCGGCGAGCCTGCCGTTGATGTCCGTGGTCATGTTCAGACGCACGCCGTCCACCAGAATGACCACGGAGTCGCGCCCCAGGCCGCGTATGCTCACGTCCGAGCTCCAGGGCGAGTCGCCGCTCTTGGCCACGCCGGGGATCCTGGCCAAAACCTCCGGCAGGGACACCGCGCCGCTCCGCCTGATCTCCTCCTCGGTGACCACGCCCACGCCGCCAGGGGTCTTGGACGCCGGGACCGGGATGCCGCGCGCGGTGACCACAACGGGATCAAGGGTCACCGTTGCACCTCCGTCCTCAGCCGCAAAGGCTGCAAGCGGGGCAAGCGAGAGGGCGGCGGCAAGCCCAAGGCCCAAGGGAATCCTGATGCGGAATCGGCAGCGCGCGGCGTGCCCGGAACGGTTCACAGGGGGGCCTCCTCCAGGAACACGGACTTGACGCGCACGTTCTTGAGCATCCCCAGCCGCCCGGCCAGCGCGCCCATCTGGTCGGTGCTGGCGCGGACCACCAGGGTAAGCAGGCCGGATGCCACCTCCGGGCTTGCATCCAGATGCGGTATGTTCATGCGGGCCAGCACCACATCCGGAAAGGCGGCCAAAACGTCTTCGATGCTCCCAAGGGCCTCGCGGGCATCCTCGAAACGGACACCCACCAGGCCGACGCCGGGCTGAGGTTGAGTCACGGCACATGCTCCTTTTGTGCTATTTATTTGTATTTCGTAGCACCCATGGCCCGCGATTTCAAGCCATGCCGAAAGCATTTATGTCGCCCCATCTGTCCTTGGCGTTGAAGCGCGCGTCGCCAATAGCCGAAATATTGCATGATATGAAAATTCGTGTCACTATCGTCCATGCAGCATTCTGGAGGAATCATGCCCCGCACCGCCCGCATTCTGTGTCTCGCCGTTTTTACGGCCCTTGCCGCGCCACTCGCCGCGCCGCCGACGGCGGCCCGCGCGGCCGAGCCCGCCCCAGTGCTGCTGCACCAGGGAGAGCGCTTCCTGCGCATCGGCAACCTGGGCTTCGCCAAGGCCAACTACGACAAGCTCATCGCGCTGTACGAAGGCACGCCGGAGGCGGCGGAGGCCCACGGCGACCTGGGCGTCATCGCCGCACGCCAGGGCGACGACGAATTGGCCATGGCCCAATACGCCAAGGCCATTGCAGGCGGCTACCAACTGGCGCACTTCAACATGGGCCAGGCCCTGCTGCGCACGCCGACAATCGACAACGACCCGGCGCTGCGAAACGCCGCGCGTTCGCATTTCCAGGCCTTCTCCCGCTACCTGGACAGCGACGCGCCCAAGCCGCCCATCCTCGTGCATTCCCTGGCCGAGGTGCGCGCCGAGCTGGACGCCGCGCTCAAGCGGCTGCGCTGATTCACGGATTCCCGGTACGTTCGCGTCACCGCGAAGGGCTTGCGCGACCCTGGGCGACAGCGCCGGTGCCGCGCGCGGTCGCGCATGAAGCCTTGTGCAGGGCAGCCCTCGGATTCGGACGCATCCTCTCCTCAGGCCGCTGGATTCGACAGGCGTTGTTCCGGCTGGGCTAGGCCTTCAGCTTGATGCCCTTGGCCTTGAGGGCCTTGATGCTCGCGCTGCGGTCCACATAGTGGGTGTGCAGCAGCTCGTGGGACTTGTGCCCGCAGGGGCCTTCGGACAAAAAGCCGTCCTTGGCGTAGATTTTCTTGATCATGGGATTGTCCTGGGACTTGCGCAGCTTGTACAGCTTGGGATTGGCGTCCGCGGCGTAGACCCCGGTCTGGCGCTTGGTCAGCAGGTCAAGCTCCGCGGCCTGGGCCTCGGTGGCGATGCCGGGAAGGGTTGTGGCCACGGCGGCCACGGCGGCGGCGGTGCCCGCGATCTTCAGGAACTGGCGGCGGGTGCAGTCCATGTGTTCACTCATTGTCGTTTCCTCCTTGTCAACCTGTGGGCTAGGCCTTGGCCCGCATGGCCAGGCGCTTGTTGATCTCGGCGAAGACCTTGGAACAGCCGGAATCCGCGGTCCGCACGCTGGGGTTCAGGATCTGGCCGCCGCCGTTCACGCAGCCGCCGGGGCAGGTCATGATCTCGATGAAGTGGTGCGGGCTCTTTCCGGCCTTGACCTCGTCGCAGAGCTTCTTGGCGTTGTCCAGGCCGCTGGCCACGGCCACGTTCACCTTGCCGAACTTGGGCACGTCGATGCTGGCGGTCTTGATGCCCTCGTGGGCACGCACGGCCTTCAGGTCCACATTGGCCAGCTTGTCGCCGGAAAGCACCTCGTAGGCCAGGCGCAGGGCGGCTTCCATGACGCCGCCGCTGGTGCCGAAGATGGTGGCCGCGCCGGTGGCCATGCCCAGCACCGGATCGGCTTCCTCGTCCTTCAGCTTGTTGAAGTCGATGCCGGCCTTCTTGATCATGTAGGCCAGTTCGCGGGTGGTGATGGTGGCGTCGATGTCGCGGTAGCCGCTGGCGGACATCTCCGGCCGCAGCCCCTCGTACTTCTTGGCGATGCAGGGCATGATGGACACGGTGAAGATCTTCGCCGGATTGGTCTTGGTCTCCTTGGCGCCGTAGGTCTTGGCCAGGGGGCCGAGCATGGCGATGGGCGAACGCGCGCTGGACACGTGCGGCAGCAGTTCGGGGTAGAAGGACTCCACGAACTTCACCCAGCCCGGGCAGCAGGACGTGAACTGCGGCAGGGGCGCGTGGTGGCTCGGATGCTTCACGCGGTTGAGCAGCTCCGTGCCCTCTTCCATGATGGTGAGGTCGGCGGTGTACTCGTTGTCCCAGACGTACTTGAAGCCCAACTTGCGCAGGGCCGCGTGCATCTTGCCGCCCACATGCGTTCCCGGAGGCATCCCGAAGGCTTCGCCCAGGGAATAGCGCACGGCCGGGGCAGGCATGGAAACCACGATGGTGTCGGGATCCTTGAGGGCCTTGAACACCTCGTCCACGAAGGACACTTCCTCATAAATGGCGCCGTAGGGGCAGTTCACCAGGCACTGGCCGCAGTTGATGCACGCGGCCGGGTCGACGACCTGGCGCTTCTCGTCCTTGCCCACGGGCTGGATGGCTCCGGTCTTGCACACCTCGTCGCAGGTGCCGCAGGCCTCGCACTTGGCCGCGTCAACCTGGACGAACGAAAACCTGTTCGGGTCGACGTTTTTCGGGGCGCTCCCCTTCATCATCACCTTTTCCATTTCTTGCATCTTGCACCTCCAGATTTTGGGACACACCTCTCCTCGCACTGCGCGGACCACACCGCACAGTGTTACGAAGCGTGAAAAAATAACATGCATTGCCCTTAATCACGCAATTCGTAATATGTCAATACAGGGAGCAAAATATGGCGGACACTTGCGGCCCGGCCATGGGGCCGCCCCCTTCCGCCCGAAGCGCTTCTGCCCTACACTGCGGAGCATGAATTCGCCGGTCGCCGAATACGTCGAAGCCCTGCTCGCCAGCGAGCGCCTGGGAAGGCAGGTGCGCCACCACCGCCTGCTGCCCGGCCGCGAGGCCGCCTTCGCCGCGCCCCGACGGCCCTGGGCCTCGGCCATTGGCGAACTGCTGGCCGCGCGCGGGGTGGAGGCCCTGTACGCCCACCAGGCCCTGGCCGCCGATTTGCTGCGCGCGGGCAGGCACGTGGTGGTGGCCACGCCCACCGCCAGCGGCAAGACCTTCTGCTTCCAGCTGCCCGTCATCGAGGCCGCGCTGCAGAACCCGGACAGCCGCGCCCTGGCCGTGTACCCGCTGAAAGCCCTGGCCCAGGACCAGCTGCGCGGCTTCACGGAGCTGACCGGCGGCCTGCCGGAGCCATCGCGCCCCAGCGCCGCCATCTACGACGGCGACACAAAGCCCTCGCAACGGGCCAAGATACGCAAGCGGCCGCCCAACCTGCTTCTGACCAACCCGGAAATGCTGCACCTGTCCCTGCTGCCGCACCATGGGGCCTGGGCGCAGGTCCTGGCCAACCTCACCCACGTGGTGCTGGACGAAGTCCACACCTACCGCGGCGTGCTGGGCGCGCACATGAGCCAGGTGCTGCGGCGGCTCATGCGCCTGTGCCGCCATTACGGCTCCGATCCCTGCTTCGTGTTCTGCTCGGCCACGGTGGGCAACCCGGCGGAGCTTTGCCGCCAGCTCACCGGGCTCGACGCCATGCCCGTCACCGAAAGCGCCGCCCCTTCCGGGGCCAGGCACATGATCTTCCTGAACCCGGAGGATTCGCCCGCTTCCGCCGCCATCCAGCTGCTGCAGGCCGCGCTGTCGCGCGGGCTCAAGACCATCGTGTACGCCAAAAGCCGCCGCATGACCGAGCTCATCGCCCTGTGGGCCGGGGACAAAAGCGGCCGCTTCAAGGACCGGATCAGCGCGTACCGCGCAGGTTTTCTGCCGGAAGAGCGCCGCGAGATCGAGGCGCGCATGGCCTCGGGAGACCTGCTCGCCGTCATCAGCACCAGCGCCCTGGAACTCGGCATCGACATCGGCGGGCTGGACCTGTGCATCCTGGTGGGCTACCCGGGAAGCGTCATGGCCACCCTGCAGCGCGGCGGCCGCGTGGGGCGCGCCATGCGCGAAAGCGCCGTGGTGCTGGTGGCCCAGGAGGACGCCCTGGACCAGCACTTCATGCGCCACCCGGAGGACTTCTTCGCCCGGCCGCCGGAAAACGCCGTGCTGAACCCGGCCAACCCGGTCATACTCCCCCGGCACATGGTGTGCGCCGCGGCGGAGCTGCCCCTGGACCTCTCGCGCGGGGGGGAAAGCTACCTGGACGGCCCCGGCGCGCGCCAGGCGCTCGCTTCCCTGCTTGCCAGCGGCGAACTGCTGGAAAGCGCAGACGGCCGCGAGGTTCTCTCCCCGCGCAAGCGGCCGCACCACAACGTGGACCTGCGCGGCGCGGGCAGCCAGATCAGCATCGAGGACGCGGACACGGGCGAGGTCATCGGCGCGGTGGACTCCCTGCGCGCCCGGCGCGAGACGCATCCCGGCGCGGTGTACCTGCACCGGGGCCGCAGCTACCTGGTGCACAGCCTGGACATCCCCGGCGCAACGGTGAAGGCGCGCGCCGCCAGGGTAGGCTTCTCCACCCGCGTGCGCTCCAGCAAGGATACGGAGATCCTCGAAATACTGGGCCGACGCGAACTGTTGGGCACGCGCGTCAGCCTGGCCCGGCTCAAGGTCACCGAGCACATCACCGGATACGAAAAGCGCTCCACGCGCGGCGGCGAGCTGCTGGGCATGGTTGCGCTGGACATGCCGCCCAGCGTGTTCGAGACGGAAGGCATCTGGTTCGACGTGCCCGACGAGGCCCGGCGCGCAGCCGAGGCCGAGTACCTGCATTTCATGGGCGGCATCCACGCCGTGGAGCACGCGGCCATCGGCATTCTGCCGCTGCTGGTGCTGACCGACCGGAACGACCTGGGCGGCATAAGCACCCCCATGCATCCGCAAACCGGCGGCGCGGCCGTATTCATCTACGATGCCATGCCCGGCGGCGCGGGGCTGGCGCGGGAGGCTTTCAATCGCGCGGAGGAGCTGCTTGCGCGCACCCTGGCCGTGGTGACGGACTGCCCCTGCGAGCTGGGCTGCCCGTCCTGCGTGCACTCGCCCAAGTGCGGCAGCGGCAACCGGCCCATCGACAAGGCCGCTGCGCGCTTTCTGCTGCAGGAACTGTGCTGTGGCGCACCCGGAGAGGACCGCCCGCCCAGCATCACCCCGACCCCAAAGGAGGAGGACGCCATGCCTGAACAAGCAACGCAGCCCGGCGCGCCCGCCGTCGTCACCCCCAGGCGCTACGGCGTGCTGGATGTGGAGACCCGCAGAAGCGCCGCCGAGGCCGGAGGCTGGACCCGGCCCGACCTCATGGGCGTGAGCGTGGCCGTGCTGTACGACTCCGGCCCTGACGAGTTCATCGATTATGCGCAGGAGGACATCCCGGCCCTGGCCGAGCGCCTGAAATCCTTCGACCTTGTGGTGGGCTTCAACATCATCCGGTTTGACTACGGCGTGCTGGCCGGGGTACACCCCTTCGCCTACCGGCGGCTGCCCACCCTGGACATGCTGGCCCATGTGCACGAACGCCTGGGCTACCGGCTGAAGCTGGACAACCTGGCCCAGGCCACCCTGAACGTGGGCAAAAGCGCCGATGGCCTGCAAGCCCTGCAATGGTGGAAGGAAGGGCGCGTGGACGAGATCGCCCGCTACTGCCGCCAGGACGTGGCCGTGACGCGCGACCTGTATCTTTTCGGCCGGGAACACCGCTACGTGCTGTTCCAGAACAAGGCCGGGCAAAAGGCGCGCCTTCCGGTGGACTGGTAAGAGAACACGCCCGCCGTCACGCACCGGCGCAAGCCCCCGTTTGGGGGCTCCAGGGGGAACCATCCCCCTTGGCGAAGGGGAACCGGAGGAGGCTGCGCCTTGCCCGGATTCCCCCCCAGAAAGGACAGCCATGCTCGCACACAAGCTTCGGGCCGACGGCCTGCTCATGCTCACGGCCCTCATCTGGGGCGCGGCCTTCGTGGCCCAGCGCATGGGCATGGACCATGTGGGCCCCTTCACCTTCAACGCCGTGCGCTTCGCCCTGGGCGCGCTGGCCCTGGCCCCGCTCATCTGGTGGATGAAGAACGCGCGCCGACGCGAGGGCGGCGGCGAGGGCGTGTCCACAGGGCGCATCGTGCGCTGCGGCGCGCTGGCGGGCTGCGTGCTCTTCGCCGGGGCGGCCCTGCAGCAGGTCGGCATCGTGCACACCACGGCGGGCAAGGCCGGGTTCATCACGGGCCTGTACGTGGTGATGGTGCCGCTCTTCGGCCTGGCCCTGGGCAACCGCGCCGGGCTGGGCACCTGGATCGGCGCGCTGGGCGCCGCCGTGGGCCTGTATCTCTTGAGCGTCAACGAGGACTTCACCATCGCCTACGGCGACGTGCTGGAGCTCATCGGCGCGGTGTTCTGGGCCGGGCACGTGCTGCTTATCGGCAGGCTTTCCCCGGGCATGGACGGCGTGGACGCGGTGCGCCTGGCGGCGACGCAGTTCGTGGTCTGCTCCCTTTTCAGCCTGGGCGCGGCCCTGGCCTTCGAGCCCGTGAGCCTGGCCGGAATCTCGGCGGCGACGGTGCCCATCCTCTACGGCGGCCTCATGAGCGTTGGCGTGGCCTACACCCTGCAGGTGGTGGCCCAGCGCGACGCCGACCCGGCCCACGCGGCCATCATCCTGAGCCTGGAGGCCGTGTTCGCGGCCGTGGCCGGGTACTTCCTGCTGGGCGAGGTGCTGGCCCTGCGCGCCCTCATCGGCTGCGGGCTCATGCTCGGCGGCATGGTGCTTTCGCAGCTCAGGCCGTAGGCGGGCCAGCCGCCCCGCGCACCCGGGCGGCCAGACGCTCGGCCCGCGCGCCCACCTGCCCGGCCCAGCGGGAGCGCAACATCTCCTGCGCGGCCTCGGCGTAGCGGCCCTCCTCCAGCAGGGCAAGGGTGCGCCGGAAGCCCATCAGCCCCTCCACGCCCATATTGAAGGCCATATTCACCAAGGCCTCCTGCACGGGCTCCGGCGCGGCCGCCACCCAGGGCGCCTGGCGCACAAGCCGCCCCCAGCAGTCCGTAATGTCGTTTCCAAGCAGCATGAGGGCCTCGGCCCGGCTGATGCCCCGGTCGTCCAGGTTCCGGCCCACGCCGATGGTCAGCCTGCCCGCGGTGCAGCGGTAGGGCTTCAGGCGCAGGCCTTCGTCCACCAGAAGCTGTTCTTCCAGCCGCAGCCGGTTCATTTGGCCACGCCCTTGGATTTCTCGAAGGTGCGCAGGGAGCCCAGGCCGAGCATTCCGAACATCAGCTCCCAAAGGTTGGCGTCCAACCCCGGCAGGGGCGGCAGATCGGGCCACCACACGCCGCCCGCCCAGCACAAAAGCGGGCGCAACAGGTACTGGAACCCCAGGGCCGCCGCGCACACCCAGCCAATGGCCGGGCGCCAGCCCGAAACGAAGATGGAGGCGTGCTGCGCCTCGGCCTTGTTGATGTCGCGCTGGTCGGCCTCGGCCTTGGCGGCGATGGCCAGCACCTCGCGCTGGTACTCCTCCGCCGCCTTGGCCCGCGCGTTGGGGTCGGGGATCAGGTCGATGAGCTTCTGCGCCGCAGCGCCGATGATGGGAATGAAGCTGAGCAGGGACATGGGGGACCTCCTTATTTCACCGCCAGACGCAGGGCCAGCGGGGCCAGAATCTGCAACACCAGCCCCGCGCCCAGGCCCACGTAGACATGGAAGCGCAGCTTGTTCACCGCGGCCCACAGGTCGGCGCGCTCGGCCAGGTACTCCTCGCGCTGGGCGGCATGGGTCTCGCGGTGGCGCGCGCCACCCTGCTCCAGCGCGCCAAGCCGCGTCTCCTGCCTGGCGCACAGCTCGCGCCGGGCGCTCTGGGACTCCGACAGCCGCGCAAGGGCCTCGCCGTTGGCCCGCGACTGCTCCGCCACACCCTCGATGGCCTGGCGCATCTGATCCTTCAGGTCGAGCACCACGGCGCGCAGTTGCTCCATGCTCTGGTCGTGAAAGGCGCAAGGCTGGTTCATGGCCACCTCCTCCGGCCTAGGCCGGGTCTTCGCCGGCGGGCGAACGCAACGCCCGCAGCATCTCGATGCGCGCCTCCACGTCCGCCAACCACGTCTTGCCTTCGTCTGTAAGGAGCGCCTCGCGCAGACGGCGCTGCGTCACGGTGGCCTCAATGGCCAGTATTTCAGCGTCAATGGCGGCGTTGGGGTCCGGCGCGGACGGCGCGGGCGGCGCGGTGCAACCCTCCGGCGTCCACAGCCAGCCGGGTTGCACGTCCGGGGCGACCTCCACCACAAGGGCGCACTCGCCAGCGCCCAGTTCCGGCGTTTGGGCAAACACTTCGGCCACGCGGTTCTCGATGATTCGGGCAAGCATTGCGCGCCTCCTATTCGAACCACGCCAGGACGGCGCGGATGTGCTGACGTTTGTGGTTCGCCGTTTCGATCCGCGCGTACCCGCTCTGCCCGGACGACAGGGCCGACAGCGAGGCCGAGGCGCGCAGCAGCTTGTAGCTGGCGCTGTAGGCCCCAAGATCGACCAGGTCCGTGGCGTAGGCCCAGCCGCTCCCGCGCGAGGCCCCGACCGTGATGTCCGTGTTCAGGGCCACGGCGTCCACGGCCCTGTGCAGCACGTATGCGGTGGCCTTGGCGGGGATGAACCCCAGCGAGACCGGCGGGCTTACGATGGTCATGTTCGAAACGGCCCCGGCTCCGCGCAGCAGCAAGCCGTTCATGCCGCCGCCGTGCGAGCCGTGGCCGTTGTTGGCGGTGATGACCAGACGCACATGCGAATACGTCCCCGGATTGGCGCACTCGAATGCGAGGGTCTGCACGCTTGAGGCCCAGGCCGTGATGGCGCTCCTCGCGTCGAGAACGACCTGCTCTCCGGCAAAGGCCCCGGTGTTGGAGCCTTCAAGCTGCCAGTCCTTCGGCGCCCAGGCCGTTCCCGCCTTGATGTCGTAGCTTTGGATGTGCTGTGCGGACGGGAAGACTATTTTGAGCCAGTTGGTCCCGGAAGGGGTGCTGGTCAGCCACGTGCCGCTTCCGGTTCCCGCCGCGTAGTACGCTGGATACCCGCTCACTTCCTGGTTGGCCGAAAGCGTATAGCCGCTCATGGTGTATGTGGTGAACGTGGGCAGGAAGTTCGCGCCGATGGCGACCGATGCGGCGTAGCAGTCGCTTTCCGCGTTGTAGCTTGCCCCCGAGCGATTCCACTCGTCGGACAAGAAGGTCCACAGGTAGCCGCCGGGCACGGGGCCGCTGGCGCGTCCGGCGGCCAACCAGGACACAAGCGCGTTCATGGCCGCGAGGTCGCGCGGGAGCTGGTCCGCCACACGGGTAAGGTTGCGGGCGTCCAGAGCGGGCAGCCGCCCCGCAGCGTCGAGCCGGACCAGCTGGCCCGCCCCGGTTCCCGCGTCGGCGGCCAGGCCCGATGCCGACAGGGTCAAGCCCTGGCCCGCCTTCACCCGCAGAAGACCCGAGGTGAATTCCAAGCCGGGCGTGGCGGCCAGGGCCACGGAAAGGCGCAAGGTCTCGTCGCCGCCGGGGGCCAGCACGCTTTCTGCCAGGCCGTCGGCCACGGCGAGCTTGGCCGAAAGGCTGCGGGCCACGGCGTCCGAGGCCGAGACCTTCACCGCGCCGTCCAGGGTGGCGGCCACGGATTCCGCCTGTGCGGCGCTCTGCGCAGCCTGCCCGGCGCTTGCGGCGGACTGCGCCGCGGACTGGCCCGCCTGTTCCGCGCTCGCCGCCGATTCCCGCGCCGACTGCTGGGCGGCATCGCGACTGGCTGCGGCGCTGCCGAGGAAGGCCGGGGAGTCCAGCACCTCGCCGTCCGGAGTGCTCACGGGGTAGAGCACGGCGCGGTCCATCTGCTCCTGCAGGGACTGGCAGACCATGGTCAGCAGGTCCAGCGCGCCCTCGTGGGTCTCGGCCGGAAAGGCCGCGTTCTCCACGTAGTCCACCTCCTGCACGATGTCCGGCGCGCGCCAGACCACCAGAGTCTGCCCCTGGGCCGGGGCGGCGGCCATGGTCAGCTGCCCGCCTTCGGAACTGCCCGCGCCGACAAGGACGAAGTGCGAGCCGGGCTGCAAGAGGGTTTCGGCTCCGCCTTCGCGCAGCACGGCCTTGATGTCCGCATCGCGCCTGAAGGGGAACGGCAGGGGAAAGTCCGTGGTGACGCCGTTGCCGCTGAAGGCGGCCTTGGATGTCCGTGTGGCGATCGTCATGTTCGGCTCCGTTGTGTGCGGGTTCTATTCGTTCATGGCCATGGTGGCCGCCATCAACAACACGGTCATGGGCAGGGGTTGGTCCTGGACCAGGGTCAGCACGCCCTCGGTGCTCCAGCCCTGGGGAAAGCGCACGCTCTTGTCTCCGGTAAACAGCGCGGGCGGGCCGTCCATGGGGTCGGCGCTGCTGCGGAAAAGCAGCGGCTCCAGGCGCGTGCAGTCCGGCCCGACCTTGCCGCCAAGGGAACGGAACAGCCGCACGGAGACTTCGGTGACACGCTTGGTGCGCGTCTGGGCGCTGCCCCTGCTGCCGGAGAACTCCAGCCGCATGGGCCGCAGCACGGACACGTACCCCAGGCCCGCGTGCACGCGGGAGGCCGCGCGCTCCAGGCGTATGGAGCCGTCCGGGCCCACCACGCGCTCCGGCTGGGGCGCGCCGTCGGCCAGCACCTGCACGCGGCGCCCGGCCAGATGGTCAAGCCCCGCCACCTGCGTCACGGGATCGCCGGTGTAGCTCAAGCCGCAGTCCACATAAAACGCCTCGCCCACCCCCACATCGCCCTCGCCCAGGGGCTGCTCCAGGGTCTCTATGCAGCGCCGCGCCACGCTCTGGCCGTCCACCATGGCCGTGCGGCGCACCACAAGCCACAGTTCATCGCGGCAACGATCCTGGTTGAACACCGCACAGGCGGCCTCCACCGCGCCGTCGGTCTCGATGCGCGAAAAGGCGCAGACCTCCTGCTCCGGCAGGTAGCTCATGGCCAGCAGCACGCCATCCGCGCGCACGCAGTAGAGCACGGGGTCGGGCTCCTGCACGTAGGCCAGCTGGATGATGCCCGGTTCGCCCAGGTGCGCGGCGAGCAGGGTCAGATCGCGGGAGGCGTAGGCGTCGGAATCCAGGCGGTAGGCCATTTCGCGCACCTTCTTGCCGGAACGCTGCACAAAGAGGATGGCCGGTCCGGCCTGGCAGGGGTCGCCCTGGGCCGCGCCCACCGTGCCCTCGCGATTGGCCTTGACCCCGCCCGGGGTGACCGGGGTGTTGAGCGAGCTGCCGGACACCGTCCACTCGCCGCCGCTGGCGCCGATCCACAGCCTGTCGCGCGGGGCCAGAAAGCGGATGCGCCCGCCGCGCGGGGCCGAAAGGGTGATCTCCACGGCATCGTCGTCCAGCGGGTCGTCGCCCGCGTCGGCCTCGATGCGTTGGCCGATGCTGAACTGCTCCCAGCAGTCGGCGCGCAGCGCGCCCGCCGCGTCGCGCACGGATTCGATCTCGCCGCTGGCGGAAGGCGTTGCGGCAAGGGCCATGCGCAGGCTGGAGGACAGGCTGGCCTTGACCGTGCGCGCGCCGGTGTAGCGGTAGTAGCACAGGGTCCCATCGGGCATGACGCCGCTCACGGCGTCGCCCTTGCTGAAGCCGTCGCCCGCGAGCAGCAGCACGGTGTCGCCGGGCCTGCCGTCGGACAGGGTGTCGCCGTTGCCGTCGGTGATCTCGAAGTCGTCCCAGTCCTCCAGGGGAACCTCGCGGGTGGCCAGACGGAAGTCCCTGTGCGCGCCCGTACGCGAGAACCACAGGGAGTACGGTTGCTTGGGCGTGGCGGCCAGGACCAGACGGTCCTCGTGCAGGCAGCAAAGGGCGGGCCAATTCCCCTCGCCCCAAACCTCCGGGCGGCTGGTGAAAGACATCTCCGCCAGGGCGAAGCCCGCTTCCGTCCGCGAAAGCACGCGCGGGGCCACCTCCGGGTGGCACAGCAGCAGATCGCCGCCGTCCTGGGTCCAGCGCATACCGTCCAGCCGGGCCGCAGTGTAGGGCGTGGCCAGGCCCAGCGCAGCGCCATCGGCCCCCAGGGCCAGGCCGCCTCCGGTGAAGAAGCGCACAGTCCCCTCCCCCTGGGCGTCCTGGCTGAATTCCAGCACCCAGGCCGAGCCCGAGGCGTCCTCATAGGGCACGAGCAGACTCTTGCCCGCCCCACTTGCCGAACGCGCCACGAAGCGCATCCCCCCCCTGCGCACCACCCCGCCATGGGGCTGGGCCAGAAAGTTCACCAGACTTTGGCAGCCATTGAAGTACTTGGACACATCCACGCGCCCGGCCAGACGCGGGGACAGCTCTCCGGAAGTGAAGTTTGTGAGCAGAACCGGCACAAGAGACATGGCCGCCCCCTACCAGGCGCGCACGGACTGGGAGCCCATGCGCAGCAGGGAGCCGAGACCGCCATCGCGGCTGGAGGCGGAACGCCCGGACAGCCTGATGCTGCGCGCCTGCTCGGCCCCCGCGTCCAGCAGGCCCTGCACGCGCAGGGCGCTCTCGTCTGCGACCCGGCCTACCTGCTCCAGGCTGTCGTGCTCCAGGGCCTCCAAGTTCAACAACGAACTGCCGCTCAAGGTGAGCCCGGAGTTGGCCGCGGCCACCCGCGCGCGCGCGCTTTTGCGCTGGCCGTCCTCGCGCAGCTCGCGCACCTGCTGACGCGCGCTGCGGGCCTCGGCCTCGGCCTGTCGGCGCGCCTGGGCCTCGGCGGCCTTGGCCCGGTCCTCCACCGCGTCGTTCCCCCCGGCCACCCCCTCCTTGATGGCCGACGACAACACGCCCATTCCGGTCTTCACCGCGATGGGCATCAGGGTGTTCACTCCTTCCATGGCGCATACCTCCCATACTGCATGTACGTTGTTCCATCCGGCCCGAAACCAGGGCAGCGCCCTTCGGGCATAAGCCCCAGAAACAGGGCGAAGCTCCTGGCGCGCTGGTCCGTTTCCAGCACATGGGCCTGCAGGCGGTGGAAACCGTGGGTCGCGCCCAGGAGGGCCACCACAGCCCGCGCCTGACGGGCGAAGCCCACGCCGAAGCGCTCCACGCCCTCACCCGCCCAGCACCACAGTTCGCCCACGCCAGGCCAAAACCGCACAGCCCCGCCGCAGGCAAGCGGCCAGTCATGGGCCAAAAGCGTCCAGGCCGGGCCGCCCTCGGCGTATCGCGCGGCCAGCGCTTCCGGCCGCCCAAGCCGCGCGAGCACGGAATCCGCCCGGGGCCGCAGCCGCAAGGCCGACACATGCTCCGGCCGCAACGGTGCAAGCCGCAATTGTCCTGTCATGATGGTTTCCTCCCGCCCGAAGCTCGGCCCCGTGCATGGCGCACAGTATAGCGCTTGTTTTGCCATCGGACAAAACGAAACAAATTTTGGTCGGTAAAAGGACACATTTTCCAGCTTGACAGGGATGGCCGAAGCCGCGCCGAAAGGTTCGAAAATGCGACGCAGCGAGGCGGGTGGAGACATCGGCAAAAGAGGGGAGAAGAAGGGACATGGCGCGTTGACAGCGGTCGATGCTGTCAAACGCCAAAAGCACAACGGCCCGGACGCTCCTGAGGGCATCCGGGCCGTGGGCGGCAGCAGCGCTGCCGGAACACAGGGAATGGGGCTACTGTTCGCTCACCGCGCCCCGTGCAAGCTTGTCGCGGGTCTTCTTGGCCGCGTCGATGTCGGCGTAGGGGCCCACCAGCACGCGATACCACTTGCTGCCGCCAAGCCTTGTGGCCACCACCTTCACGGGCAGGCCCTTCTTTTCCAGATGCTGGGCCCGACGCTGGGCCTTCTGACGCGACTGGAAGGAATTCACCTGAATGGCGTATTCGCGGCGGCCATTCTTGCGCTGCAACAGTTTGAAGGGGCTCTCGTCCGCGGCCGCGGGGGCCTCGCGCAGCGCCGCTTCCTTATCGGCTGAGGGCCGCACTTGGCTGGCGCGCAGGTCGGCCAGCTGACGGGCGGCGTGCAGGTCCGGGTCCGCCGCCTGGGCAGGCGCCTGCGCCACGGCCGGGGCCGGAGCAGCGGCCGGGGCAGCGGAGACGCGCCCCTTTGGACCGTCCAGCACGGCCAAATACTGGCCCTGATGCTGGCGCTCGAAGGCGATGTCCAGAAGACGGCGCGAGGCCAGGGCGCGGGCTCCGGCGCTGCGCGCACCCAGCACAACGGCCACGATGCGCGTGTCGCCGCGCTTTGCCGTGACCACATTGTTGTAGCCGGAGGCGCACACATAGCCCGTCTTGAGGCCGTCCACGCCCTCGTAGGTGTTGAGCAGCCGATTGGCGTTGCGGTGGTTGTGGTTGTTGTGCACGTAGGTGGTCATGGAGTGGAAGGTCAGCGCTTGCGGGAACCGCCGCAGGTACTGCGCCGAAAGCCTGAGCATGTCGCGCGCAGTGGTGACCTGTCCCTCGGCGGGCATCCCGTTGGGATTTTTGAACACGGTGCTGGCCATGCCCAATTCGCGGGCCTTGGCGTTCATGGCGTTGACAAAGGGCTGGTAGTCGGCGGTGCCGGAAAGATGCTGGGCCAGGGCCACGCAGGCGTCGTTGCCGCTGGCCACGGCGATGCCCTTCATGATCTCCCGCACGATGACGCGTTCGCCCGGACGGATGTTCATGCGCGAGCCCCCGGCATGGGTGGCCTCAGGCGTCACCAACACGGTGTCGGTCAGGGAAAGCCGGTGCTGCTGGATGGCCTCGAAGGCCAGGTACAGGGTGAGCACTTTGGTAAGGGAAGCGGGGGGAATCTGCTGGTCGGCGTTCTCTTCATAGAGGATCTTGCCGGAGGCGAAATCCATGGCGATGACGGATTTCGCTCCGAATGTGCCGGAATTCGCGGCCGCATGGACAGGCTGTGCCGCCAGCATGATGAGCAGCGCGGTGAGGAAGAAGACTCTGCGTTTCTCTCGCATGATGCTCCACATGGGGGGGTTGAGGTTTCGGTGCGACAGGGTTGCGGCAGCAAAACCGTAGCCCATGGACAAACCGCATGGCAAGCCCGGCTCCGCGCGGTGAATTTGTTATAGTGATTCTTTAAGAAAAGTCTAGTCGGAATTTTCCCCTTCTGTCAACCACTGGGGAAGAAAGAATATGAAGAAAATCAAGACGGCCTGTTTCTGGACAAGCCCGGCCGGAAGGGATATTATTCTTATGTTGAAAAAAATCACCGCGAGAATTGCCCCGGAGGGAAACCATGCTGCTGTCCTGTTCCGCCCTGCAATGGCCGCCACGGGTGCTCATCGTGGAGGATGAGAGCATCATCGCGCTGGCCACCAAGGCCAGCCTGAAACGCATGGGCTGCGAGGTGGTGGCCACCGCCGCCACGGGCCTGCAGGCCGTGGACTACGCCACCAGAAAGCGCCCGGACGTGGTGCTCATGGACATCATGCTCGAAGGCGGCATGGACGGCATTGAGGCCGCCTCGCGCATCCGCGAGAGCCTTCCCGACCTGCCCATAATCTACTGCACCGCCTACACCGACCCGGCCACGCGGGTGCAGGCCTCGCGCACCAAGCCCCACGCCTTCATGGGCAAGCCGCTTGATTACGGCGCCCTCAAGGAACTCATCGACACCCTGCAATGACCGGAGACCGCATGAAAACGTGCTTTGCCCGCGCGGCGCTTCCGGCGCTGCTGGGCCTCCTCTGCTGCCTGCTTCCCGGCCCGGCCTGTGCGGCCGGAGCCAAACCGCAGCACAGGCCGGACAACGCCACGGAACACACCGCCGAGGCCGAGCGTTCCGTGCCGGACGACGCCGCGGCCCTTGCGCAGTACCAGGTGCTGCGGGAATATTTCGAGCGCCAGGCGACCCTTGACGACCGCCTGCCGGAGCTGTTTTCCCGGCGCGTGCGGCACGAGGAGACCATGGCCTTTCTGACCATGCGCGAAACAGTGGACCGGAGGGGCCAGTTGGAGCGCTTCCGCATGGCCAAGGTGGACGTGAGCGGACTGAAGTTCCGCCGGGTGACCGGCGACCCGGATCTGGCGCGCATCCACGTCACCGGCAGCTACACCGTGGGGGTGCCGCCGGTGGTCGAGACCATCGAAGAGGACGCGCTGTTCGTGCTGCTGCCCGAAATGGGGCAGTGGAGGATATTCGAGCGCCGCGAAGGCTGGCGCTAGGCCCGAAAACGCCCTACATGCCCCCGCCTGCGCGCAGGCGCTCCTCCGGGGCTTTGGCCTCGGCCGGAACAACCGGGGCCGAAACATTCGCGCAGCCCAGACCCGCCGCGCCTTCCGCCGGCGCGGCCACCACGACCCGGTTGCGGCCGCCGTCCTTGGCCAGGTACAAGGCCTGGTCGGCCAGGGACACAAGCTCCGGCCCGCCCTCTCCAGAGCCCAGAGCGGAAACTCCCGCGCTCACAGTCAACCGCACCAGCGTTTCGCCTTGGCCGAATTCCCGCTGCGACACGCGCTGGCGAATGCGCTCGGCAAGAAGCAGAGCCTGTTCGCGGCTGGTGTGCGGCAGAATAACGGCAAATTCCTCCCCGCCGTACCGGGCCGGAAAATCCGTGCCGCGCAGGCTCTCGGCCAGCAATCCGGCCACCCCGCGCAGCACGGCGTCGCCGGTCTGGTGGCCGTGGGTGTCGTTGATGCGCTTGAAATGGTCGATATCCAACAAAATGAGCGACAAAGGCAGATCGTAGCGGCCATGGCGGCGGGCCTCCTCCTCCAGCCGCTCCTCGAAGCGGCGGCGGTTGGCGATGCCCGTAAGCCCGTCGTGGTCGGCCATGCTCTTCACCTGCCGGTACAACAGCGCGTTGCGCAAGGCCAGGGCAAGGTGGTTCACCGCCGCGTTCAGCGTCTCCACCTGGTCCTTCGCCAGGCGCAACCCCTTGCTTGTCAGCAGGGCCAGACAGCCGAAGCTCTCGCCTCCGGCGGAAAGCGGCAGCATCAAAAGCCGCCCGGAATCCGGGGCCGGGGCCTTGGCCATGTGCCTGCCGCCGCCGGTCAGACAGAACTGGCGGCACTCGCGCACGCGCACCCCGGCCAGGCGCTCCGCTCCGCTCCGCAGCACCTCGCCCCAGGCCTCGTGCTCTGGCGGGGCCATGCGGCAATGCAGGTACATTTCGGCGTCCAGGCCCGCGCCGCCCTCGATCCTGGTCCAGAACACCGCGCACAGGGCCTCCACCGGCAGCAGATGACGCAAATCGCCGCGCACCTTGGAAAGAATCGTGCCCACGTCCAGCGAGGCCGAGGCGCGGGAAAGCACGCGGTTCAGAAAGCTCAGATGGCTGCTCTTGCGGGCCAGCAGTTCGCGCTCCAGCATGACCTCCTCGGTCTTGCGGCGCAGGTCGGCGGAAAGGGAATCCAGCTCACGCAGGCGCAAAAGGGCGTCGCGCACCTTGTAGCGCGTCAACGGCGCGCGCACGGCGCTCAAAAACCCTTCGGAGAGCACTTCTTCGGTCTCCAGGGGCTCGGCCTCCTCAGGCACGATGAGGATGCGGCGCACGGTGTCCACCTCGCGGCAGGCCTTGCGACGGACCTTTGACAGTCCCCGCCAGACCTCAAGAGGAATCCAGGCCGCCTGGCCGCAGCCCTCCTGCCCACGCATCCAGGGCAGGGCGTCGGGCGGCAGGTTCCGCAGGGCGAAGCCCGGTCCGGCGCTTTTTTCTATGAGCGCGACGGTGTCTGGATCGAGTCCAAGACCCCACATGATTTCAGGATGTTCAGCTCTGAGCATGGCCCGTGCCTCCTGCGTTCGGAATGCGTAGCGCATACTCATCTGCAAGAAGCGAACCGTCGGCAAAGGGTGCCGTTGCGCATCCCCGGTCCAAGGGATGCGCTTTGACAAAAGCCCGCGACTGTGGCTTTGTGGGTGCCATGAAGAAATCCGGCATCTTCGGCACCCTGGACCCCTTTTTGGAGGACGGCCCCATCCTTGGCCGCAGGGTGGCCAACCTGGGCTTTCTGCGCGCCCTGCTCGCCGCGGATCCCTTCGAGGCCTACCACTTCTTCATCGCGGACAAGCCCCGGCGCGAGAGCCTGTCCGGGCACCTGGCCACCCTGGCCCCGGACATCGCCCAGGAGGGGCGCCTCGCCTTCATGGACCGCCGGGAGCTGCCAGCCAGGCTGGCCGCCACGCCCTATGCCTGCTTCCACCAGTCCGACTGCATCAGCCACCCGGCCGCCCTGGCGCGCCTGCGCAACGCCCACGCCAGGAGCCTCTTCCCCATCACCGGGCCGGTGCATTCCCTGTCCTACCCGGACTACCCCGCCGCCTTCCTGCGGCACCTGTGGCCCGGCGCCACCGCGCGCGACTGCATCATCGCCACTTCCCGCGCGGGCGAGCTGGCCGTGCACGGCTTCTTCGAGCGGCTGCGCCAGGGCTACGGCCTTGCGCACATGCCCGGCCCCAGCGTGCGCCGCATCCCCCTTGGCGTGGACGCGGACGCCCTGGAGCGCCCCCTGCCCGGCCCGGAGGACAAGGCCGACCTGCGCCAGCGCCTGGGGCTGCCGCAAGGGCGCGGCCTGGTGCTGGTGCTGGGCCGCGTGTCCCACGCCTCCAAGATGGACTTGCTGCCGCTCATCCGCGCCATGGCCCGCCTGGCGGCGGAGCGCCCGGACCTTGGCCCGGCCTCCCTGCTGGTTGCTGGCTGGGCCGAGGCGGACGACCCCTTCCCCCAAAGCCTGGCCGAGCTTTCCGCCCGCGCGGGCGTGGACATGATCCTCGATCTGCGCCCCGGCGAGCGCAGGAAGGCCGAGCTTCTCGCCGCCTGCGACATCTTCTGCTCCATAGCCGACAACCCGCAGGAGACCTTCGGCCTGACCCTGCTCGAAGCCCAGGCCGCCGGGCTGCCCGTGGTCGCAAGCGACTACGACGGCTACCGCGATCTGGTCGCCCACGGCGAGACCGGGGTGCTTGTGCCCACCACCGGCCCGGCCCCGGCCGAGGCCGACGACTTCGTGGACCGGCTGGCCCCGGTGCTGTTCGACAACCAGTACCACCTGCTGCTGGCCCAACGCACCGTGGTCCACACCCCGGCCCTGGCCCTGGCCCTGGCGAAGCTTCTGGAAAATCCGGCCCTGCGGCGCAGCATGGGCCAGGCCGGACGCCAGCGCGTACGCGACAGTTTCCTGTGGAACGCGGTCATCGACCGGCACATCGACCTGTGGGACGAGCTTTCCGCCCTGCCCGCGCCGGACATCGAACAGCTGCGCACCGTGCCGCACCCGCTGGAGCTGCCCTATTCCCGCGTATTCGCGCCCTATCCCGCGCGCACCCTGCTCCCGCAGGACCGCCTCAGGCCGGGCAGAACCGGACAGGCCCTGCTCTCCGGCAAGGAGTTCCCCGTGCTTTACGCCGGACTGGACGGCCTGCTGGAGGCCGACGCCGTGCGCAAGCTGGTGTTCCTGGCCCGCAAGGGCGAAGCCGCCGGCCCCCTGGCCGAGCGCTTCCGCGAGCTGTGCCCCGGCATGGACGCCGAACGCGCGGCCTATCACGTGCTTTGGGCCATGAAGCACGATCTGCTGGAGCCGGAGCCATGACAGCGCCCGCGGCCGTGCTGCACCACGCCACCCTGCCGCACCGGGGCGGAGCCGTGCGCGTGGCCCGTCTGCTCATCGCCGCCCAGCGCAAGGCCGGACTGGATGCGCGCCTGGGCTTCGAACTGGACGAAACCGACCCCGAAGCCCTTGGCGGGCACCCGGACCCGGAAGGCGCGGGCGTGCCCCTTGTGGGCCCGCTGGCCCCGACGGAACTGGGCCGCGCCTGGGACGCCCTGCCGCGTGGGACCACCCTGCACCTGCACACCAGCCACCACTGGCCGGAACTGTTCTCCAGCCTGCCGGACAATGCCGCGCAACGGCGCGTGCTGCTCACCCTGCACGACGCCACGCCCCTCACCGGGGGCTGCGCCTACCCGCTGGACTGCCCGCACTTCCCCGCCTGCGCCGACCCCTGCCCGCGCGACTACGCCGACGCCCGCGCACGGCAGGCCAGCACCCTCGCCCTGCTCGACCGCCTGCGGCCCGGCATCGTCAGCCCCTCGGCCTGGCTGGCGCGCTTGGCCCGCAGCGCCCTGCCCGGGCATGTGGTGCGCGTCGTCCCCAATGGCGTGCCCTGGCCCCCGGCCGCCGGGCTCATCCCCCGCGCACGGGCGCGCGCCCTGCTCGGCCTGCCGCCGGATGCGCCCGTGGCCCTGTTCGCCGCGCACGGCGGGGCAAAGGCCGCCTACAAGGCCGGGCCGCAGTGGCGAACCCTCTGGGCCGCCCTGCGCCAGCGGCTTCCCCGCGCCCTGGGGTTCGCCGTTGGCGGCGACGACATGGCCAAAGAGCACGGCCTCACCCTCTGGCCTTACGTGGACCGGGCCAAGCTGGCGCTGCTCATGCGCGCGGCCGATGCCCTCGTCTACCCCACCATGGCCGACAACCACCCTCTTGTGCTGCTGGAAGCCGCAAGCCAGGAGCTTCCCGTGGCCAGCTTCGCCGTGGGCGGGGTGACGGAAATCGTGGCCCACGGCGAGACCGGTCTCCTGTGTCGGCCCGGCGATGGCGGCGCGCTGCTCGACGCCGCGCATTCCCTGCTCGCCGAGCCCGGCCTGGCGCGCAGAATGGGCCGCGCCGCGCGCAGCCACGGCGAGGGCCGCTTCCGCGCCGAACGCATGGCGGCGGACTATGCCGCGCTTCTGGAAGGGTAGGAGGCGGTGCTTGCGCCAAGCTCGGCACTGGCCCTCTCCGCAGCGCCGCCCCGCCAAAGCCCGCGCCCGTTGCGCCGCCATTGACGCGACCAGACAGCGCGGATAGACAGTGCCGGATAGTGAACCCCCTGCCCAAAGCGAGGACAGCATGAACGCTCTGCACTATGGCGACAACCTTGACGTGCTGCGCGGGTTTCCGCCCGAATGCGTGGACCTCGTGTACCTGGACCCGCCGTTCAACTCCAACGCCAACTACAATGTGCTCTTCAAGAGCCAGCAAGGCAAAGACAGCCAGGCGCAGATAGAAGCCTTCGAGGACACGTGGCATTGGGGGCAGCAAGCAGAGGACGAATACCGGGAGCTGCTGCGGCAGGAGAATACCGATGTAGCGGAGATGATGCAGGCCCTGCGCAGATTTTTGGGCGAAAACGACATGATGGCCTACCTGACCATGATGGCCAATCGGCTTTTGAAGCTGCATTACGTGCTCAAGCCAACGGGCAGCCTGTACCTGCACTGCGACCCAACCGCCAGCCACTACTTGAAGGTGGTGTTGGATGGGGTGTTTGGAAAAGAAAACTACAGGAATGAAATTTCATGGCGGCGCTCACAACCAAAAAGCCACGCAAAAATCAACTTTCCAAATTGCCGTGACGTAATACTTAGATATTCAAAAGGCTGCATTGCAATATTCAACAAAGTTTATGGTGTACATGATCCAAAATATATAGAAACTTTCTACCGTTACACAGATGACAATGGACGCCGCTACAGGCTTGGCGACCTCACGAACCCGAATAAAGATCGTCCCAACTTAACATACGAATTCTTAGGTGTTACACGTGTATGGAGGTGGACAAAAGATAGAATGAACAAGGCTTACGAATCTGGCTTGATTTTCCAATCAAAACCAGGTGCCGTCCCACAATGCAAGCGCTATCTAGATGATATGGAAGGGCAACCGATAACAGACGACTGGGACGACATTGAGCATCTTCATGGCTCAAGTAAAGAGACACTGGGCTACCCCACACAGAAGCCTCTGGCGCTTCTGGAGCGCATCATCAACACATCCAGCAACCCCGGCGACGTGGTGCTGGACCCCTTCTGCGGCTGCGGCACCGCCCTGCACGCCGCGCAGAAGCTGGGCCGCAAATGGATAGGCATCGACATCACGCATCTGGCCATCAGCCTCATCGAAAAGCGTCTCAAGGACGCCTTCAAGGACGAACTGCGCTACGAAACCCACGGCACGCCCAAAGACCTGGGCGGCGCGGCCGACCTGGCCCGGCGCGACAAGTACCAGTTCCAGTGGTGGGCGTGCTCCCTGGTGGGCGCGCAGCCCTTCAAGGGCAAGAAGAAGGGGGCCGACGGCGGCATCGACGGCATCATCTATTTCCAGGACGGCAGCGGGACGGACCAGAAAATCGTGGTCTCGGTCAAGGGCGGCGAGAATGTCAACGTGGCCATGATCCGAGACCTGGCCCACGTGGTGGACCGCGAAAAGGCGGCCATCGGCCTGTTCGTCACCCTTGCCCCGCCCACCGGCCCCATGACCACCGAGGCCGTGAAAACCGGGTATTTCGAGTGCGAGCGCGCCAACAGGCCCTTTCAAAAAATCCAGATCCTCACCATCGAAGGGCTGCTGGCCGAAACCGAGCGTGCGGACTACCCGGACATATCCGGCGGCACGCGCACCTTCAAGCAGGCCCCGCGCGAAAAGGGGCCGAAGCAGAAGCAGTTCACGCTGGGCGAGTAGCCGCGGGCTTTGGCGGCAGCGTGCGAAGCAATCGGCGCTGCCCCGGCGCTTGCCCGCGCGCGCCTTTCCCACTCGGCCCGCGCCCCTGCCCCCCGCCGAAGCCTTGCCCCCGCCAAAGCCCGCGCCGATTCTGGCCTCCGCCTTTGACACCCCGCGCCGAATGCCGTATTTGACGGCTCAAAATCACACGCCCGCGCCTGTGCGCGCCCACTCACGAAACGCAACTTTCGAGGGATTCATGAGCAAACTCGCGACCCTGCCCGGTGACGACATCCGCCAGATCATGTGGCGCTACACTGACCGCTACGACCTCCAGATGGTGGTCCAGTCCTCCCGCGGCGTGGCCCGCGGCCACGTGGCCCGCCTGGTGGCCGATGGCCAGCGCAACACCCACGAATGGACCGAGCGCAAGAACACTTTGCTTGAGGCCTTCGACGCCTCCGGCCTGACCGCGCTCTACATGGACACCGCCCAGGGCGGCTACATCGACGGCCCCAAGAACTTCGCCCTCAGCCTCACCACCTTCGAGCTCTCCTGGGTGGACGCCGGGGCCGCCACCTGCGGCCTGGCCACCAACCTGGCCCTGGCCCCCATCCACGAAAAGGGCACCCCGGAACAGCGCGACCACTACATGGCCATGGCCTGCCCAACCGAGGGCCGCGCGACCATGCGCGGGGCCTTCGCCCTCACCGAACCGCTGCCCTTCGTGGGCGTGGACACCGGCATCCTCACCAGCAAGGTCCGCGTGGCCGAATGGAACGAGGGCCAGGAGCCCATGCTCCAGGTGGACAAGCGCGGCCGCTTCATCACCGGCATGGACTTCGCCGACTTCGTCACCGCCGCCGTGGTCAGCGACGACCCGCGCATCAAGGGCTCCTGCATGGTCATCCTGGAAAAGGACGACCCCGGCGTGTTCGACCGTGGCGCGCCCACCCTCAAGATGGTCCACCAGCTTTCCAGCACGCGCGACCCCATTTTGAGCCTCACCGTGCCCGCCAGCCGCATCATCGGCGGCTACACGGTGAAGGACGGCGTCATCGTGCCCAACTACTCCCATGCGGAGATCATCGGCAGCGTGTTCCACAGAACGCGCATCCCCGTGGGCGTCATGACCTCGGCCAAGCTGCTCTCGGCGGTGGAGCCCATCATCCGCTACCACCGCTCGCGCTTCCGCGGCGGCGACGCCCAGCCCGGCACCCCGCGCTACGACCAGGGCCTGCAGATGAAGGAGGACGCCTGCCAGCGTTTGGCCGACCTCTGGGCCTGCGGCGAGGCGGGCTGCTCGCTCGGCTTCGACGCCGCCCGCAAGGCCGACCTGCTGGACCCGCTGGAAAAACGCAAGGAGGCCCTGTTCCGCGAGCAGGGCATCACCGGCCCGCGCGCGCAGATGAGCGCCCTCAAAAAGATGGAGCCCACGGTCCTCGAATACCTGAACCTGCTCTTCACCCCGGAAGCGCAACGCGACGCCGCCCGCTTCGAGGAGCTTGCAAACGACGTGTTCGTGCAGAGCATCTTCCTGGACGCCGAAACAAACGTGCTCATCCCGGCCTGCAAGCTGTGGTGCCCCGGCGTGGGCGCGAACATGATGCGCGAGGCCGTGGCCCTGGTGGGCGGCTACGGCGTCACCGAGGACTGCCCCGGCTTCCTGTTCCAGAAATGGACCGACTGCCAGCTTGAGGCCACCTACGAAGGCCCGGAAGTCGTCCAGCGCCGCCACCTTACCGCCACAATGGGCAACCCCGTGTTCCTCGCCCTCATGGGCCACTGGATCAAGGAACTGGACGCCCTGGCCGAATCCTGGCCGCAGACCGGTGCCAAGGCCCTGGCAGGCGCCATGCGCCTGTGGCTGTGGACCCTGGCCCACCTGCAAAACGCCAAGGACGCCGACGGCAAAAAACTCTTCTCCGGCAACCGGCAGGGCGTCACCTTCCCCATGGCCGACGCCGTGTCCTGGCTCATGGCCGCGCGCTGCTTCCTGGACGATGTGCTCGAACTCAAGCGCAAAGGCCCGGAGAACCCCATCCTGGCCGACAGCCTGGACGACACCCTGGGCTTCTTCGCCGACCTCTGCTGCCTGCAGAACGCCCGCACCGCAGGCGAAGTGGCGCGCATCTGCGCCGAACTGGCCTACGGCTACGGCGTGGATGCCGACCTGGCCGAGTTCCAGGCCCTGCGCGCGCAAACCGACGCCGCCCTTTCCGGCGCGCGCCTGGCCCGCGACCGCGCAGGCGAAGCCATCGCCCAGGTCATGATCCCCGAGGCGCTGGACTACCCGCTGTAGCGAGAAAACCCAGGGGCGCCGCCCCTGGGACCCCGCCGGGGGGCTTCGCGCCCCCCGGAGCCCCTGCGCATCGTGGCGAGTCCCGCGGGCGAAAGCCCGCGGGACTCGCCACGTGAGCATGGCCCCAGGACGGGAGCCTCTTCGGCACAGCGTTCAGAATCCCGGCCGCTCCCCAGACCGTATCCTTTCCCGCCAGAACCCTTCCCGAGCATGATGGCCCGGACGGCGCATGCGCCGTCCGGGCCATCATGCTCGGCAAAGGGATTCCAAAGGGCCCGCGGCCCTTTGGCGGGGGTGCAGGGGGCGGAGCCCCCTGATTCGATTCGGGCGAAGCGCCTACTGTACCAAAAACTCCAGGCAAAGGATGTAGGGAGCGCCCTCGGCGTTGTAGAAGCGGGCGGAAATAGCGCTGACGGTGACCTTGGCAAAGGGCGAGATGTGTTGTGGCAGCACGTACTTGTCAAAGCCGCTCTTCAGGTGCAGCACATCCTCGCGGATACCGTGGTCCGTGCCGCGCCCGCGTTCCGGCCCGAGCAAGGGGGAATCCACGGCGAGGTCGCGGCGGAAGGCGAGCGGGGTCAATTGCACGCCGTCGTCGGTGAGGACGGAGGCGCACACCAAGGTCGGCTCGGTCGAGACGATGCGTTCGCAGGCGGCGGCGAATTCGTGTTCGCGGCAGTCGGCCATCTTGTAGGCCACCTTCTTGAGCGTCTTGTGATAGTCCTCGTAGCGTTTGCGCTTGTCGGCCACACAGGCGTGGGCGCTTTCGCGGTAGCGGCGGTTGATTTCCTCCACTTTCTGCTGGAAGGCGCGGATGGGGTCGCGTTCGGTGGAATCCTTGTCTTTTGTGTAATAGAATCCCTGCTGGTGGTTCACCCCCCATTGGAGCAGCAGCAAGGCCTCGTCTTCGGCCTCCACGTTCTTGGCGATGAGCACGCTCCCCAGCTTGTCGGACAGGCGCATGAGCGACTGCACCATGTCGCGCTTGAATTCCTGGCCCTGGACATCGGTGAACAGCGGCCTATCGAACTTGATGAAATCGGGCTTGAGGGCGAAGAGCTCCTCCACGGGCAGTCCCATGCCGCCGCACAGGTCAACGGAAAGCCCCATGCCCCTTTCGCGATAGTACAGCACGAAGCGGGCGACCTCGGGCAGGTTGAGCCAAGGGCGTTCCAGCTCCACCACGATGCGCTTGCCGGGGATGCGCAGGGCCTGGCTCACGGCCTCCAGGTGGCCGTTCTTGTGTGCCGCGGCCAAGCCGCCGCCATCGGTGTTGAGAAAGAGCAGCATCTGCGGGTGGCGTTCGAATATGGGCCGAAAGGCCTCCAACGCCTTGCGTCGGCACAGTCGGCACAGTTCCAGGCGGGTCTTGGCCCCCCAGTTTTGGCCGAAGAGGTCGTGCGCGTCCAGGCGCGGTCCGCTTTCCGACAGGGAGCGCGAAAAGGCCTCGAAACCGAGGATGCTCTTGGACCGTACCGAGACGACCGGCTGAAAGAACACGGAAATGTTTTCGCTTTCAAGGACGGCCTGAATGCCGCTCGTATCGAGTCCGGAAAGCGGGGATGCTGTGGATGCTGGCATGTGTGGAGCGCCTCCGGCGGGCGGTTCGTTTCGTATTCTCAAAAATAAGTATATTTCAAAATGCCGGGTCGGACAAGAAAAACCAATGCGCGCAAAGACTCACACACGCCAACGGCCTGTACATTTCTATATAGCTCGGATAACATCAGGCATTGATGGGAGTCCTGCCGACTCAGATTCCCAGCAACGCCAGCCTTTTGCAGCAAGGGGGAAAGCGGGGCCATGTGCCGATCCGAAAACGGCCCGGAGGCCATCGACATCCTGGCCGTGGATGACGAGCAGGTGAATCTGCTGCTGCTTTCCGGGCTGTTGCGCCGGGAGGGGATTAATGTCGTGTGCGCCAAGAGCGGCTATGAGGCCTTGGCGCTTTTGTCCAAGCACGACTTCGCCCTCATCCTGCTGGACGTGATGATGCCGGGTCTGGACGGTTTCGACACGGCGGAGCGCATCCGCGCGGGCGAGGCCACGCGCCACATCCCCATCATCTTCATCACCGCCATCAGCAAAGAGCAGCGCCATGTCTTCAGGGGCTACGAAGCCGGCGCGGTGGACTATCTCATCAAGCCCTTCGATCACGACATCCTCAAGAACAAGGTGCGCGTATTCGTGGACATGCACCGCCAGCGTCTGGCCGTGCAGCGCGCAGGCGAGGCCCTGGCCCGCACCGTCGCCGAGCTGCGCAGTTCCTCCAGGGCGCTTTCCGACAGCCGCGCCCGCTACCAAAGCCTCTTCAACTCCATGCTCAACGGATTCGTCCTGCTCTCCATGGAGGAAGGGGCAGCCCTGCCCCAGGCCCGCGTGCTGGAGGTGAACCCCGCCATGGAGCGGATGATGGACCGCCCGCGCGAGATGCTTGTGGACAGGACCGTTTCCGAGTTGTTGCCCAATCTGGAGGGACACCTTCGGGACTTCACCGCCGAGGTGGCCAGAAGCGGCCGCAGCGGGCTGGTGGAGACCTACGTTGCGGACCTTCGGAGGTGGCTGCGCATCCAGGCCTACGTGCCCGGTCCGGGCCTGCTGGCCCTGGTGGCCGAGGACACCACGGCGCGGCGCAAGGCTGAGGAAACGGTCCAGGAGCGCACCTTCCAGGATCCGCTGACCGGACTGGCCAACCGGGCGCTTTTGCTGAACCGCCTGGAGCAATCCATGGAGCGTTCGCGCCGCAGGCTGAACTATCTGTACGCGGTGCTGTTTCTGGACCTGGACCGCTTCAAGCCCATCAACAGCAGCCTTGGCCCGGCCGCAGGCGACAAGGTCCTGTGCATCGTGGCCGAGAGGATCAAGGCCGCGGCGCGCGGTCTGGACACCGTGGCCCGCTGCGGCGCGGACGAGTTCGCCCTCATCCTGGAGGAACTGAAGAACCCGGCCGAGGCCATGCAGGTGGCGCGGCGCGTCTGCCGGGAAATGGCCCGTCCCATGGAGATCGACGGCCACACGCTGCGGTTCACGGCCAGCGTGGGCGTGGTGCTTGGCCCGGCGGACTACGCCCAGCCCGAGGACCTGTTGCGCGATGCGGGCATCGCCATGGAGCACGCCCGCACCCTTGGCGGCGGCAAGGTGAAGGTGTTCAAATGGGCCATGCGCACCCGCGCCCAGTACGCGCTCAACGTGAACCAGCACCTGCACCAGGCCCTGGACAGGGACGAGTTCCGGCTGCACTACCAGCCCATTGTCGACCTCAAGACCATGGCCCTGTGCGGGTTCGAGGCGCTCATCCGCTGGCAGACGGACGGGCGGCTTGTGCCCCCTGGCGACTTCATCCCCCACGCGGAGCAGACCGGGCTCATCGTGCCCATCGGCCAATGGGCCCTGGCCGAGGCCTGCCGCACCACCAGCTTGTGGCGTTCGCGTTTCGCCCTGCCGGAGGGCTTCACCGTGGCGGTGAACCTTTCGGCCCGGCAATTCGCCCAGCCGGACCTGGTGCGCCAGCTGGCGCGCATCCTGGAGGAGACCGGCCTCGACCCGCAGCTGCTCAAGCTCGAAATCACCGAGACCATGATGATGCAAAACCCCGAAAGCGTGGTGCACAAGCTGCGCGGCCTGCGAGAAATGGGCGTCAAGGTGGGCATCGACGACTTCGGCACCGGGTATTCGTCCCTGTCCTACCTGCGGCGCTTCCCCATCAATACGCTCAAGGTGGACCGCAGCTTCGTGTCCGATCTCGACGCCTTCGAGAACCTGGTCATCGTGCGCACAATCGTCAGCCTGGCCCACAACCTGGGTTTCGACGTGGTCGCCGAGGGCATAGAGACCGAACGCCAGCGCGATTTCCTGGCCGGGCTGAACTGCGAGTTCGGGCAGGGGTTCCTGTTCTCCAAGGCCGTTTCCGGCGACCAGGCCCAGGACCTTCTGGATGTCTGCGGCCCGGCCCATGCGGGCGAGGCGTGACGTGCCCGGACTGAACGAGCGCCTGCGACGACGCGCCGCCAGCCTGCACGCCTTGCTGGTGTCCCTGGTGGCGCTTGCCCTTCTGCCCATGCTGGGGCTTTCTCTCTACAGCCACATGCGCGACCGCGCCCAGGAGCGCGAAGCCGCCGTGGCCGAGGCCGCGCGCGCCGCGGGCCTGGTGGCGCATTCCCTGGGCCGCGAGACCGCCAACGCCCAGGCCCTCTTGGAGGTCCTGGCCACCAATCCGCTGCTGCGCGCCGGAAGGTCGGCGCAGGGCCAGCGCTTGCTGCGCCTGGCGGCCCAGGGGGCCACGCACTACGAAAACCTCATTTTGGCCAGGCCAGACGGCTCGGTTGCCCTAGCGGCGCACCCCGTGGCCTCTGGCCTCACCTTTGCCAACGACCAGGCCTTCGCCACCGCCCTGAAGGGACGGAGCTTCACTGTGGGCCTTTCCCCCCAGGACGCGACGCAAGCCCGGCCGCACACGGTCATCAGCTACGCCACGCCCCTGTTCGGCCCAGAGGGCCGTGTGGACATGCTTCTGGTGGCGCACCTCACCATGGCGCAGGCGGCCAAGACATTCGACGAAGCGGCATTGCCGGAAAACACCACGCTGGTGCTCGCCAGCAACGCGGGCCGCGTGCTGTACCGTCTGCCAGAGGCCGCGCCCTATTCCGGCGCCGAACTGCCCGGGGAGCAGGCCGATATCGTCCGCGCCGACGCAGCGGGGACCACAGGCTGGGGCATGGGCCTGGACGGCGCGGAGCGCTACTACGTCATCAAGCGCCTGAACATCTGCCGGGGCGAGGCCTGCTACGTGCGGGTGGGCATCCCCAAGGCGGCGGTGTACGCGGCCAGCGGCGGCAAGCTTACCCGCAATCTGCTCGCCCTGGCGGCCATGACCGCGGCGATCCTGCTCCTGGCGCGCCTGTGGGCCCGGCGCAACATTCTGGAGCCGACGGCCCGGCTCATGGACACCGTGCGCGCGCTGCACGCGGGCGACGCCTCCGCCCGCAGCGGGCTTTCAACCCAGGATGGAGAAATCGGCGAGCTGGGCCGCGCCCTGGACCACATGGCCGAGGCCATGGAGCGCCACGCCAGGGAACGGGAGGCCGCGCGTCTGGCCCTGTTCGAAAGCGAGGAGCGCCTGCGCGCGGTGTTCAACGCCTCCAGCGACGGGGTGCTGCTGCTGGTGCCCGACGGCCAGGTGCTGGCCATGAACGAATCCGCCGCCATGCGGCGCGGCAAGACCGTTGGGGAGCTTACCGGCAAGAGCATTCTGGACATGATCCCCATATACGTGCGCAATGGCCGCAAGACCCACATGGAGGAGGTTGTGCGCACGGGCAAACCCCTGCGCTTCGAGGAAGACCGCGAGGGAAGGACCTACGCCATCCGGCTGCACCCTGTGCGCAACGCAGCGGGCGAAATCGTCCAGATCGCCAGCTTCTCCCGCGACATCACCGAGCGCAAGCTTTCCGAACGCGCCCTGCTGGCCGCCAAGGAGGAAGCGGAGGCCGCCAGCCAGGCCAAAAGCGCCTTTCTGGCCAACATGAGCCACGAACTGCGCACGCCGTTGAACGGGCTTCTGGGAATGCTCCAGCTCATGGGCGATGCGGCCGACCCCGCAGAACGCGCCGAATATCTCGCCTGGGCCACCCGCTCGGCCCGGCACATCACCGATCTGGTGAACGACATTCTGGATTACGCGGCCCTGGGAAGCGGAGAGACCCGCTTTGAACTCAAGCCCTTCCGCCTGGAAGAGGTGCTGTCGCCCCTGGCGGCGGAGTTCGGCCCAAGGGCCGAAACCAAGGGGCTGTCCTTCGCCCTTGTCGCGCCCAGGGATCTGGACGCGCTGCGGCTGGTTGGCGACCCCGAACGCCTTGGCCAACTGCTGCGCCACCTGCTGGACAACGCCGTGAAATTCACGGCAACGGGCGGGGTGCGCCTGGACGCCCAGGTAAGCTGCCGCGACGAGGACACCTGCACCCTGCGGGTGGAGGTCACGGACACCGGCATCGGCATCGCCCCGGAATTTTTGCCTAAGCTGTTCAAACCCTTTGTGCAGGCTGAAGCCCCGCTCACCAAACGCTATGCGGGCACAGGCCTGGGGCTGGCCATCGCCAAGGAGCTGGCCACGGGCATGGGGGCCACCTTGGAAGCCATAAGCACGCCGGGGCAGGGCAGCACGTTCGTCCTGTGCCTGAGCTTCCAGCCGGCAACGCCCCGGTAGCGGACGTTCTCGGCCTTGCCTTGCCCGGCGGGATGCGGTAGGCAGGCGCACACCTTCGACCATGCTCCCGCACGGTCCGCCCCGGCGGCCCGCCAGCGGCTGGGGGTCAATGCGCTACCTCGGCATCTTCCTCGTCTGCCTCGCCTCCATCGCGTTCGAGATCTTCCTCGTGCGCCACTTCGCCATCACCAGCTGGAGCGAGTACGGCTACTGGGTCATCTCCATGGCCATGGCCGGATACTCCATGAGCGGGGTGCTGCTCTGCCTTTTTGGTCCGGCCTTCCAGCGCAGGCAGCAAGCGCTCTTTTGCGCCCTTCCCGCGGCCATGGCCCTGTGCTGCGCCCTGGGCTACGCGGCCCTGGGCCGCATTCCCTTCAACCCGCTGGAGCTGCAGAACCAGGTGCTGGTGGCCGGGCAGATGGCCAACATCGGCCTGTACTACCTGGCGCTGTTTCCCTTCTTTTTCCTCTCCGGGCTGTACGTGGGGCTCACCTTCCTGGCCCGCCAGGACAGCATTCCCAAGGTCTACACCGCCGATTTGGTGGGAGCTGGCCTTGGCGCGGCGACCCTGCTGTGCTGTCTGGCCTGGATGCCGCCCTTCCTGACCCCCCTGCTGCTGCTGCCGCCGCTGCTGCTCGCCGCGCTCACAAGCCTGCCGGGAAAAGGCGCGTCCCGCCTGGGCGTGGCGGCGCTGGTCCTCTGCGCTGGCGGCGTTTCCGCCTGGATCGTGGCGGTCCACAACGGCGCGGCATACAGTCAGTACAAGCCGGTCTCCATGGCCTTGAACGTGGAAGACAACCGCGTGCTGGCCGAACTGCGCAGCCCGCGCGGGCACTACCTGCTGCTGGACAGCTACCTGGAGCGCCACGACACGGACCTTTCCAACAATTACGAGCTGCTGGGCGCTGGCGGACCGCCTGCGGCCCTGGGCCTGTACCGCGATGGCGAGCGCCTGGCCGCCCTGCCGCGCACAGGGGCCTGGGACACGGGCTACCTCTCCGCCAGCCTGGACAGCCTGCCGTACCTGCTGCGTCCCGGTTCCAGGGTGCTGCTGGCGGGCTGCCGGGGCGGCTTCCGCCTGCGCGAGGCCGTGGAGCTGGGAGCCAGCCGGGTGGACAGCCTGGAAAGCGATCCGGTGCTGCTCTCGCTTCTGCTCGCCCACGGTCCCAGCGCGCCGCCGCGCGGCAGCGAACTGCGCCTGCCCCTGCAGGAAGGCCCTCCCGCGGTTTCCGAGGAGGACGCCGCGCCGCCCATGGCGGCCCAGGACGCCGACGAATACGTTCCCGTCCCAGAGGACCAGGAGCCCCTGGGCAGCAGCGCCCCAGCAGGCCGCGCCGCGCCCCCGCGACTGGGGTCGCCCCTGGCCCTGGAAAACGGCGCGTCCTACGCCGTCATCGACGTTTCCCCCGAGTTTCTGGACCAGGGCCAGGCCAACAAGTACCTGCTGACCACCGAGGGCGTTTCCCGGCTGCTGACGGCCCTCACGCCAACGGGCGTGCTTTCGCTGCCCATGGGCATCGGCGAACTGCCGGTCTACGCCATCAAGGCCGCGGCCACGGTGCGCGCAGGGCTTATGCGCACGGGCGTCGCCGACCCGGCCCGGCACATGCTGGTGGTGCGCAGCGCCTTCACCGCCCGCATCCTGGCCTCGCCCATGCCCTTTTCCCCGTCGGACATCGCCGCCGCACGGGCCTTCGCCGCCGCACGCAGCTTCGACACGCCCCACTACCCCGGCATCGATCCGGCCACGGCCGAAGTGTTCAACGACCTGCCGCCCGTGTCCTTCGATACCGCCACCAGCAACGCCGAACAGCCCGGATCGGACGGCTTCCGCCCGCGCGACGCCCTCATGGACGACCTCGCCGAGCTCATGAACGGCCGGGTCGAATCCTCAAGCTTCCGGTTCTTCGACCTTTCCCCCAGCACCCAGGACCGGCCGTTTTTCCATGAGATCCTGCGCCTGCAAAACATCGGCCCGGTGCTGGCGCGCATTGACCTCCTGCCCCGGCAGGAAGTGGGCTCCCTGGTCAACCTGGCCGTGCTGGCCCAGGCCGCCCTTTTCGCCGCCGTGGTGTTCCTGCTGCCGCTTACGCGCAGGCGGGGCATGGGCTCCATCGGCACGGGGCGCCTGTTCTCCGGGTTCGGCTATTTCCTCTGCCTGGGCCTGGGCTTTCTGTTTGTGGAAATCGTGCTCATCGAGCGGTTCACCTTCTTCCTGAGCGACCCGGCACAGGCCTTCGCCCTGGTGCTTTCGGCCATGCTCGTGGCCTCCGGCCTGGGCAGCGCCTTTTGCGGACGCTTCGTCGCCCGCCCAAGGACAGGCATCCGGCTGGCCTGCGGGGCCACCGCCGCCCTGGCCGCGATGCTCGCCCTGCTGCTGCCTGGGCTCCTCAACGCCGCCCTCACCTGGCCCGCAGCGGCAAAGGCCGCCCTTACCGTGGGCCTGGCCGCGCCCCTTGGCTTCTGCATGGGAATGCCCTTCCCCCTGGGTTTGTCCACCTACAGGGGAACCGCAAGCCCCTTCATCCCCTGGGCCTGGAGCGTCAACGGCGCGCTTTCCGTCGTGGCCACCCCGCTGGCCACCCTGCTGGCCGTGAGCCTGGGCTACACCGTGGTGTTCGCCGCCTCCGTAGGGCTGTACGCCCTGGCCGCGCTGCTGGCGCCGGACAGGACAGAGACGTAGCCCCTTTCGCACCCGAACGCGCCCGGCCCCCGGCATTGACGCCACAGCGCAGCCAGGGCACACTCGCCACATGACGCTTTTGGGCTTCGACCTCGAAGGGCAGGTCATCCGCCCCCCGGCCGAGGCCGAAAGCCTGCTGCTGCAGGCGACCCTCGGCTGTTCGCACAACCGGTGCGCCTTCTGCCCGGCCTACAAGGGCAAACGCTTCGGTTTCAAGGCTCCCGAACGCCTGCGCCAGGCCATGGACCACGCCGCCGCCCACATGCCCATGCTGCGGCGTGTGTTCCTCTGCGACGGCGACGCCCTCATCCTGCCGCAAAAACGCCTTGAAACCCTGTTGACCGACATCCGCCAGCGCTTGCCCCAGGTGGCGCGCGTGAACGCATATGCCAACGCCAAGGCCCTGGCCCGCAAATCCGACGCCGACCTGCGCCGCCTGCGCGAGCTGGGCCTTTCCACCGTGTACCTGGGCCTGGAATCCGGCTCGGACGCCGTGCTCGCCGACATGAACAAATGGGGCGACGTGGCCGAACACCTGCGCCAGGCCAATCGCGCCAAGAACGCCGGACTGCGCCTCTCCGTCACTGTGCTGCTTGGGCTGGCGGGCCTGGGCAAACACGGCTCCCCGGCCGAGAAACACGCCCGCGCCACAGGCCAGGTGCTCTCGCGCATGGATCCGGAACAGGCGTCCGCCCTGGCCCTCATGGTCGCGCCCGGCACGCCCCTCTTCGAGCGCGCGCGCCAGGGCGGCTTCACCCCGCAAGACGATGCGGGGCTGCTCCATGAGCTGCTCTGGCTTCTCGAAGAAACCAGCCTTACGGGCGGGCTCTTCTTCTCCAACCACGCCTCCAATCCCCTTCGGCTGCGGCTGCGGCTCCCGCGCGACAAGCAGGCCGGACTCGACGCCGTGCGCCAGGCCCTGGCAGGCAAAACGGCCCTGACGCCGCGCGCGTACCGGAGGCTGTAAACGAAATGAGGGGGCGCCGCCCCCAGCACCCGGTCTCAAGGGGAGAAATGCCCCCCATGACGATTCGCCTGGATGCTTACCGCAGAATTGTCCCCAGCCGCTGTGGATGGTTGACAGGCATCACAGGCCCGGAACGGCCGAGAGTCTTCCAGCATGGCGGCAAAGGTGAGGTTGGCTGGTTGCAACGTTGCAAACGTTCAGTGCATCCATAAAAGCGCCGCCTTCTCCGCCAACCCAGAGCGGCGCTTGCGTGTCCGGCTTTAGCCGAGGGCAAGCTCCGCCTTCATGTTTTGTCGCCCGACGAAAACCATTGGTTCTTCCCACTGCCGCCCGGTCCCGCACAATCCTTGCAGGACCGGACGGCAGTCTCTCGTTGATGGGGGGCTATTTTCCGATTGCCGAACTTTTGACCTCCAGACCGTGCCCACGGCCGGCCTCGAATTTCACGACATAGGCCCCGTCAGGTTTCTTGAAGCTGAACTCGCTGTCCTGGTTCATCTTTCCTTCCGCCACGATCTTGCCAGATGCGTCCGCCACGCTCATCTTCACGCCAGCGGCAGAAGCACCATTGGAAAAACCACCCTGACACGTAATCGTGCCGTCGCCGTTGTCGGAGCAAGCGCACTGGGGCGCATGGGCCCAAGCCAGGGCCGAGACCAAAAGCAATGCGGTCATGGTTGCGCCCGTAAAGATTTTCTTCATCATGAGAAGCCTCCTCTGGATGTTGAAGGGATGGGGGTTTGAGAAATATGTGCGCGCGTGCATCCGCTTTCCGGCACCAGGGCCATGGCCGCCGTGGCGAGGACGCACACCCCGTAGAAGGTCCACATGGCCTGCCAACCCGTGAGGCCAAGCAACGTTCCTCCGGCGAAGACCAGCGTGGCTACGACCAGGCCCAGCAGCGTCTGGTAGCCCAGGGAAAAGAGCATCCACCCCGTGGAGTTCGCCTGCAGACGCACCATGACCGACGCCGGAATGCAGGGCGGGTACAGGGCCATGAACAACATCAAGGCCAAGGCGTGCAGGGGCGTCATCCCCTGGGCAAGCCCTCCCTCGCCGTCCAGACCATAGATGGCCCCCAGGGTGGCGGCGCTGTTCTCCTTGGCCGCAAAGGCCGAAAGCAGCGCGATGTTCACCCGCCAGTCGAAACCCGCAAAGCGCGTCACCGGTTCCAGGGCGCGCCCGGCCATGCCGAGAAAGCTGGCCTCGAAGCCTTGGGTGCGCAGTTCCCGGCGCAGGCGCTTGCGGGTGGCGTCCACCGTGCGCAGCGCGCGGGACAACTGCCGCGAGTCAGCGGACGTGCCGCGCAGGATCTCGAAGTAGAGCGGGTTGCGCTTCAGGAAGGCTGCATCCGCCGCATCGGCCCGGACCTGGCCCGCTCCGCGCCCGGCCTCGCGCAGGGCCTCCCGAAAGAGCAGCAGCTCCGGCACGTCCTGCGCGCCCAGCCTGCCAGCGTAGGCGGTTGCCTCGGCCTTGGCCAAAAAGGACCGCACAGCCGTGTCGGCTTCGGCTTCGAAGCGCGCCCTTGCTTCCGTCCCGATGCCCGGATAGCTGATGAGCGCAAAGACCACCACGGCCACCGCCAGCACCACGGTGACGATCTTCTTGACGAAGAGCAGCACGCGCTCCACGGCGCGCAGCAGCACGCCCTTGACCGTGGGCAGGTGGTAGGGCGGCATCTCCATGATGAAGGGGGCGCTTTGCTTCTTGCGCAACACGGTGAGGGACAAGACTTTGGCCACAGGCAGGGCCATGAACAGCGTCACCGTGGCGATGAAGAACAGGGCCAAGCCTGCGCGCTCGGCGAAACAGGCGTCGATGAGCAGGAGGTAGAGCGGGACCTTGGCCAGGCAGTTCATCATCGGTGTGATGAGGATGGTGGCCAGGCGGGCGCGTTCGTCCGGGATGGCCTTGGTGGCCATGACTGCGGGCACGGCGCAGCCGCCGACATAGACCCCGCCCAGAATCAGCGGCAGCGTGGACTGGCCGTGCAGCCCAAAGCGGCGGAACACCCGATCCAGAATGAAGGCCATGCGCGGCATGTAGCCGCTGTCCTCCAGCACGGCGATAAGCGCGAAGAGGATGAAGAAAATGGGAAGGTAGTTGAGAATGGAGGTGACGCTCTTCACGCACCACAGGCCCAGCTCGCGCAGAAGCGGATCGTCCAAAAAGCCGGGCGCTGGCAGCAGGCGAGCGGCCAGGGACTCCAGCGCGCCCCAGAACGGCCAGACCTGGGCGGACACCCAACCGCCGAACACGATGGACGCCTGGTACAGCAGAAACAAAATGGCCAGAAGCACCACCGGACCGAGGTAGCGCTGGCACACTACGGCGTCCACGCGCTCGGTGAGGGTGCGGCCGGAGGCGGGTGATGAACTCGTCGTCAGCCGCGCCAGTTCCCCTGCGGCCCGGTGCCGTGACCGGGCGATATGGTCCGCCGCTGTCTGGCCGTGCCGGACCTGAAAATTGTGGCGCAGCGTTTGCGCCTCGGCCAAAAGGCCGGACGCCTCGGGACTCAGCGTGCGCAACAGCTTCTCAGCCTCGGCATCCCCTTCCAACAGCTTGATGGCCAGCCAGCGCGGCGGGCAGCGCGAGGCCAGGACAGGGTCGCCGGACAGCCGCTCCGCAAGCGCGCCGATGCACGGCTCAAGGGAGCCGTACCCGGCCTGAAAAACTTCCGGCCCTGGGGTTTGCCCGGCCAAGCCGTCCAGGGCGGCGCCGATCTCCTCCGCTCCCTTGCCCTTCTTGCCCACGGCCGCAATGGCCGGAACCCCAAGACGCCTCGAAAGGCCGTCCACGTCCAGGCGGACGCCCCGGCGTCCGGCCACGTCCATCATGTTCAGCACCAGCACAAGAGGCCTGCCCATCTCCAGCAATTGGAGCGTCAGGTAGAGGCTGCGCTTAAGGTTCGAGGCGTCGGCAACGTCGAGAACCACTCCAGGCCCGTCGTGCAGCAGAAAGTCCCGTGAAACCCGCTCCTCAAGGGAGTACGAACTCAGACTGTACGTGCCGGGCAGGTCCACCAGCTCCACTTGCAGGTCGCCCGTCCGGAACCGGCCCGTCTTTTTCTCCACGGTGACGCCGGGGTAGTTGGCCACATGCTGGCGCGCCCCGGTGAGCATGTTGAATATGGTCGACTTGCCGCAGTTGGGCTGCCCGGCCAAGGCGACGAGAACGCGTTGGCAGCTCATGCCGGACGGACCTCAACCAGGCGCGCCTCGGCGCGGCGGATGCTCACGCAGCAGCCATCAAGTTCGATCTCCACGGGATCTGTCAGCGGGGCATGGCGCAGCATCACCACTGCGGAGCCAGGGCAGAACCCAAGGTCGGTCAAACGCTGGCCCAGCGGCCCTTCGGCGGTCATGCGCCGGATGACGCACCGCGCGCCGGGTTCAATATCGCAAAGCGTCACTGTATTCTCCTTGCATGTGTCAGCACACGGCGGGCCAAGCGTCGCCCGGCAACGCCATCAGCAATCGCCAGGCGCATGCCATTTCTGGTGGGAGCGCCCCCTTCTTGGAGGCGCGCCGGAACCGCAAGCGGCTTGGGGTCACCCCTGCCGCAGATTAAAGGCCACCGGGATGACCAGCACCAGTTGGTCGCGCTGGATGGTTTCCGGAAAGGGAGGGAAGGGCGCGGCCTTCTTGACCATGCGCAGCACTTCTTGATCCAGCGCCTCCAGGCCGGAGCCCCGTTCGATGTGGCACGCCAACACGGCACCTTCCCGCGCGAGCACGAAACGCACCAGCACAGTGCCCTCCCTGCCGCGCCGTCGCTCCTGCTCCGGGTAACGCTTCACCCGTTCCAGCCGGGCGACGATCTGGCCAAAGTAATTGCCCGCGCCACGCCCGGAACCGAAGGTCGCATCGCCCCCAGCACCGTAGTGCCCCCCCGGGCCAGTGCCGGAGGCGCTGCCCCCAGCGGAACCGCCAGCCCCGCCGCCGGGGTGCTCCCGCTTGTCCGCATTTGCGCTGTTCTCCGCCGTGGGCAGGTTCGCCTGCAGCTGTTCGCTGGCGGCGGCTGGGCTCACGCTCTCCACCAACGGCTTTGCCTGCTGCGGCAGGGCGTGCGAAGTTGCAACGCGCTGCTGGGGTTTGCGCGCGGCGGGAGCGGCCTTTGCCTGTGGTTTGCTTGCGGCGGCGCGCGTGCTTCCGGCTCCACCGGGCAACATCACCGACGTCAGGTTGACCTTCGGCATGATGATGCTCTCTTCGGCGGCAGGAGCGTAGGTCATGGCCGTGGCCAGCACGAGAACCAGCGCGTGGGCCAGCACCGAGATGCACAGCGCCCGTCCCCCATGCGTCGGGGGAGGGGCAAGACATTCAGCGCTCACTGCCGCCTGAAGCCGAGGGCCCGCCTCCCCGCTCCGCGCCGACGGCCTGTGCGCCTTCAGCAACGAGCGAGATGCTGGCGACTCCTCCCTGTCCAATGACTCCGAGCAATTCCATGATGCGTCCATAATCCAGCTCCTTATCGCAACGTACATGCACCGTGCGCCCCGGGTCCTCCGCAGTCATGCGCGTGAGCTTCTCCGGCAGCGTGGCGCTGTCTGCGGCTTCGTCCCCAATGAAGATGCGCCCGTCCTTATCCATGCTCACCACCAGAGGCTCCTTGGGTGGCGCAAGGGCCGCGGCGGATGACTTGGGCAGACTGAGCGGCACCCCGGCCATCATAAGCGGTGCGGCCACCATGAACACGATGAGCAGCACCAGCATGACATCGATGAAGGGCGTGACGTTGATTTCCGCGATAAGGCCCGAGTCATCGCCACCATCCGTCATCGCGCCGTCATGAGGCTTCATGAGAATCCTCCGAAGGCGCTGCGGGAGCGCGCCGAACGACCGTGGCGATGGTCAGGGACAAGCGCCTGGACAGGCCGCGAAAGTCAGAAGCGATCTTGTTGTACGCCACCGAAGCGGGAATGGCCGCCGCCAAACCCGCAGCTGTGGTGAACAGCGACTCGGCTATGCCTGGAGCCACAACGGCCAAGCTCGTGTCGTTGGTTTGGGCTATGCTGATGAAGGAATGCATGATGCCCCACACTGTGCCGAACAGACCGATGAAGGGCGCAGCCGAGCCGATGGTGGCAAGATAGGGCAGACGCGCCTCGACACGCATCAGCTCCTCGGACAGGGCATCGCGCATGGCCCGTTCGGTACGGTCACGGCGATCAATGTCGCTCTCCCCCGCGCGTGGAGCGTCCCACTCCGCCCGGCCCTGAGCCAGCACCAGTCCCGGCAGTCCTTCGCCCTTCAGCTCGCTGAGGACGAAAGCGCCGCTTTTGATGCGGGCGTTGAATTCGCGAACCTGCCGCCTGTAACGCAGCAGCAAGGAGACCTTTTCCACGATGATCCCCCAGCAGACAGCGGAACAGAGGATCAAGACGACCAGCACCCCCTGGACGACACCCGTGGCTTGAGAAAAAATCCATCCTAAAGACAATTCAATCGGAGGCATTCCAAACAACCCCTTCTGTCGATGTTTACGGTTCCCCGCACCAATCTACTCCCCCCGCCCCTTGGGGCGGCCCAATGCGCTACGCAGACGGCCCCTTGTCCACCGTCACCACCTGCAGCGCTTCGTGCCCCTGCTCCCACTCTTTGCGCTCGGCCATGCTGGGCCGGAACACGCGGTACAGGCCAACGCCCACCAGGATAGTACCCACCCCATAGAGTGCGATCACAGGCCGACTGAACAACGAATGCGCCACAATCCAAAGGTTGCCGCAGATGAACACCAGAGGTGTGATGGGGTAGCCCAAGGTCCTGTACGGACGGGGCAAGCCCGGCTCCGTGAACCGCAGGCGCAGCAAACCGGCAACGGTGAGCATGGACGAAAGCGACAAGGTAAAGCCGATGTACACAAGCAAGCCGTCGAAGGACGCGCTCAGAATCATCACGATGGCGATTCCCGCCTGAAACATGATGGCCTGAGCAGGCGTGCTGCGCCGCTCGTTTACGCAGCCGAAGCAACGGAAAAACAGGCCATCGCTGGCCATTGCGTAATACACGCGCGGCCCGGCCATTATCATGGCGCTGACCACGGACAAAAGGCCCAAGGCGATGGCCACTCCGACGAAGGCGCCCGCGACAGGGCCGAAGAGCGCCACTGCCGCGCTCGTGCCGAGTTCTATTGTCCCGCGCATGCGCTCCACCGGCAGGGCGTACACATACACCAGGTTCAGCAGCAGGTAGAGGCCGGTGACGAACACCGTGCCCAGGACCAGCGCGCGCGGCAGGTTGCGCTCCGGGTTGCGTATCTCTCCGCCCAGGTAGGCCGCCGCGTTCCACCCGCTGAAGGCGAACGACACAAAGATCAGCGCCACGGCGAAACCGCCATTCAGGGACAGCGAACCGCCTTGAAACAGCGAGCTCAGACGGGTGGCGTCGCCCGCGCCAAAGCACAGCCCCCCCACGCCGAGGCCCAGGATGAAGACGACCTTGAAGGCCGTCAGCAGATTTTGCACCCGCTGGCCCAGGCGCAGGCTGTGGTAGTGCACCAGCGAAAGCGCCACCACCACGCCAATGGCCAATACCGTGGACAAAGAGACCGTGGCCCATTGACGGCCGCCGAACTCCAGCACGAACCAGGGCCTGCTTTCGCCACCCAGAAAGTAGGTGGCGAAAGCTATGGCCGCGGCGGCTATAGGAGCGGAAAAACCGACGATGAGCGAGATCCAGCCGGACAGGAAGGCGGGCAGCGGCCCGAAGCTGCGGCGGAGGTACGCATATTCGCCTCCGGCGCGCGGCAGCATGGCCCCCAGTTCCCCATAGCACAGGGCCCCGGTCAGGGCGAACAGGCCACCGACGATCCAGCATGCGAGCATGGAGCGCGCATCGCCCAATTCCGCCATAATGAAGCCCGAGGTGGTGAAGACGCCGGTGCCCACCATGTTGGCCACCACAAGCACTGTGGCCGAACAAAGGCCCAACTCGCGCTTCAGCCCGCCCGATCCTGCCAGCCGCGTTTTCATTTCAGAAAGTCCCCGACATAGATCAAATGCTCGAAGGGCAAGGGAGCGTTCCCCAGTTTCGCGACGATTTCATCCAGTGTGGATTTGAGCACAGCCTCCTTTCCAGCCGTTCCCGCGTTGGAGACAATGGCGATGGGGGTGTCGCCGGGGTAGCTCTGCTTCAGCTGGCGCACCACCTCGGGCAGGTCCAGACCCATGGTGAAGAACACCATGGTTGACTGGGACTCCGCGAGCTTCGCCAGGCTGTCGCCGCCGCCGCCGCCCCTACCGCCCCTGGCGGCGGTAAGCACCACGGAGTGGCTGGCCTTGCCATTGGTAACGCCCGTACGGAGCGCCGCGTTCGCCGCATTGAAGCTCGAAAGTCCCGGCACGACAGTCGGATTCAGGTCCGCGAACTCCCGCAGATAGCAGGTCTGTGGGCCAAAAATCATGGGGTCGCCGTTATCCAGCACGGCCACGGTTTTGCCTGCGGCCACGGCCTCACGAATGATGCGGCGGGTCTTTTCGCGCTGGGCTTCCAACTCGGCCGGATTCTTGCCGCCGCGCGTTGGGCCGCCGAACATGCCGTGCCCGGCGTCGTGCACGTCTTTGCCCTTCAGGTATTCGGCGTACTTTTCCGCTGTCCCCTTCATGGCGAAAATGACGCTCGCTTTCGCTATCGTCTTGTGCGCACGCAGGGTCATGTTGTCGGGGTCGCCCGCGCCAAGCCCGACAAGGAACAACTCGCCTTTGGCCGGGGCAGAAGCCCAGGCCGACACGGCCGCGAAAGCGATAAGCGCAGCCATGGTCATTGCGAGGAAGGTGAACCGGGAGCGTTTGCGTTGCATTGATGTGTCTCCTTTTTTGGGTTGCTATGGCTTGATGCGAAGCTAGAACTTGTACGAGACGCCAAGGCGGATATCGCGTCCCGGTTCTTCCACCACGCCGGTGGAGCTGTAGATGGTGGTCTGGTCGCAGTAGCTGGTGTCGAGGAGGTTGTTGACCACGAGGTTGAGGGTCAGGCCAGGAGTCCACGAAGGCCTCCATTCGGACTGGATGGCGTGCAGGCTATACCCCGGCCGTTCCGGCTGGCCGCTCACGTCCGTAAGTCTGGCCACGTAGGTGAACGTGTAGCCCAGGCTCAGGGTGTCCAGGGCTTGCCAGCGGTTGTCCCACACAAGGCGGTCACCGGTGGAGGCCGCCAGGCGGCGGATCACGGACACCGGATTGCCGAATTCGTCCTTGGTGCTCACATGCGTGTAGCCAAGAGTGGTCTCAAATTCGGGCATCCCCCAGCCCGCTTTGGCCTCCCAGCCCTTGGAGGAATACGGCCCGGCATTGTAGACGCTGCCGATCACCCCGCCGGGGCCGCCCGTCGCAGTGATGCTGTTCTTCATGCGCGTGTCGAACACGCTGCCCTCAAGGCGAAGATGGTCGTCCTCGAGAAACAGGCCCTCGGTGCGGTAGCGCAAGCCCCCGTCGATCTGCTTAGAGAGTTCCGGCTTGGTGATGTTGAGTTTCGTGGCGGAGGTGATGTTGGACATCCAGCCAGCAGGGATGATGCCGCTGGCGCGTACGGCTTCGCCATAGTTGGAAAAGGCCGTGAGCCCCTTGACCAGTTCGTATTCAAGGCCGAAGTTCGTGCTTCCGCGCGAGCCGCTGAGCTCGTTAGCCCCATATGTGGCGTCATAATCGTCGATGCGTCCGCCAAAGCTCACGCCGAGCGGCCCTATGTTCATCTTGTTTTGTGCGAACAGGGCGAGATTCTTTGAGCCGTTGTGGGCGTGTATAACGCCGGAAGCCACGCTCCTGAGGTCTTCTGAAGTGACATCTGTGCCCACTGTGAGGCGGTGTGACGTGGGGCCGATGTTGAAGGCCATGACGTTACGAAGCGCACCACCAACGCCGTCACTTGAATACCGGCTCCCGCCGTCTCTGTTTTCTACTGTGTCGGCGTTGTAGTAGACGTTCATTTTCATATCGATCCAGGGGTTTCCCGGAGCGTAACGATGGTCGAGAGTATATGACTCGCGCGTCGTGAAGACATACACCGGTGGAGTATTTGAAAAGCCCATATCGCTACCATTGCTGCCCCAGACATACAGTCCTGAGTCGCTTTTGCGCTCTGCGCTGACACGTAAACTATGTCCGTCAAGATCAAGCAGACTGTACTTGGCGAAGTAGTCGAGATCTTCTCCTGCAGTGTTTGGAGCTGTTGCTCCGCTGCCGGTCTTGTAGTCCCTCTTGTCCGTTGCGGAGAAATGCGCATAGAGGCCGGAATTCTCGCTAAGCATCCCGTACACAGTGCTGCCGCCACTCCAAGACTGGTCGCTGCTGGCGTATCCGGTCCGCACGGTTGCGCCCACCTCCTTGCCAGGGGCGAGCAGATCCTGGGCGTCCACGGTCTCCATGCTGATGGCGCCGCCAAGCGCTCCGGGGCCGCGGTCCGCTCCGGGGCCGGTCTGCACCTCGACACGCTTCAGCAGTTCCGGATCTAGAGTGGAAAGCCCGCTCTTATGCTGGTGCAGGTTGCCCCCCTGACGCGCACCGTCGATGGTGATGTTCAGGTTCGAGGACTCAATGCCGCGCAGATAGAGCCGTTGCGCGTTGCGACCGCCGCCGCTGACCACCACCGAGGGTTCGTTGACGAATACTTCCGCGAGGGTCTTGGCCTGTGTGCGCTGAATGACTTCAGTCGATACTTCGCGAACGTCAGGCCGCGTGTTCGTCGCGTCCACGTTGAGGGTTGGCAGAGTCTCGACGCTTGCGGCGGCGGGCCCCAGCACCACAACTCCATTCTCCGCAACGTGGAACGACAGGCCCGTGCCGGACAGCAACGTGGTCAGGGCATCATGAGGCGTGTGGCTTCCAGAGAGACCACGGGTGGTTTTCCCTGCCGTGACACTCTTGTCGAAAGACAGGCGCAATCCGGATTGCTTGCCCAAAAGCGGCAAAGCCGTATCGAGAGGACCCGCCGGAATGGCGTACGTCCGAACAGACGCCTTGGCTGCCTGGACGGCTTGGGCAAAAGCCGGGGAGGGGACTGCAACTCCCCCCCCGGCGAGCACCACGAAAGCGACGAACAGCGCACCGCCCACGCGCGCCAACGCCCTGCCTCCTCCCGAAAAGGTGAGCACGGCGGACGCCCGTTTGTGTGTCCTGTTTCGAGACGCTTTCCGTTTTCGTAGCAACAATTTCATTGGGGGGATCTCCTTCCTTTTATACTGTTTGCATAGGTGGACGACCGTTTCGCGCCTTGCCCACCTGTGCCGTATTGCCTGTCATCTTCCTTCCTCGCGCCTGCATGGCCGCCCCGGAGAGGGGCAGCCGCCCCACACCTGGAATGGTACGGCTGGCGAAATTCCCGATCTGAAGTCGGCGTTTCCCGTGCTCTTTCAAAAGTGGATCGTCCTCATACCCGGATCACCATGTAGGTATTTTGTGCAACCCGCTGCACAGATAACCATTCAATTTCAAAGAAGAATGTGGCAGACCTCTATTGAAAATGAATTCCATTGTCAACAAATGCCGCCGAAAAAAATTCACATCGTATGTGAAAATTGCGCCTCAAAATGAAATCTCCAAGGCGTCCAGCATATTACCTGGGGGGGGTAAAGACTTATGTTTCGGAAAATGGTGACGAACGATTGTTTGGCCTTCGTTCGAGTGGAGACACGGCTTCAGTGGATGGCCTTCGCTGGCCCCCCTGAGGCCGAACGATACGTCGCTCCCCCTCTTCGGCGCGCGCATGGCCCGAAACCGCATAGGCGAACCAAACGCCCAGGTCCTAAAACCAGGGGCGCTTGTGACCTCCCCCCACTTCGCGAGCGCAAGGAGGACATTCCCGGCCTGGTGGAGTACTTTCTGGGGCAGCTGTACCCCGAAAAGCCGCCCTACAACATCTCGCCCCGCGCGGCGGAGCGCATGCTGGCCTATCATTGGCCGGGCAACGTGCGCGAACTGCGCAACGTCCTCGAACGGGCCATCATCCTGTCGGAGAACCGCCTCATCACCGTGCAATGCCTGCCCCAAGACATCGCCAAAAACAGCGAAGGCACGGAGAACGGCAGCCCGTTCCCCACCATCGCCCAGAGCGAGAAGCGGCTCATCCTGCGGGCGCTCGACCATCTGGACGGCAACCGCACCCTGGCGGCCAGGATGCTCGGCATCGGCCGCAAGACCCTGTACCGCAAGCTCCTCGAATACGGCATTCCAGGCTGACAACGCCCGTGTCATGGTGACACGGGCGCGGCCCGAAGCCCCGACGCCATGAATCGCCGGAGCGCATCATCCGCCTGGCCCTGCGGCGGCAAGCCCGTGGGCGCGGAATTGCTGGCCGCCAGGGGGGCCGGGCTGAACGTCTCGGCTACGGCCCCGCCATCGGCGGGTAGATTCGGTCGGACCGTCAGCCCACGTCGACTCTGCCGGCGGCGCTTGAAATGTCATTGTGACCCGCGCGGCGCAGCCGGTTGAGTCACTCCGACCCGCGTGGCCCAGGGGCTCGGCTCGCACCCGAGGCGAAGCAGCGCCAAGCCAGGTCGGCAAGTCAGGCAACACAACGAAATACAATATAAAAATTCGTCTCATTCGCCTAACGCGCCAGGCTTTCATACGGCAGCGTGGGCTGGTCCCGATCTTGCTTTGGCTGGCGCACCGCAGTTCGACGCGCGAGACGGGGGAGGGGCCGCAGCCCCCTCTTCCGGGCGACATGAGAGGTGTCTGCACCGTGCCCGGCCGCGGATGCGAGATGGAGGAGTCTTCTTGGCGCATGCTGTAATGCACGCCATGAGGAGCAATGGATGTTGCCCCGCCACCATTATGTCAATTACGACATAATAAAGCGAATCAACAAGGAAGGGGTGCTTGATGGATAGGACACAGAAACAGTCCGGAAAGTGAATTGTCGCCTATATTGGGGGTCGGCAGAGAACGCCACATGCAGGGAACAGATCAAGAGATGTGGTCTGGCGGAAAGTCAGGCATTGACCACATGTCAATCTTGGCATAGCAAATCAAGAACACGTTCTTATCACAGGAGGAACTCATGAGACATGCGTGCGCGATCACCGCAACAACATTTTGCTTGACCATCGCTTTGGTGGTGGCCGCAGGCGGTTCCGCCCTCGCCGCCTCCCCTTCCGGCAAGCTCATCATTTTCCACGCCGGGAGCCTCTCCGTGCCCTTTGCCGCCATGGAAAAGGCCTTTGAAGCGAAATACCCAGGCGTGGACATCCAGCGGGAGTCCGGCGGCTCCACCAAGCTTGCCCGCCTCATCTCCGAGGTCGGCAAGCCCGCAGACATCATGGCCTCCGCTGATTTTGCGGTCATCAACAAGATCCTGATCCCCAAGTTCGCCTCGTGGAACGCCCGCTTCGCCTCGAACCAGATGGTCCTTTGCTACACGGACAAGTCCCGCTTCGCCAAGGATATTTCCAGCAAGAACTGGTACGAGATACTGCAAAAAAAGGACGTGTCCTGGGGACACTCGGACCCCAACCTGGACCCGTGCGGCTATCGCGCGCTCATGGTCCTCCAGCTGGCCGAAAAATTTCACAAAAAGCCTGGGTTGAACGAGGCTCTGCTCGCCAACCGGCCCATCAAGAACGTACGCCCGAAGTCGGTCGAGCTCGTCTCGCTGCTCCAGGCCGGGCACATGGACTATGCCTGGGAGTACATGTCCGTGGCCGTGCAGCACGGGCTCAAGTACGTCACCCTGGACGACCATTTGAACCTGGGCAACTTCCAGATGGACCCGTTCTATGCGCAGGCCAAGGTCAAGGTGACCGGCAAGGAGCCGGGCACGTTCATGGAGCTCACGGGCGACTCCATCACCTATGGCGTCACCATGCTTGACACGGCACCGAACAAGGAGGCCGCCCAGGCGTTTCTGGCCTATCTCTTCTCCCCCGATGGCGGCCTCAAGATCTTGAAGGAAATGGGGCAGCCGCCCTTCATCCCGGTCAGCATCAACAAGGAAGGCATAGACAAGCTTCCCGCCGCGCTCAAGCCCCTCGTGAAGGTTGGCAACTAATCCCAAAATGAAACGCATCATGAAACGGAGAGGCCCTGCGGTCCTCGGGGGCCTCTCCGCATCCGTTTTCCGGTTCTGGTTCGTCAGTTCCCTCGTCCTGGTGCTGCTCTACATCACCTCGCCCCTGGTCAGCACCATCGCCGCGCCCACCTGGGAGGGCTTCACCAAGACGCTGGCGGACCCGGAAGTGCTGCAATCGGTCTGGCTGTCCCTGTCCACGGCGGGCATGGCCGCCGGCTTGGCGCTGTTTTTCGGCACGCCCCTGGCCTATGTCCTGGCCCGCTATGATTTTCCCGGCAAGAGGTTCGTGGAGAGCCTCATCGACCTGCCCATCATGATCCCCCACCCGGTGGTGGGCATCTCCCTGTTGACCCTGACAGGACGCGACACTTGGTTCGGCGGCGTCATCGCCGACCTTGGCGTGGAGATCATGGGCACCACGACGGGAATTGTCGCGGTGCTGCTCTTTGTGGGCCTGCCCTTCTACGTGAACACGGTGAAGGCCGGCATCGAGTCCGTGCCGCCCCGGCTGGAAAACGTCTCACGCTCCCTTGGCGCGGGCTGGGCCCAGACCTTTTTCCGCATCACCCTGCCCCTGTCCTGGCGGCATATGCTGGTCGGCATGATCATGTGCATCGCCCGGGCCATCAGCGAGTTCGGCGCCATCATCATCGTGGCCTATCACCCCATGACCGCGCCGGTGCTCATGTATGAACGCTTCACGGCGTACGGGCTCGCCTGGTCGCAGCCCGTGGCCGTGCTCCTGATTCTTGCGAGCATGCTGTTGTTTTTCTTGTTGCGCCTGTTCTCGCTGCCCAAGGGGAGCCTCTCGTGATCCATATTCAAGACGTGTGCGTTGAGCTGCCCGGCTTTTGCGTGCAGGACGTGAATCTGCATATCCAGCCCGGGGAGTTCTTCACCCTCATCGGCCCCACCGGCTCCGGCAAGACAGTGCTCCTGGAGAACCTGGCCGGGCTTGTCCCGGCGACGCGTGGCCGAATCCGCATCAGTGGGCGGGACGTGACCGCCCTGCCGCCGGAGAAGCGCGCGGTGAGCCTGGTCTATCAGGACCATTCCCTGTTCCCGCACCTCACGGTGCTGGAGAACGTGGCTTACGGGCAGCGCTATCAAGACATCGACGCTGAAACAGGCAGAAAGGAAGCCTTCCAGCTGCTGGACAGGCTCGGGCTGGTCCAGCATGCCCACCGCAAGCCGCTCACACTCTCCGGCGGGGAAAAGCAGCGGGTTTCCATCGCCCGGGCGCTGGCCTGCCACCCGAAGCTGCTTTTGCTGGACGAGCCCCTGTCCGCGCTGGACCCGCAATTCAAGGCCGGCCTCCGGCAGGAGCTCAAGGCCCTGCATCGCGACACCGGGCTCACTGTGCTCATGGTCACCCACGACTTCCTGGACGCGTTCACCTTGGCGGACCGGGCGGGCGTCATGCACAATGGAAGGCTGGAGCAGGTGGGCACGGTGAAGGAGATCTTCCGTCGGCCCGCAACGCCCTTTGTCGCAGAATTCGTGGGCATGGCAAAAATATTGTTCGCCACCTTCCAGGAAAACCAAAGCCTGTTCACGGAACAGGCGGCGTCCTGACGCGAGCCCAAGGCCTAGCCTTTGCCGCAGGGGGGGCCCGCCCGCGATCGCCCTTCGCCGCCGCCAATCGACACAGCTTGCCCGAACGAACAGGACGGGACAAAGCCCCACCCCCGACCCGGAACACACACACCCACTGGCTCTGCGGGCGGCGAAAAAGCAATTCTCCGGCAGTGCCGACATTGACCCGGTGCAAGCCAAGAAGCAGTTTGCCGACTTGGTGGATGAGGTCGTTCGTCAGTTCACAGCACGATCCGGCGTCGCCGTTGCTATCACCGTCGAAATCAGAGCGAGTTCTGCCGCGGGTTTTGAGGATGAACTGCACCGCTTGGTCAAGGAGAATCGCAGCGTGCTTCGGTTCACGGTTATGGAGTTCGATGAGTAGAGACAGGCTGCTTCTGGAAACGGCATGACGAACACCCCAGGCGACCCAAAATGAGACGCCTGGGGTGCTCGAAAATTTCAGGGCATACAGAGGCTACTTCTGCGGGGAATTACTGACTTTTTAGTAGAACCCCCCGGCGGGGTCGAAGGGGCGGAGCCCCTGGGTTTCGCTCGCCCCGGCTATTCGCCCAGGCCCATTTCGCGCAGGAAGGCGGGGTCTTCGGTCCAGTCCTCGCGCACCTTGACCCACAGTTCAAGGTGCACGGGGCGTTCGAGCATGATTTCCAGCTCCAGCCGCGCGGCGGAGCCGATCTTCTTGAGCATCTGCCCGCCCTTGCCGATGACCATGCCCTTGTGGCTGCTGCGCGCCACGTGGATGCAGGCGTTGATGCGCACGGGGCCGGTTTCGGGCTCCTCCCAGAGCTCAATTTCCACCAGGGTATTGTACGGCAGCTCTTCTTCGAGTTCGAGGAAGAGCTTTTCGCGAATGGTCTCCGCGGCGAGGAAGCGCACGGAGGCCGTGGAGAGCTGGTCTTCCGGGTACTGGGCCGGACCTTCTGGCAGGGTCTTGGTGATGGCGGCCAGCAGTTCGGGAACGCCGTCGCCGGTCTGGGCCGAAACAGGAAAAATTTCAGCCTGGGGAAAGGCCTGGCCGATGCGCAGGAGCAGGGGCAGCATTTTTTCCTTGGGCCGTATCTGGTCCACCTTGTTGGCGGCGATGAACACGGGGCGGCCCACGCGGGCCACGGGATCGGTGAGGGGGCGGATCTCGCGGTCGAAAAGCTGCGGCTTCTTGGCGTAGAGGGCGAGGTCCAGGATGAGCACCACGCAGTCGGCCTGGTGCAGCGCGCCCCAGGCGGCCTCCAGCAGCAGGCGGTTCATGCGCCCTGCCATGCGGTGCACGCCCGGGGTGTCCAGAAACACGATCTGGGTGTCTGGCGTGGTGTGGATGCCGCTGATGGCGTTGCGGGTGGTTTGCGGCTTGGGGGAGACGATGGCCAGCTTCTGCCCCAGAATATGGTTCATGAGGGTGCTTTTGCCCGCATTGGGCGGGCCCATGAGGGCCGCGTGTCCGAATCGATGGGTGCTCATACGGTCCTTTGGTTACAGTGGGACGCAGCCGTCCGGGGTGACGACGACCATATATTCCCAGCGCACGCCGCCCCAGGCGGGGTCGTAGAGGCCGGGCTCCACGGTGACGACCATGCCGGGGACGAACGCGCCTTCCGCGTTGGGGCCGAGGCTGGGCCCTTCGTGGGTCTCAAGCCCGATGCCGTGGCCCAGGGAATGCGTGAACTGGTGCGCGCAGCCCGCGTCCTCGAAGACCCTGCGCGCGGCGTGATAGGCGCTGGCGATGGGCGCTCCGGGCCGCACGGCGGCCATGCCCGCCTTCTGCGCGGTCATGACCAGGCGCTTGGTTTCCTGGAAGCGTTCGCCGGGGTCGCGGCCCACCCAGAAGGTGCGGGTCTGGTCCGAACAGTAGGCGGCCAGGCGGCAGCCGATGTCCACAAGCACCAAGCCCTCGCGCGGAACCTTGGCCTCGCCGGGGATGGCGTGGGGCAGCGCGGCGTTCTGGTCCACGCCCACGATGGAGGGAAAGGAAAGCCCCTCGGCCCCGGCCTCGCGGAACATGCGTTCGATGATCCAGGCCACCTCGGCCTCGCTCATGCCGGGGGCCATGGCATCGGGCAGGGCGCGCATGATGCGGTGGTTCAGGCCGCAGGCCGCGCGCAGCAGCTCGATCTCGGCGGGCTCCTTCACGCGGCGCAGCTCCTCCACCAGGCCGCTTGCGGGCGCAAGCTCGAAATGCTCGCGCAAGGCGTCGTAGTCGAAAACAGTGACGGCCTTGGGGTCGTAGGCCAGGGCGCGCACGCCCCGGCCGTGCAGCACCTCGGCCATGGCCTTGTGCTTGCCCGCGCCGTAGATGAGGGTGTCCTCCTGGGGCCACAGACGCTTGGCCGCGTCGGTGAAGCGCGCATCGGTCATGAGCAGGTCGCGGCCGTCCTTCAGGATGGCCAGCCAGCCCACGGACTCGTTGCACTGGGAGTCGAAGAGCTCGAAGCCCGAAAGGTAGTAGCGGTTGGCGGCGTGGGTGACAAGCAGCGCGGGGATGTCCGCCTCGGCCATGCGGGCGCGCAGGCGCTCGCGCCGGGCGGCGAAAACGGCGGGATCGGTCAGTTCCACTGGTAGGTCTTCTCCGGTTCTTTGGTGATCATGCGCTCGGCCCACTCCACGCCCTGCATGACGCTGTGGTCCATGTTGCCCACCTCGTACTTCCAGCCGCCGAAGCGGCCGCGCGAGAAAATGGCCTGCCGCTCCAGCCAGGGATGCAGGACGCGCAGGGCCAGGTCGCGCTCAAGGCAGGGCACGGGGTAGCCATAGTCCACGGTGAGTTCGAAGCGGCTCTCCACCTCCGCATTCTTCGCCAGAAGCCCCACGCTGTCCAGCCCCTTTATGGTGCGGTCCATGAGCCCTGAGAGTTCCTCGGGCTTGTGCGCGGAAAAACTGGTCTCGCACATGAGGGCCGCGCGGCCGGGGTCGCTTTCCGGCACGTTGGCGGGCGAGTAGTTGTGGAAGTTGGTGGCGCGGTAGAAGGGGCAGTCGTCGTCCGGAAAGTACATCCAGCAGCGGTCGTCCGGGCCGCCCTGGAAGCGCGCCCGGCCCCGCGCGCCCACGCCCGCCACATACACCCCGTTGTGCTTGAGGCGCCCCGCCGCGTCCACCAAGGCGTCCGGCGCGCCGACCAACTGGTTCGCAACCAGCAGGTCCAGCGGAGCGGTATTGAGCAGCGCGCCATAGGAAATCTCGTCGCCAGCCGCTGTGGCGAGCGTCTTTTTGGCGGCGTCGATTTTCGCCGCGCCGCAGCCGTAGCGGATGTGCGCGGCCAGGGGCGCGGCCATGCGGCGGAACAGCTCGCCCGTGCCGCCGCGCGCCGGAAAGGCGAAGGTGTTGTTCGGCCCCCAGCCGTGCTCGTCCAGCTCCAGGATGATGTTCTTGAGCACGGATTCGAGCCCCACCACGCTTACGCGCTCGCCCACCCAGGTGCTGTTCATGCGCGCGGGGTCTATGGCCCAGACCTTGAAGTTGTAAGGCCAGAGGAACGTTTTGGCGATGCCCTCGCCAAAGACGCAGTGGATCCACTCGCGGAAGTTCTCCGGGGTCTTTTCCGGCCGGTTGCCGGGCAGCAAGCCGCGCACGCACTCCCACCGCGCCTCCTTGGGCAGGTGGCGGATGTTGTTCTGGAACGGGTAGGGCACCCAGGCCCCGCAAGAGCGCACCCAGGCCTTGCGCTGGTGGCGCAACTGCTCCTGGCCCAGCAACTCGTCCAGCAGACGGTCGAAGTACCCATAGTGGGAGAAGGTGACATGGCCGCCGATGTCCCAGGTGTAGCCCATTGCATCGGTGAAGCTGGCGGAAAGCCCGCCCGCGTAAGGGTTCTTCTCCAGCACCACGAAGGACTCGCAGCCCAGTTCCTTCAAGCGCCGCGCAGCGCCCAGGCCCGTTGGCCCGGCCCCGATGATGGCGTAGTCGACCCGCATCCGCGCTTCCTCCCTGGCTGGCCGCGCCGCTTGCGGCAGGTGTGGGCGGCAAGGGGCGTCGCGTCACCCACCTTTCTCCCCGCCGTCACACAACCGTCACATGGCGCAGCTATATGATGCCCGTACCGAACATGAACTTCAACCCAATTCGGAGGAATGCATGAAACGCTTTAGCCTCGCGCTCGCCGCCCTGCTCGTTCTGGGCCTGGCCGCCACCTCGATGGCCGCCGACATCGCCGTCAAGGGCTCCACCACTGTTCAGCCCATCATGCAGAAGGCCGTGGAAGCCTTCATGGCCCATAACAAGGGCATCGCGATCTCCATTTCCGCCTCCGGCTCCGGCGATGGCGCCAAGGCCCTCATCGACGGCAGCACCCCGCTGGCCATGCTGAGCCGCGAGATGAAGGCCTCCGAAATCAAGCTGGCCCAGGAGAAGGGCGTCAATCCCAAGCAGATCGTGGTGGCCTACGACTGCATCACCCCGGTGGTGAACAGCGCCAACGGCGTCAAGAACCTCACCATGGCCCAGCTGAAGGACATCTACACCGGCAAGGTGACCAACTGGAAGGAAGTGGGTGGCGCTGACATGGCCATCAGCGTGGTCTCCCGCGACTCGTCCTCCGGCACCTTCGAATTCTGGAACGAGCATGTGCTGAAAAAGGAGCGCGTGTACGCCCGCGCCCAGATGCAGGCCTCCAACGGCGCCGTGGCCCAGGTCGTGGGCAAGCAGAAGGGCGCCATCGGCTACGTGGGCCTTGCCTACGCGCACGCCCCCGGCCTCAAGGCCCTCACCGTGGAAAGCGTGGCCGGCAGCGTGGAGAACACCCTGAACGGCACCTACCCGGTTTCCCGCGGCCTGTACCTGTACACCAACGGCGAGCCCAGCGGCGACGTGGCCAAGCTCGTGAACTTCATTCTCTCCGACGCCGGCCAGAAGATCGTGGCCAGCGTGGACTACGTGCCCGTCAAGGGCTCCGCCGCAAAGAAGGGCAAGAAGTAGCCCCCACACTCCCCAAAGCGCCAAGAACACCTTCCTTTGCGCCCCGTCCCCTTCGCCCGGCAAGCCTGGCGCGGGGGACGGGTTCCCGCAAGGGGCACATGAGGGGACACCATGCACCGCCGCACAAGAGAAACGCTCATCAAGCAGGCTTTCCTGGCCACGGCAGTCACTTCCCTGGCCGTGCTCGGCCTGATCATGGTCTTTCTGTTCATGGAGGGACTGCCCACCTTCGGCTTCGTCAACGTGAAGGCCTTTTTGACCGGGCTGGACTGGTACCCCACCGACGAGCTGCGGCCCGACTACGGCATTCTGCCGCTGGTGGCGGCCAGCGCCGCGGTGACGGCCCTCTCCTCCCTGGTGGCCATTCCCCTGGGCGTCATGAGCGCCGTGTACCTGGCCGAGATCGCCAGCCCCCGCGTGCGAGCCGTGGCCAAGCCGGTCATCGAGATGCTGGCCAGCCTGCCCTCGGTGGTCATCGGCTTCTTCGGCATGGTGGTCATGGCCCCGTTCCTTCAGGACTTCCTCGGCATCGACATCGGGCTCAACCTGTTCAACGCCGCGCTGATGCTGGCCTTCATGAGCGTGCCCACCATCGCCAGCGTGTCCGAGGACGCCATCTACGCCGTGCCGCGCGAACTGAAAGAGGCCAGCCTGGCCCTTGGGGCCACGCATCTGGAGACCCTGGCGCGCGTCACCATCCCGGCCGCGCTCTCGGGCATCGGCACGGCGGTGATCCTGGGCATGAGCCGGGCCATCGGCGAGACCATGGTGGTGCTCATGGTGGCGGGCGGCGCGGCCATCCTGCCGGACTCGCTCTTCGGCCCTGTGCGGCCCATGCCCGCCAGCATAGCGGCGGAGATGGCCGAGGCCCCCTTCCGCAGCCACCACTACCACGCGCTTTTCGCCATCGCCATGGTGCTGTTCCTCGTCACCCTGGCCTTCAACGTCCTGGCCGACTACATCTCCCACAAGCACCGGCAGGCCGGCAGCGCATCGCTGTAACCCAATGAAGGGAAAAGACATGACACAAGAGGCGGCCACCGCAATGCCTTCCCCGGTCATGGCACCGCAGCCCCTGGCCTTGAACGCCACCCGCAGCCGCGACGCGCGCCGCAGAGCCATGGAGTGGCTGGTGTTCATGCTTCTGCGCGGAGCCATTCTCGTCGTGGCCGCGGCCCTGGCCATCATCGTGGGCTTCTTGGTCAAAAACGGCATCTCGGCCATCAGCTGGGAGTTCTTGACCCAGCCCCCCAAGAACTACATGACCGAGGGCGGCGTGTGGCCGTGCATCGTGGGCACGCTGCTCCTGTCCCTGGGGGCCATGGCCGTGGCCCTGCCCCTGGGCGTGGCCAGCGCCATCTACCTGCACGAGTACGCCAGGCCCGGCACCCTCATGCGCATCATCCGCCTGGGGGTGAACAACCTGGCGGGCGTGCCCTCGGTGGTGTTCGGCCTGTTCGGGCTGGGGCTCTTCGTCACGGCCATGAAACTCGGGGTGTCGCTCATCGCGGGCTGGCTGACCCTTGGCGTGCTGTGCCTGCCTGTGGTCATCGGCACGGCGGAGGAAGCCCTGCGCAACGTGCCCAGCACCTATCGCGAGGCCAGCCTGGCCCTTGGGGGCACCAAATGGCAGACCATCTGGAAGGTGGTGCTGCCCTGCGCGCTTCCGGGCATCCTCACCGGGAGCATCCTGGGCGTGGGCCGCGCGGCCGGCGAGACCGCGGCCATCATGTTCACGGCGGCGGTGTTCTACACGCCAAAGATGCCCACAAGCATCTTCTCGGACGTCATGGCCCTGCCCTACCACATCTACGTGCTGGCCACCGCGGGAACGGAGATCGAACTCACGCGGCCCATCCAATACGGCACGGCCCTGGTGCTCATCGCCCTTGTGCTGGGCATGAACCTGGCGGCCATACTGCTGCGCGCCTGGTTGCAAAAGCGCCACGCGCACTAGGAATACGGCGCGCGCCGCAACGAAAAAGGGGGCTTTGCAGCCCCCTTTTTCGTTGGTCCTTGCAACCCGGCGGACCACTCTATTTCTTGATGCGCTTCTCCCAAAGCTTCATGTCCTTCATCTTCTTTCGGCGCTGGCGCTGCAGTTCCTTGCACACCAGCGGCGTCTTCCTGGGGTAGCCCCACTTCTCGCGGTACTCGTCCGGGGTGAGACCGAATTTGGCCAGATGCCGCTTGGTCAACACCTTGAACGTCTTTCCGGATTCGAGGCAGACGATGCTCTTTTCACGGATGGCCTTCTTGGGATCCGTGGAAGGGGCCGCCGGGGAATCCTCTTCGTCAACCGCCGCTTCCCCGATGGAGCGAATGCCGTTGCACAATGACCGGACCATGGAGAGAATTTCCTCCTCGGTCATGGTTCTCACCGTGGCTTGGGCCTTGACTATATCCAGCGCCTCTTTCAGAAAATCATCCATCGTGGTCTCCTCAATGGGGGGGTTCAATCATCGCGACGGCTGCTGCAGTCGTCTTGCAACTGGCAACAACGCTACACGGATGAAGTACAGAACTGCAGCCGGGAAGTAAAGACGCTGCGAAGGGAAATATACATAAAAATATACGTAGAAGCACCTTACCGAAACGCCGGGCGGCCACACCGCGCGCCCCCTTGCGCTTTGCCGTCAAGAGCTTATGTTGTGGAAGTGGCAAGGCCAGCTTCGTAACCGGGCAGGTTCCGAAGCGGACAATCGCGGCAAGGAGGCACGAAATGCGCACCCCGTTTGATCCGGAACTGCTGTACGTGGAATGCGCGAAGTGCGGCCAGCCGGTGCTTTGGAGTCCCGGAGACACCACCCGGATACTGGCCTGGGCGGGCATAGACGCGAGCACCCTGGACGAAAAGTGCATGATCGTGTCCGAGGGGTGTCCGGCCTGCCAGCCGGGACAAAAGAGCTTCAGCACCCAGGTGGTGCGGTTGCGCAAGTCGCCGGAACAAAAGGCCGCAAAAAGCGCGGCCCCGGCGAACTAGAGGACGGGCGCGGAGCCGGAGGCCATGCTGCGGCACTCCACCCGGTTTCTTCCTGTCGCCTTGGCAGCGTACAGCGCCTCGTCGGCACGGCCCAGCAAGGCCTCAAGGATCGCGACGGCCCCCTGCGCATGGACCGTGGCGGGAGGCTCCAGGCTGGCCGCGCCGATGCTCACCGTGAACCGCAGCGTCTCCCCGTTCACCGGCACCTCCAGCCGCTCCACGGCCTGGCGGATGCGCTCGGCAAGCTCCACGGCCTGGCGGGCACCGGCGTTGGGGGCCAGCACGGCGAACTCCTCCCCGCCATACCGCGCGAACAGATCGCTCTGCCGCAACAGGCCGCGCAGAAGCCCGGCAAAGGCCGCGAGCACAGCGTCTCCGGCGGCGTGGCCATGGGCGTCGTTCACCAGCTTGAAATGGTCCAGGTCCAGCATAAGCACACTCGTCGGCCGCCCGCCCCGCAGGGAGGCGTCCAGCAGGCGCGGACCTTCGCTGAACAGGCGCTTGCGGTTGCCCACCCCGGTGAGGGCGTCTGTCAAGGACGCCTCGCGCAGGGCATCCAGGGCGCTGCGCACGCGCGCCACCATAAGCCGATAGGCCTGGTCCAGACGCAGCACTTCCTCGGGCGCATCGGCCACGGGCAGGGGCGGGCACGCCACCTCGAAGTTCCCCTGCTCGATCTGCCGGGCGTGTTCCTCCAACTGCTTGAGCGGAGCGTCCAAGCTGCGCGCCAGGCGCAGAAGCGCCGGGCCGAAAACCAGAAACACCAGCGCCGCTCCCGCAAGCGGAACGGCCAGCACACCGGCATGGACGCGGATGACGTCGGTCTCCAGGCGTTCGGCCGCCAGAAGCCACCTGCCGTCGAGACACCACAAATATGTTCCCACCACGCGTTCGCCCTGGGCGTTCCGGTACACGCCACTGGACGGCTCCCGCGCCGTGGCGCGGTCCAGCAGCACATCGCCGGGTTTGAGCCCGCCGTCTGCGTCAAGCGGAGCCAGGAGTTCGCCCGAGGCCCGCAGCAAAACGGCATTGCCGGAGGTTTCGTCCTGCACGGTGCGCATTAGTGTGGACAGGGCCTCTGTGCTCACCCCGCCCATGATCAGCCCCCGGAAACGGCCTTGCCCATCGCGCACGGGGCTGGAGACGATGAACTCACGCTTGCCGGTCAGTCGGCTGGTGATCACGTCCGAAACGAATTCACGGCCGTCCCGAGCGGCCTTGAAATAGTCGCGGTCCGAAACGTCCACGCCCGACGGCCCTTTCGGGTCGCCGCGGGTGCGCCCGTCCTGATCCACATAGACGATGATATTGAAGGCCGGGCTCTCATCCAGCACCGTCCGGAACATCGCGCGCAACCGGGGCTCGGGCAGGGTGAGGATGCGTGGGTCCGAAGCCAGCAGGCCGATGTCCGCGGAGCGCTCCAGCGTCCAGTGCTCAACGAATTGCTGCTGCAGCCGCAGGATCGCCGTCAAATCGTCCAAGGCCTCGCGCTGCAGGGCGCGGCTGGAGTGGACGGTGAAAAACCCGATGCCCGCAGCCACAGGCAGCAGCAACATGGCCCAAAGCATGGCGCGCAGCCTGCGAACAAGACTGTAGGATCGTGGAGAGGCCATCATGGTACGCACCGTAGCGCCCGGTCCACAAAAACGCAAGTGAAGGGCGGCGGTTGTGCGCCGACGCTATCCGCCGATGGAGGACATGGCCGTGTGCGACACGCCCTGGCCCGAGCGCCGCGCGGCCAACAGGTCCGCCCCAACGGGCTTGTTGCGCAGGGCCAGCCGCAGAATGCGCTCCACGGCGGGCAGACCGAGCTTGGGATGGCGCAAGGCCGGGCGCAGACGGTACACCTTGTCGCTGAACAGGCAGGTGCGCAGCACGCCGCCGCTGGTGATGCGCAGACGGTTGCAACTGGCGCAAAAGTGGTTGGACAGGGGGGTGATGAGTCCCAGTCGCCCCTTGCCGCCCTCGATGGCATACATCTGGGCGGGTCCGGCGTCTCCTGCGTCGCGGGGCAGAAGGGTGATCCGGGCCAGGGCCTGGGCTTCGGCCAGAATGTCCGAGGCGCGCCACACCTGTTCCGCGTGCCACTCGCTTCCGCCCATGGGCATGTACTCGATGAAGCGCACGTCCACCGGCAGTTCCCTGGCCAGGGCCAGGAAGCCGGGCAGTTCCTGGTCGTTGACCCCGCGCATGGCCACGGCGTTGATCTTCACCCCCAGCCCCGCCTCCAGGCAGGCGTCAATGGCGCGGCGCACCGCATGGTACAGGTCGCGCCCGGTGACGCGCGCGAAGGTGGCGGGGTCCAGGGTGTCCAGCGAAATGTTCACGCGGTCCACCCCGGCTGCGGCCAATCGCGGGGCGAAGGGCGCCAGCATGGTGCCGTTGGTGGTGATGCGCAGGCGCAGGTCCGGATAGCGCGTGCGCGCGCGCTCCAGAAACTCCATAAAATCCTTGCGGGCGAACGGTTCGCCCCCGGTCAGGCGCACCTTGCCGATGCCCAGGCCCCGCGCCAGCCCCATAAGGTCCAGCATCTCCTCGTAGCGCAGCACGTCGAAGTGCGAAAGCCGGTTGCTCATCTGGTTGTCGCAGTAGACACAACGCAAATTGCAGCGGTCGGTCACCGAGAGCCGCAGGTAGCTCACGCTGCGGCCGTGGGCATCCGCCAATGGCAGGCCGGAAAGCGTGTTCACGACGTGCCCTTCTTTCCGGCGCGGCGTTCCGCATCGGCCCGTTCCACCTTGGCGGCGGCCTTTTCCACCGAGGCGAGGAACCCGGCGCGCTCGTCCTTCAGGCGTTGGGCCAGCGCGGGGTCCGAAAGCGCCAAGATCTGCGCGGCAAGCCAAGCGGCGTTCTTCGCCCCGGCCTTGTCCAGGGCCAGGGTGCCCACGGGAAAGCCCGGCGGCATCTGCACCGTGGCCAAAAGCGCGTCCATGCCGCCCAGGGGCGAGGCGGCCAGCGGCACGCCCAACACGGGCCTGGTGGTGCGCGCGGCAACGGCTCCGGCCAGGTGCGCGGCCATGCCCGCCGCGCAGATGAACACCTGGCAGCCCCCGGCCTCCAGCTCGGAGACCAGGGCCTCGGTGCGCTCCGGCGTGCGGTGCGCGCTCGTCACGGTAAACAGGTAGGAAACGCCCAGGCTGTCCAGAATCTCGGCGCAGGGCTTCATCAAGTCCTCGTCCGAGGCGCTGCCCATGAACACGGCCACCTTGGTCATGCTAGACTCCTTTCGCCCTGCTGCGGGCAATGCCCTTGTCGCCGATGTCGCGGCGGAAGAACGCCCCCTCGAACCCGACCTTGCCCACGGCCTCGTAGGCGCGCGCCTTGGCCTCGGCCAGGGTGTCGCCCAGGGCCGTGACGCCCAGCACCCGCCCGCCGCTGGTGACGATCCCGCCGTCTTTCACGGCCGTGCCCGCCTGAAATACCTTCACGCCCGGCAGGGCGTCGGCCTCGGCCAGCCCATGGATCGCCATGCCCTTGGGATAGCTTCCGGGGTAGCCCGGCGCGGCCACCACCACGCAAAGGGCGGTCTGCTGCCGCACGCGCACCATGTCCGGGGCCAGGCGGCCCTCGGCGCAGGCCAGCATGATCTGGAGCAGATCCCCGTCCAGGCGCATGAGCAGCGGCTGGCATTCGGGATCGCCGAAGCGCACGTTATACTCCAGCACCATGGGGCCGTCCTTGGTGAACATGAGCCCGGCGTACAGCACGCCCTTGAACGGGTGCCCCAACTCCGCCATGCGCCGCAGGATGGGGCGGATGCACAGTTCGGCGGTCTCGGCGTATTTGTCCTGGGGCAGGACGGGGGCCGGGCTGTACGCGCCCATGCCGCCGGTGTTGGGGCCGGTGTCGCCCTCCCAGGCGGCCTTGTGGTCCTGGGCAGAGGGCAGCAAGGCGAACTGTTCGCCGTCGCAAAAGGCCAAGAAGCTGGCCTCCTCGCCCTGGAGCGCGTCCTCCACCACCACGGCGGCCCCGGCCTCGCCAAAGCTCTTTTTGACCATCATGTCGTCGAGGGCCTCAAGGGCCTCGTCCACGGTTCTGGCCACCACCACGCCCTTGCCCGCGGCCAGGCCGTCGGCCTTGACCACAAGCGGCGCGCCATGGGCCCGGACATAGGCCCTCGCCTCCCCGACATCGGCAAACACCCCGAAGGGGGCCGTGGGCACCCCGGCCTCGCGCATGACGGTCTTGGCGAAGGCCTTGCTGCCTTCAAGCCGGGCGGCGAAAGCGTCCGGCCCGAAGCAGGGAATGCCCGCGGCGGCGCAGGCATCGGCGATGCCCGCCACCAGCGGGGCCTCCGGCCCGGCCACCACAAGCCCCACGCCTTCGGCCTTGGCCAGGGCCATAAGCCCCTGAATGTCCGAATCCTTCACGGCCACGTTGCGGGCCACCTGCGCGGTGCCCCCGTTGCCCGGCGCGGCGATGACCGCATCGACGCCGGGATTGTATGAAAGCTTCCAGCACAGGGCGTGTTCCCTGCCTCCGGAACCGATGACAAGCACCTTCATGCGTTCGCTCCACTTTGCGGTTTCGTGCCCCTGGATAGAGAAAACGCCCGGCTTTGGCAAGGCGGGGCATCTGATCCACGCGCGCGCGTCAAGAGGTTTGAAACACGGAATTCGGCAAATGCGCTCTTGCGCAACTTTCGCTTTCGAGTAATAGCGTATCGTAAAACCCATGATTGAAAAACCCTCACGGGGAGGATTCGCCATGAACCCAAGCGCCAAGACCACGAAAACACCCGCCAAGGCCGACGCCAGAAAGGTCGGCGCAGCCGGGAAAACGGCCGCGACGCCTGCCGTGAAGCCGACGGCCAGGCCGCCTGCCGTGAAGCCCCAGGCCAAGCCTCCAGCCAAACCGATGGCCAAGTCGGCGGCCACGTCACCGGCAAAGCCACAGGCAAAGGCCCCTGCCAAGGAGGCCCCCGCCAAGGCGCGCCGGAACAGCCGCGAGGCCATGCTGGCCCGCGTGGAGCAGGTGCGCATGAAGCAGCGCGAGGAAGGCAATTTCGACTGCTTCGGCCGTGCGGAACAGGGATTTTGCGACCAGGGCGAGTGCGCCTACCACGCGGAATGCCTGAGCGTCTCGCGGCTGCTGCACAGCCTGTAGCCGTTCGGATTCGCCGCGCTTCACCGCCAGGGTTGTGCGCCTTCGGACACGCCGGGCGTGGCCTTGGCGCGCGCCCGGGGCCCGGCGCTCCCCACGCGGCGGCTCTTTCCCTGCCGTGGAGAATGCTGTAGAGTCCCGCCCCAGGTGCCCCATGACCACTGACGCTCCAGCGTTGCTCCGGCGGCTGCGCCGCTACGCCTTCACCGTGCCCTGGAACCTGCTGTTGCTCACGGCGGGGTCTCTCATGGTGGCCTTCGCCATCAAGTGCGTGGCCGCGCCCCACGGCCTGCTTGCGGGCGGGGTGTCGGGCCTGGCGCTGCTGGGCTTCTACGTCATGCCCGCGCTGGACACCGGGGCCTGGTATTTCCTGCTCAACGTGCCCATCATGGCGCTCGGCTGGTTCCTGGTCAGCCGCCGCTTCGTGCTCTACAGCCTGTACGGCATGGCCGCCACCAGCGTCTTCATAGAGCGCCTGACCTACGTGCTGCCCGTCTCCGACCCGTGGCTGGCGGTCATCGCCTGCGGCGTGGCCCTGGGCGCGGGCATCGGCGTGGCGCTGCGCTCCATGGGCTCCACCGGCGGCGCGGACATTTTGGCCGTGGCCGTGCGCGAACGCCTGGGGATGCCCATCGGCCGCTTCGAGTTCCTGTTCAACGTCTGCGTGTTCGCCCTGGGCTTCGCCACCCTGAAGCTGGAAGCCGTGCTCTACTCCGTGGCCATGAACTTCCTGGCCGGCTGGGTCACCGACGCCTGCCTGAACATGTTCAGCGAGCGGCGCATGGCCCTGGTCATCACCACCCGGCCGGACGCCCTGGTCCAGGCCGTGCTGCACCGGCTGGGACGCGGGGCCACGATATTGCCGGCCCGCGGCGGCTGGAGCGGCGAGGACCGGCCCGTGGTGCTCATCATGCTGAACAACCTGGAAATGAAGCGCCTGGAAGAGCTGGTGTACGAGATCGATCCCGGCGCGTTCCTGATCATGGGATCCGGGTTCAACGTGACCGGCCAAGGCTTTTCCGGCAGGAAGGAGTACTGATGCGGCCCATCGCCCTGCTTTCCGACTTCGGCCTCTCCGACCCCTACGCGGGCCAGTTGCGCGCCGCCCTGGCCAGGCACGCCCCCGGCGCGGCCATACTGGACATCACCCACCAGGTGGAGCCCTTCGCCGTGGACCAGGCGGCCTTCTTTCTGGCGGCCAGCGCCCCCCACTACCCCCCCGACGCGGTGTTCGTCTGCGTGGTGGACCCCGGCGTGGGCTCCACCCGGCGCATTGTGGGCGCGCATGTGCAGACGCCGGAGGGCGGCCAGGACTTCCTGGCCCCGGACAACGGCCTGCTGGGACTGCTGCTCTTCACGCCGGGACTGGCCCCGGCCCGCGTGTTCGACCTGTCCGGCGCGTCTGCCCAATACGCGGCCTCGGCCACCTTCCACGGCCGCGACGTGTTCGCCCCGCTGGCGGCGCGGCTGGCGCTCGGCGAAAGCCTGGCCCAAATGGGCGAGCCCATGGACCGCGCGGACATCGAGCGACCGGACTGGGCCGATACCTCCTGCGGACCCTGCGGCGTGGACGCGCGCGTGCTGCACGTGGACCGGTACGGCAACTGCCTGCTCTCCCTGCGCGCGGGCTTCGAGGCCCCAGGCCCCGTGTCCTGGCTGCGCATGTCCTGGGGGCAGCGCCGCGGCGTGCGCCCCGTGAACGCCTACGCCGACATCGGCCCCGGCGAAATCGGCCTGCTCTCCGGCAGCCAGGGATTTCTGGAACTGGCGGCCAACCAGGCCCCCGCGGCGGAGGCGCTCGGCCTGCGCCGGGGCGACTCCGTGCGCCTGCTGTGGGGCTGACGCCCGTGGCGGCACACGCTCCGGCCCGCTTTCTGGCCGCCCTGGCCTTTCTGTCGCGCCTGGCCCCGGCCCGCGTCGTCCCAGAGGCCGACATGCGCCGCCTCATGTTCCACCTGCCCCTGTGCGGCCTGGTCATCGGCCTGGCCGCCTGCGCCCCGGCCATGCTCTCGGCCTCCTTTGGCCTGTTCGCCGCAAGCCCGCTCATCCCGGCCTGGCTCTGCGTGCTGCTCGCCGCGTGGCTCACGCGGGGGCTGCACCTGGACGGTTTGGCCGACATCATGGACGCCGCCGGGCAGCACCTGGACCCGGAGCGCTTCTGGACCATCATCAAGGACAGCCGCAGCGGAGCCTTCGGCGTCATGGCCGTGGCTCTGGCCACTCTTGGGCAGGCCGCCCTGCTGGCCGAGGCGCTGCGCACGGCCAAGGGACTGGATTTGCTGGCCCTGCCCTGGTGCCTGGTCTTCGGCCGGTCCTGCGCCGTGCTGCTGGGCCGTGCGGGGCGCGGACTGGCCCGCCCCGGCCTGGGCGGATTGTTCCTCTCCGGCGCCACCAACGGCGCGGCGGCCTGGGCCCTTGTTCTGGCCCTGGGGCCCGCCCTGGCCTTCTGGCCGCTTGCAACGGTCCTGGCCGCCGGGATGGCCCTGGCCGCGCTATGCGCACTGCTGCGCCTGGCTCGCGCCGTGGGCGGCCTGAACGGCGACTTCCTGGGCGCGGCCATCGTGCTGGGAGAAACCGCCGCCGCCGCCGGGCTGGCCCTGGCCGCGCAGTTTCCCTTGCCCCATCCCTGACCGCCTCCGGGCCGCAAAAGGAGCACGCCATGCGCCACCTCGCCGTCACCACGCCGCCGGTCCTTCTCGCCGCCCTGCTGGCGGTTTGTCTGGCCGCCAGCGCCTGCGCGCCCACCTTCAACCTGCTGGGCGCGCCGGACGCCCCCTACGCCGAGCAGACCGTAAGCGGCCAAGGCGACGGCAAGATCCTGCTGCTCTCCATCGACGGGCTCATCAGCGAATACGGCGGCGAGGGCCTGCTGCGGCCCAAGCCCAGCGTGCTGGAGCAGGTGAGCGCGCAGCTCAAGCTGGCCAGGAAGGACACGAACATCAAGGCGCTGCTGCTCAAGGTGAACTCCCCCGGCGGCACGGTGACGGCCAGCGATGTCATCCACCACGAGCTTGCCGCCTACCGGCGCGAAACCGGCGTCAAAGTGGTGACCATGATGATGGGCCTGGCCACCAGCGGCGGGTACTACGTCTCCCTGCCCTCGGACCGCATCCTGGCGCACCCGACGACCATCACCGGCAGCGTGGGCGTGGTCTTTCTGCAGCCGCGCGTGGCCGGGCTGCTGGACAAGATCGGCGTGGGCGTGGACGTGAGCAAGTCCGGCGCGCTCAAGGACATGGGCTCGCCCTTCCGGGAGCCGACGGACGAGGAGCGGCGCCTCACCGACGCCCTGGTGGCGGCTCAGGCCGCGCGCTTCCTCGATCTTGTCCAGGCCAGCCGAAGGCTTGCGCCCCAAGCCCTGGCCACGGCCGCCACGGCGCGCGTGTTCACCGCCGCAGAGGCCAAGGACCTGGGGCTCATCGACGGCGTGGGCTACATGGAGGACGCCGTGGCCGAGGCTGCGGCCCTTGCCGGGCTGCCCGCGGACGCCCGCGTGGTGTGCTACCGCCGCCGCCCCGGCCCCAACCCCACCTGGCACCAGACCGGGGTCGAGGCGGCTGACCCGCGCCCGGCGCTGCTGCATGTCGGGCTTGAGGACCTGCTGCCCATGCGGGCCGGACTCTACGCCCTGTGGACTCCCGGACTGGCGCGATAACGCCCGGACAGCTTGCCCCGAACGCTGGGCTCTGGTACGCAGCCGGACAGCCCGCAACCGTCTGAACCGAGCGCGAGCGCGGCGCACGCCGCGCGCCCAGGGGCCGCATGTCCGCACGCACAACGCCCTCCTCCCACGACCTGGCCGCCTCACGGCGGGCGCTGCCGTTCTGGAAGGTCTGGCTCACGCCCCTGCTCATCCTCGCCGCGGCCGTGGCCCTGGCCCTGGCCTCGCATCGCGACAACTCCCGCGCGGAACGCCAGGAATTCGAACGCGAATCCGGGCTGGCGCACGCGCGCCTGCGCGACCGGGTTCTCCAGTACGAGCTGCTGCTGCGCGGCGGGCTGGGCCTGTTGAACAACAACACAGCCATCACCAGCGAGCAGTGGGCCGCCTACGCCGCCGGGCTGCGCCGCGCCGATGCCGGAACAGGCGCCTGGGGCCTTGGTTTTGCGCCCCATGTTCCCGCCAGCGGCCTTGCACGGCACCTCGCCCGGGAGCGCGGCGTACGGCCCGGCTACGCCATACACCCGGCCGGGCGGCGCGACGAATACTGCCCGCTGGTGTTCCTTGATCCCCTGAGCCAGCGCAACCAGGGCGTCATCGGCTTCGACCTCTACACCGACCCCGTGCGCCGGGAGGCCCTGGACCGCGCGCGCGACACCGGGGAGACCGTCCTCTCGGGCAGGACAAGCCTCACCTGCCTGGACCAGGATCGCCCCAAGCCGGGCTGTCTGCTCTTCGTTCCGGTCTATCTTCCCGGAGCTCCCGCGCGCTCCGTGGCCGAACGCCGCGCCGCCTTGCTGGGCTTCGTGTCCAGCCCGCTGCTGGTGGAGGCCCTCGTCTCGGAAGCGCTGGGCCCCGCCGCATCGCGCATGGGCCTCACCATCCGCGACGATGCGGGCCAGGGCGGCCCTGGAGCGTTTCTGCACCACGCTCCCCCGGCGGGGGATGTCCGGTACACGCGCAACACCGTGCTCGACCTTTACGGCCGCAGGTGGATTTTGAGCTTCTCCTGGCCGGAGGCGCCCCTCACCGCGCCGTCCCAACGCGAGCCGCTGATGCTGCTGGCGCTGGGGGCCGTGCTGGCCGGAGCGGTGTTGCTCATCACCCGCAACCTGGACGCCACCCGCGCCCGGGCCGTTGCCCTGGCCGACCGCATGACCAGCGCCCTGCGCCAAAGCGACGCCTACAACCGCGCCCTGTTCCAGCACTCCAGCCTGCCCGTGGGCGTGGCCGGACCGGACGGACGCCTTCTGGACGCCAACCCGGCCCTTGTGGAGCTTCTGGGCTATCCGCGCCACGAACTGCTGGGTATGAGCTGGCGCGAACTGACCCACCCGGAGGATCTGGAGGAGAACGCCCGCCTGCAGGAGGAGGCCGCACGGGGCCTGCACGACAGCTATCAGCTGGAGAAACGCTACGTGCGCAAGGACGGCGGCGTGTTCCAGGCCCAGGTGAGCGTCGGCGTCTCCCGCTGGGAGGACGGCGGCGTGCGCATGTTCATCGCCGGGGTCAAGGACATCTCCGAATTGCGCGCCGCGGAGCAGGCCGAACGCCGCAGGCAAACCCGCCGCGCCGCGCTGCTGCGCCTGCACGAGATGCGCCAGTCCAGCCGCCAGGAGCTGCTGGACTTCGCCCTGGAGCAGATGCTGGCCATCACCGGCAGCGAGTTCGGCTTCGTCTGCACCTGCAACGGGGACGCCCGGGAGCTGACGCTCGCCGCCTGCACCCCTTTGGTAATGGAAATGTGCGCCGTAAGCATGACCGGCACCGCCTTTCCCCTGGACGCGGCCGGGCTGTGGGGCGAAGCCGTGCGCTTGCGGCGCAGCGTGCTGCTGAACGATTTCTCCGCTCCACATCCCGGCAGGCGCGGCCTGCCCCCGGGGCATGTGGAGATCCGGCGTTTCCTGAGCGTCCCGATCTTCGGCGACGGACGCGTAATGGCCGTGGTTGGCGTGGCCAACAAGCCGGAGCCCTATGTCGAGGAGGACGAGGCCCAGCTGAGGCTGTTCTCCGACGGATTGTGGAGCATTCTGGAGCGCCAGGAGGCCGAACGCGGACTGCGCGAGCTCACCGAACGCTTCCAGCTCGCGGTTCGGGCCGGGCGCATCGGCCTCTGGGAATGGGACATGCAGACCGGCCAGGTCCATGTGGATGAGGTGATGCGGGAGACTTACGGCCTGAAGGAACGGGAGCTGCCGACATCCAACGACCAATGGCTCTTGTTCGTGCACCCGGAGGACCGCGAGGCCGTGGGCAAGGCCGTGGACGCCACCCTGGCCTGCGGCGGCCGCTTCGAGGCCGCCTTCAGGGTGCTCCGGGCCGATGGCTCGGTGCGCCATGTGGAGGCCTCGGCCCTCATGCTCATGGACTCCCAGGGCCGACCGGCGCGTCTGGTGGGCGTGAACATCGACGCCACCAGCCTGCGCGAGGCCGAATACCGCCTGGCCCATGGACAGCGCTTCGTGCAGTCCATGGTGGACACACTGCCCCACACCTTCTTCTGCAAGGATGCGGAAGGCCGCTACCTGCTGGTGAACCAGGCCTTCGCGCGGATGCACGGCGGCGCGCACAAGGCGGACTACATCGGCAAGACGGTTCACAACTTCGAGCCGCCGGAACTGGCCGCCCTGCACCACGACTGGGACCAGCGCCTGCTTGCGGCCGAGCCCGGCTCCACCATGAGCTACGGGTACTCCCGCCTGGGACCGGGCGGAGGCCTGGAACACCGCATGGTGTACAAGAGCCTGCTGCGCCTGCACGACGAGAGCCTCGGCATCGTGGGCTTCAACGTGGACGACACCAGCCGCAAGCTGGCCGAGGACGCCCTGCGCGAGGAACGCCGCAGGCTTTCGGACGTGATCCTGGGGACCAACGCCGGAACCTGGGAGTGGAACGTGGCCACCGGGGAAAGCGCCTACAACGAACGCTGGGCCGAAATCCTCGGGCACAGTCTGGCGGAAATCCCCCAGCACATCGACTCCTGGCGCTGCCGCGTGCATCCGGATGACATGCCCAGGGCCGAGGCCGAGCTGGCCGCGCATTTTTCCGGCACAACGCCCTATTATGACTGCGAACTCAGGATGCGGCACAAGGACGGCCACTGGGTCTGGGTGCATACCCGCGGCCGTGTGTTCCAGCGCGGGGCCGATGGCGCGCCGCTGGTCATGTCCGGCACGCACAGCGACATCAGCGCCCGCAAGCTGGCCGAAGAACGCCTTGCCCTGGTGGCGCGCTTCCCGGTGGAAAATCCCAATCCGGTGCTGCGAGCCGACAAGGACGGCGCCCTGCTTTTCGCCAATCCGGCCGCCGGGCCGCTGCTGGACAACTGGGGCCAGCGAGTGGGCGGCGCGCTGCCCCAGGAGCTGCAGCGCGAGCTGGCGCTGGCCCTGGAGACGGGACAGGTGCGCCACTCCGAGCGCTCCTATGTCAGCGGCATCTACAGCTTCACGCTCACCCCCTTCATGGACAAGGGCTATGTGAACATCTACGCCGTGGACGTGACCCAGCGCAAAAGCGCGGAAATGGCCCTGCGCTTAAGCGAGCTGCGCTACCGCGAACTGGCGGTGATGCTCAGGCTCATGTGCGACAACGTGCCCGACCTCATCTGGGCCAAGGACATGGACGGCCGCTACCTGTTCGCCAACAAGGCCACCTGCGAGCAGTACCTGGACGCGGCGGACCCTCAAGCCGTCCTTGGCCGCACCGACGAACACTTCCTGCGGCGTCTGCGAGCCCAGCGTCCCGACGACCCGGCCTGGAACACCCTGCGCCTGGGCGGCGGCGGGCACGACCCGGACATGACGCCCGCACGCTTCGAGCAAGACGGGACCAACCGTGGCCGCTTCGAAACCTACGAGGTGCGCACCGCGCCCTTCGTCAACGACCAGGGCTCGGTCATCGGCTCCGTGGGAGCGGCGCGCAGCATCACCGAGCGCAAGGCCGCGGAGGATGCCCTGGCCGGAAGCGAGGAGCGCTTCCGCACCCTGGCGCAGGTGTCGCCGGTGGGCATTTTCCAGGCCGGAATCGACGGCCGCTGCACCTACGTCAACGATACCTGGTCGGCCATCAGCGGCTTCCCGCCGGACTTCCCCCTGGCGCTTGGCTGGCTCAAGACCCTGGATCCCCAGGATCGGCGCGCCATGCTGGACGGTTTCCGCGAAATGCTGCGGACCGGGGCGGACTTCACTGCGGAATTCCTGATGCGCTCGCCCGGCGCAAGGCGGCGCTGGGTGCTGGTGCGCGCCGCTGTGCTGCGCTCGGCAGACGCAGCCCCCAGGGGATTCGTGGGCGCCCTCACCGACATCACCGACCGCAAGGCCACAGAGGACGCCCTGCGCAGGGCCAAGGCCCAGGCAGAGGAGGCCACGCGCGCCAAAGCCCAGTTCCTGGCCAACATGAGCCACGAGATACGCACCCCGCTGGCCGGGGCCGTCGGGGCCATTCGGCAGCTCGTCCACACCTGCCTGGACGAGGAGCAGCACCGCCTGGCGCGCATGGCCCAGGAATCGGCCCGGGCGTTGCTCGCCGTGGTCAACGACATCCTGGACTTCTCCAAGATCGAGGCCGGACGGCTGACCTTGCGCCCCGCGCCCTTCTCCCTGCGCGCCTGCCTGGACGAGCTCTGCGCCCCCTGCGCCCTGCTGGCCAAAGAGCGCGGGCTGGACTTCACCTGCGCCGTGGACCCCCTTGTTCCCGACGCCCTGCTGGGCGATGCCGACCGCCTGGGCCAGGTGCTGCGAAACTTCCTGAGCAACGCCCTGAAGTTCACCCATTCCGGCGGGGTGGACCTCTGCGTCACGCTGGACGAGGCCGCGCCGGAAGGCCCCCGGCTGCGCTTCAGCGTCACGGATACCGGCGTGGGCATAGACCCCGGCTACCTGCCGCACATCTTCGACAGCTTCAGCCAGGCCGACAGCTCCTACGCCAAGGAGCATGGCGGCACGGGCCTTGGCCTGGCCATATGCAAAAGCCTGGTGGAGCGCATGGGCGGAAGCATCTCCATCGACAGCGCGCCGGGGCAAGGCGCCACGGTCTACGCCCGCATCCCCTTCCGCCTGGCGCGGCCCCAGGACATCCCCGCCCGGCCGAGCGGCCAGGCCGAAGCATCCCCCTCCGGCCCGCATCCCCGCACGGCCACGCCGCCCCCCGGCGAGCCGAATGCGGCGCCGCGACAAGCCCCGCTGGAACACGCCGACGCGCGCGGCTCCGGCGACGCCCTCTCGACAACGCCAAGCACTGCGGGAGCGCTGCGCGTGCTCCTGGCCGAAGACAACGCCATCGGCCGCGTGCTCATGGAGCACCTGCTCACCAGCCTCGGCCATGAGGCGGTCTGCGTGGGCGATGGCCTGGAGGTCCTCGCCGCCCTCAAGGACAAGGACTTCGACCTTGTGCTCATGGATGTGCAGATGCCCCGCATGGACGGCCTGGCCGCCACCCGGCAGATACGCCAGGGCGCGGCCGGGGAACGCAACGCGGGCATCGCCGTGGTGGCCCTCACGGCATACGCCTCCAGCGAAGACAAGCAGCAGTTCCTGGACGCGGGCATGGACGAGGCCGTGGCCAAGCCCGCGGAGGAAGAGGCGCTCATGGCGGCCATGCGCCGCGCCCTGGACGTGGCGCGCCAGCGCGCCGCACACCAGGATTCATCACCCAAAAAGGAGCACGCCCCATGACCTCCCCCCATCGCGGCCCCCTGCCCGAAGACCCGGAAGTCCTGGCCATCGTCAAGGCCCTCGGCCTCGTCCCCCTGCCGCAGGAGGGCGGCCTCTACGCCGAAACCTACCGTTCGGCGCGCATCCTGCCCGCGTTTTCCGCCGGGCCGCAGCAGACCGGCCCGCGCGCTTGCGCCACGGCCATCTACTACCTGGTCACGCCCACGCGCTTTTCGGCCCTGCACCGGGTGGCCAGCACGGAAATCTTCCACTTCTACCTGGGCGACTCCGTGCACATGCTGCAGCTCGGTCCGGACGGCCAGGGAAAAAGCCTCGTCATCGGCGCCAACCTTGCCGCCGGAGAGCGCCCGCAGGTGGTGGTGCCGCGCGGGGTGTGGCAAGGAACCCGCCTTGCGCCTGGCGGGCGCTTCGCCCTGCTTGGCTGCACCGTGAGCCCGGGCTTCGACTTCGCCGACTATGAGCACGGCGACCGCGCGCGGCTCACCCGCCAGTACCCGGCCTGGGAGGCCGACATCGCCGCCCTGACGCCTGAGGGGGAGCGGCAGGCAGACCTCCCCGCGCGCGGTTGACTCCCATTCCCCCGGCGGGTAAAGAACGCCAAACCGCCGACCCGGCGCGACAGGCCGCCGCCTCCGCGCCATCTCCGCTTTCCGGCGGCATCCGCCCAGCACGAGGAACAGCAATGACCGACGAGACCGCCGCCCCTCAGGCCGACACTGGCTTGCCCGAAGGCATTGAGCGCCAGCGCATGGACGTGGACATCGCCTGCGTGGGCTTCGGCCCGGCAATGGGCGGCTTCCTGCACACCCTGTCCCAGGGCCTGATGGACGAGGATGGCACGCCCGCCGTGGAAAGCAAGGCCATGCCCGGAATGCCGCCGCAGGTCATCTGCTACGAACGCGCCGACGACATCGGCTTCGGCGTGTCCGGCGTGGTGACCAAGGGACGCGGGCTGCACGCCAGCTTCCCGGACCTCGACCTTTCGCAGATTCCCTTCGCCACCGAGGTGGCCCACGAAGAAGTGCTCTACCTCCTCGACCCCATCGGCGCGAGCCGCAAGCCGCTTCTGCTGCGCCTGGCCGACAAGGCCTTGCGCGCCCTTGGCCTGGCCAAGGACCACGCCTACGCCCTGCCCTACGTGCCGGGCTTTCTGCGCAAGGAGCCGGGGCTGCTGCTTTCCATGGGCCAGTTCAACCAGTGGGCGGGCGCGCAGATCATGGGCCAGGGCGTGGCGCAGATCTGGCCCGGCACCCCCGTGGCCGAGCCCATCCTCTTCGACCGCGTGGTGGCGGGCGTACGCCTGCAGGACCAGGGCGTGGACAAGCAGGGCGCGCCCGAGGCCGGGTTCATGCCCGGCATGGACATCCGCGCCGCGCTGACGGTGGTGGGCGACGGCCCGGTGGGCGCGGTGGGCCGCGCGCTGGACGAGAAGCTCGGCCTGCCCGTGGGCAACCACGCGCGCGAGTGGGCCGTGGGCATGAAGATGGTGGTGGACCTGCCCGAGGACTGCCAGCTCAAGGAAGGCACGGTGCTGCACACGCTGGGCTTCCCGGAGCCCGAGATTTTCGGCTTCCTCTACGTGTATCCCGGCAACGTGGCCTCCCTCGGCATTTTCGTGCCCTCCTGGTTCGACAACCCCGTGCGCACCGGCTACCGCTACCTGCAGCACTGGATGCAGCACCCGGCCCTGTGGAAGCACCTCAAGGGCGGGCGGATGCGCTCCTGGGGGGCCAAAAGCCTCCAGGAATCCGGCCGCAAGGGCGAGCCGCACCTCGCGGGCGACGGCTATGCGCGCATCGGCGAGGGCTCCGGCACCACCAACGTGCTCACCGGCTCCGGCTTCGACGAGGCCTGGACCAGCGGCGTGCTGCTGGGCGTCAGCGTGCTGGAACTGCTCAAGGCCGACAAGCCCTTCACCCGCGAGAACCTTGAGGCCAGCTACGTGCGCCGCCGCCGCGACTCCTGGCTGGACCGCGAGGCCCAGGCCGCGGAGAAGGCCCGCGACGGCTTCCAGGTGGGCGTGGTGCAGGGGCTCATGGGCATGGCCCTCACCGGCTTCTCCGGCGGCAAGCTGTTCTGGCCAGGGGCCAGCAAAAAGCCCCACGAGCGCATCCCCAGCATCGAGGAGTTCTTCCGCGGCCGCATCAGCCCGGAGGAGATCGACGCCATCCGGCGCGACTGCACGGCCAAGGGCCTGCCGCTCTCCGGCGCGCTCATGGACCGCGCGGGCTGGCCCGCCATCCAGCACGACGGGCAGTTGCTCGTCTCGCACCAGGACGCCCTGCTTATGGGCGGAAAGGTGCAGGCCGCGCCCGGCTATCGCGACCATGTGACCTTCAAAAGCACGCAGCTGTGCAAGACCTGCGACGAAAAGGTCTGCGTGGAGGCCTGCTCCGGCCAGGCCATCAGCACCAATCCGGAAGGCGGCGCGCCGCTCTTCGACCGCGAGAAATGCGTGCACTGCGGCGCCTGCATCTGGAACTGCAGCAAGCCCTCGCCAGACGGCGGCGAAGGCGCCAACGTCCGCTTCAGCGCGGGCGCGGGCGGCCTGCACTCGGCGGAGAATTAGGCGAACACGGGGGGAAGGGGACCCTTTTTTCAAAAGGGTCCCCTTCCCCCCGCACCCCCCAACCCCCCGAAAACTTTTCATGGGGGGAGGGTTTTGATATATCGACCCGGACGATCACGCTGAAACGAACACAAGCCCCCTTCCCCACATATAAAAGTTTTTGAAGGGTGGAGGGGGTCCGGGGGAGGCGGGAAACTTTTTGAAAAAAGTTTCCCGCCTCCCCCGGCGAACATCCATTCTTCCCAAGGAGTCTCCATGAACGGATTGCAGATCGTGGTGCTCGGGAGCATCGTGCCCGACCCCTTGCAGACCCTGGAGCCCGTCACCGGCCCGGCCGGTCCGGCGCTCAAGAACGAGCTGATGCTGCCCGCGGTGCTGGATCCCTGGGCCGCCTGCGCCCTGTACGAAGCCGCCAGCCTGGCCAAGAAGACCGGGGGCAAGGTGTACCTGGTGGCGCTGGGGCCAAAGGCCAAGCTGCAGCAGGTGATGATGAACGTGGCCCAGAAGGTGCCCTTCGAGATCGTGGTGCTGGACGGCCCCGCGGGCGGCTTCGCCGACGCGGCGGAAACGGCCAAGGCGCTGGCGGCCGGGGTGGAGAAGATTCCCGGCCTGGACAAGGGCAAGCTGCTCCTCTTCGGGGGCTGGCAGTCGGCCTCGCGCAGCACGGGCGCAGTGCTCTCCATGGTGGGCGAGCTCTTGGGCGTCACCGAGCAGTTCCAGGGCGTGGACGAACTCGTCCTGGCCGAGGACGGCGGCTTCACCGTGCTGGAGCGCGTTGAAGGCGGCTGCTACCAGAAATCCTCCTGCCAGAGCCTGCCCGCGCTCATCGGCTGGGCCACCGGCAGCCTGCCGGAGCCTCCCAACAACCCGCAGGTGGGCATGGCCAACATGCGTCTCATCATGCCCGCCCTGGCCAAGGCCGCGCCCGCTCCGCTCAAGGGCGAGGGGCTCACGTACGCGAGCGTCGAGGTGCCCAGCCAGCGCCGCGACACCCGCATCGTCAAGGACGCCTCGGTGGACGACATCGCCCGCGAGCTGGCGGATTGGATCCGCGCCTAGAGGCCGGGAAGGAGCGACAGATATGAACGTGCTTTTCCTTGCGCATACCGAGGCCGATGGAGGCCTCTCCAAGGCCGCGTGCGAGGCGCTCTCCGCGGCCAAGGGCCTTGGCGGCGAACTCGTTGTGGGCCTCTACGGGGCCGAGGTGCAGAAGGCTGCGGACCAGATCGCCGGATGCGGGGCGGTGAAGTTCCTGGGCGTGGCCGGGGCGGACTTCGCCACCGCGCGCTACGCCTCGGACGCGGCGGCCTGCGAGGCCCTGGCCAAGGCGGCCGCGGCCGAGCTCATCGTCATGCCCTCCACCAGCCGGGCCAGCCGCGTGGCCCCCGGCGTGGCCGCGCGCCTGGGCGCGGCGGTGGACACCCGCCTCACCGCCCTGGAGGCGGCTGGCGGCAAGGTCGTGGGCACCCGCTGGTTCTACCGCCAGCGCATCCTCGGCAAGGTCGCACGCGACACGCGGCCCTGGCTGGTCACCGTGGACTCGGGCTGCTTCGCGGCCTTCGAGGGCGCGGGAACGGCCCAGGTGGAAGCCGTGGCCGCCAGCGGGCAAAGCCGCACCACGGTCACCGGGGTCATCGCCCCGGCGGCAGACGCCCAGACCATTCGCCCGGACGCCAAGCTGCTGCTGGTGGCGGGCGCGGGCTGGGGCAAGACCCAGGCCGACGGCCAGAAGCACCTGGACGAGGCCAGCCAGATCATTCTGGGCCTGCTTTCCGCCACCCAGGCGTCGCTGGGCAGCTCCAAGTCCCTGGTGGACCAGAGCGGCGAGGGCGCGGCCCTGCCGTTTTTGACGCACATGCACCAGGTGGGGCAGACCGGCGCCACCCCCCGCCACCAGAAGGGGCTGGCCACCTGCTGCCACGGCGAGGAGCCCCACGTGGTGGGCTGGCGCTTCATCGGCGAGCGCCGGGCGGTGAACCTGGACGCGAACTGCGGCTGGGCCCAGGGCAAGGCTGACGTGCTCTACGTGGCCGACGCCTTCGCCGTGGCCAAGAAGCTGGCGGAGCTGCTGAAGTAGTCCGGGCAAGTCTCACGCAAAAAGCACGGCCGGGACAGGGGGATCGCCCCCATCCCGGCTGTTTTTTTGCGCATCGGCCTGCAGGGGGCCGTGCCCGCTCGGCTAGTCCGTGACGAGCATGACGTTGGAGGCCTTGATCATGGCCTTGACCTCGGAGCCGACCCGCAAGCCCATGGACTTCACCGAATGGGCGGTAATCACCGACACCACCTCGATGCCAGGGGCCACCTCGATGATGACTTCCGCGTTCACGGGGCCCATGGTGATTCCCTTCACCTTGCCGGGGATGAGATTGCGGGCGCTGACCTTCATGTGTTGCTCCCAGCACGCCCGCGCCTGTCTGACGTGGTTTGAGGATGAGATTGCGGGCGCTGACCTTCATGTGTTGCTCCTGTCGTTGCTGGTTGGCGGGATTCTGCCTGAGATCAGGACCAGCATATGGCGGAGGACAGAACCGGCGTCAAGCCAGTCAGTTTCCGCGCACGGCGGCAAAGGCGGCCATGGGGCACAGCCGCCCGGAGGCAGGGATCACGCCCGAACGCCCTCTCGGATCACTCGGCCAGGGCCGCCAGCATCCGCGCCAGCTCCAGTGGCGCGCAGGCAGGGGCGCAGTGCCCGCTGGCCAGTTCCTGCATGGCCCAGCCCTCGGCCTTGACGCGATCGGCCATGGCGGCCAGCATGGGAGTGCCCGCGGGCGTGCAGCGGATGAACGTGCGCGATGCCTGGGGCGGCTTGCCGCTGCCGGGGTAGACATCGGTGAACGCGGCCAGGGCCATGGGCCCCAGACGGCTCTGGAACCACTCGGCGCGCTCGGCGGGCACGCCGAACATGCCCAGGGGCCAGGGCCGCACCAGCGACCCGGCCTGTCCGTCCGGAGCTGGCTGGGCGTGCTGGGCCAACATGTTGCGGAAGTTCTCGCCGCCCATGTCCGCAAAACTCTTGCCCCGCATGGGCACAATGCCGTCCGCCAGCACCAGCCGCGACACCGCGCCGGGCAGGCGCTCGGCCGCGCCGCAGGCGGCAAGCCCGGCGTAGCTGTTGGCCGTAAGCGTCACGTCCGTAAGCCCCTCGTCCTCGATGAAGCGCACCAAGTCTTCGATGTGCGCCAGAAGTCCGGCCCCGGCGTCGGGGCGGCCACGCAGGTGCCCGCAGCCGGAAAGCGCGGGCCGCAGGGCCTCGTGCCCGGAAAGAGCCAGTCCGCGTGCTGTTTCGGCCCAGACCCACGGTCCCTGAAACGCGCCATGCACCAATACGAATGTCGTCATGGGCCCCTCCTAGCGGAAGCGTTCGTCGGAGCGGCAAACGCTCGCATCCGTGCCATTGCGGCCGATCCAGCCCGTGCGCGCGGGCTGCCACACGTCGAAGGCCGGAACATACGGCTTGATGTCCAGCACAGGCGTGCCGTCCAGAATGTCCACGTTCATGAGCTCCACAACGCCGCGCTCCACGTCCACGCAGGTCAGCTCCAGCACGGAAAGGCCGATGGGGTTGGGCCGCCGGGGCGCACGCGTGGCGAACACGCCGCGCTGCTCGTCATCCAGAAACGGCGTCACCACGAGATCGAAGCCCGTGCTGCCATGCAAATGGTACAGCACGATGACATGGGAGAAGCCGTCCAGGTCCTTGAGACCCGGAGCGTACTGCAGCTCAAGTTCGATGTGTCCGGCCACGCCGCGGGCCCCCACGGGCTGGATGGGCATCCCGGCCAAATCGACATGGGGCGAGCGCAGCACGCCGATGGGAACGCAGGACACGGCCTGCAAAAGGCTGCGGGGGGACTTGTCTGGCATGATGCCTCCTCGCCGGGTGCACGCCCGGCGCATCTACAATTTTGCAGAAGGCCTGCAATTCTGTCACGCTGATTGTGCCGCACACGGGCGCCACAATCACGAAAACGCTCCGCAAAACATGCGCGCAGGCCCTGCGTCGTGTTCTGTGTCGCGCATATCGCCGCGTCTTGCAACACCCGCGCCTGTGCAGCGCGTGCAGACACGAAAAATGCTGCTCTCGTGTCTGGAATGCATATTGCTCAAGCACAGGGCAAGAGATGGCGTACAGCCGCGCATGGTGGCGCGGTACGAAACCCGCAACCCCCAGGAGGCTCATCATGCGCAATTCCCTTTCGTCCGCCAAGGCACTTGTCCTGGCCTTGGCCCTGTTCCTCGCCCCGGCGCAGCTTTTCGCCGCAGACCTCACCGTCTCTGCAGCGGCCAGCCTCACCGACGCCTTCAAGGTCATCAAGACGCAATTCGAGAAGGCCAATCCCGGCGTGACCGTGGTGACCAACTTCGCGGCTTCCAGCCCGCTGCTGCGCCAGATCGAAAGCGGCGCGCCCGTGGACGTGTTCGCCTCCGCGGACCAGAAAACCATGGACCAGGCCGCGCAGAAGAATCTCATCGTTCCCGCCACGCGCATCGATTTCGTGCGGAACGCCCTTGTGCTCATCGAGCCCGCCGGGGCCAAAGCCAGCTTGAAAAGCATGTCCCAACTGACACAGCCAAGCGTGAAGCGCATCGCCATCGGCAATCCGGAGACCGTGCCCGCAGGCCGCTACACCAAAGAGTCCCTCACGACGGCCAAGCTGTGGGAGGCCGTGACGCCCAAGCTCGTGCTGGGCGAGTCCGTGCGCCAGACCCTGGACTACGTGGCGCGCGGCGAGGCGGACGCGGGCTTCGTGTTCGCCACCGACGCCAAGGTCGCCGGGGCCAAGGTGCGCGTGGTGGCCGAAGCGCCCACAACCACGGCCGTCCGCTATCCCATCGCCGTGGTGGCCGCCAGCAAGAACCCCAAGGCCAAGGCGTTCGTGGACTTCGTCGCCGGGCCGGAAGGGCAAAAGATCCTGCAGGAATTCGGCTTCAAGAAACCCTAGGCCAGAAAAACGCAAACGGGCGGAAGCGCTGCTTCCGCCCGTTTGTTTTGCCCGTCGGCCGCGCGCTACCCGTCGGAGCGCACGATGCGCCGTGCGCCGACATAGCGTTCCCGCCAATACGGCATGTCCAGGGACTCCTCGCGCACGCGGCCGCCCTTGCTGGGGCTGTGGATGAACGCCCCGCGCTCGGTGGCGATGCCCACGTGCATGTTCTTGCGGCTTCCGGACAGGCGGAAAAACACCAGGTCGCCAGGGCGGATGTCGCGACGGCCCACGGCTTGGCCCACCTCGTACTGCTCATAGGAAACGCGCGGCAGGGTCACCCCAACCTGCCGGTAGGTCCACCAGGTGAGGCCGGAGCAATCGAAGCCTGTCCTCGGGGATTCGCCGCCCGGCGTGTAGCGCACCCCCATGAGGGAGCGCGCGGCGGCCACCACGGCGTTCTTGCCGGATTCGGGCATGGGCGGCGGCGGCTCCACGGGAATGTGCGCCGGGGCGCAGCCGCCAAGCCACACGGCTCCCAGCAGCAACAGCAGGGCCGCCCGGACCGGACGCTTCTTTCGCAGGGCCCCCATGGCTACCTCTTGACGATGCGCACCAGATTCTGGACGGTGCGCACCCCTTCCACGCTGTTCACGTGGCGGATGATGGCGTTGGCGTCGCGCTGGCTGCCCACAAGCCCCAGGACCACGGCGTTGCACTGCACCAGCTTCACGTCCACCTGGGTGGACCATATGTCGGTGTCCTCCACCAGCTTGGTCTTGATCTTGGCGTACAGGGCCAGATCGTCGGAGGTGCCGCAAGTGGGGTCGTCGCGCTTGGGAAAGGGCACGATGGTGACCTTGCGCACGCCGTCCACCTGGCGCGCCAGCTTGACCGAGCGCATCTTCTGCTTGTCGCTCTCGAACTCGCCCACCACGTACACCGTGCCCAGGTAGGAGTTCACGGAGATGTCACGCAGCTTGACCAGGTCGTCGTTGATGTACAGGGCGCGCACAGAGGACTCGATGCGGCCGTCGTCCACGAAAGTGCCCACGTCGCGCTGGTCCACGGCGGCCTTGTAGGCCGTGCCGCAGCCTGCAAGGCTGGGCAGCAGGCAGAGGCAGGCGATGAGCAGAAGGGTGCGGGGCATGGTCAGGGCTCCTTTGTTGCTGTGGCTGCGCCGGAAAACCGACGGTCTCGGAGGGGAATTAGCAAAAAAAGGGCCAAGGGGCCAGAGGGAGGCGCCAGGGGTCTAGGCGGAAAGCTCGGCCCGAAGCGCTTCCAGAAGCCCGACGGGCAGACTGAAGGGCCCCTGCCACGACGGGGGGGAGAAGACGGAGGTTTCCGGCAGGCGCAGACACAGCGCGTGCAGCAGCATGGGCAGTCCGCGCACCTTGCGGCCGTACACCGCGTCGCTGATGACCGGATGCCCGCGCAAGGAAAGCTGCACGCGAATCTGGTGGGTGCGGCCGGTCAAGAGGCGCACCAGAAGCAGCGTGGCCTGCCGCTTGCGCAGCAGGGGACGCGCCTCGCAGCGCGCGGACTTGCCGCCGTCTCCGGCCGCGGGCTGCACCTTCTTGCGGCCCGCTACGCGCCCCGCCTCCAGCTCCAGGCGGTCCAGGCGGTCCTCCAGCAGTTGCGGGCCGTCCGCCTCCCAAACCCCGTCCACCCAGGCCACATACGTCTTGACCACGCCGCGGCCAGCGAACAGGTCGTTCAGGCGGCGCAGCTCGGCATAGCTTTTGGCCGCAAGCAAAATGCCGGAGGTGTCCTTGTCCAGCCGATGGGCCAGCACGGGCAGAAACGGCGCGCCCGCGTACATGGCCTTGAGCCTGTCGGCAACGGAATCCCTGTGGCGGGTGCCCGCATGGGAGCACAGGCCCGCGGGCTTGCGCACGGCCAGCAGGCCGGGCGTTTCCAGCAAAATGTCGAGCCCCGGCAAGGACTGGTCCGACCCGGCCGGTCCGGCCGCCGCGGGCGCGTCAGCGGAAGGCGCTGCGTCGGTCAGGGGCGGCACGCGCACCTGCTGCCCGGCGGCCAGACGGAAGAACGGCTTCTTTCGGCCGCCATCCACCCGCACCTGGCCGGTGCGGATGACGCGCAGGAGAGCCGAGCCGGGAACGCTGCGCCCCAGACGGCGCTGCAGGAATTGCAGCAGCTTCTGCCCTGCCTCTTCCGGCGTCACCACAAGCGGGGCGCGCGCGAAAGCGGGGCCGCCGTCTTCGGGCTGGGCGTCGTGATGTGGAGCGCTGCTCATGGCGGAACCGCCTTGGCCAAGGCGAAGCGGCCCCGGACAGAAGGCAAGGGCCTCCGGTCCGGGGCCGCCGGGCGGCTACTGGTCGGTATTCAGGTCGTAGCTCACGACCACGGTCTTCTCGCTGCTTGCGCCGATGGCGCCAGAGTAGGTGTTCACGCAGACGATGAGCTGCTTGCTTCCGTCGTTGCGGATGTCCGCCATGGCCAAGTCCACCACGGTGCCCTTGATGCGCCGGGTCTTCCAGGCCAGGCTCATGCCCACGCCGTCCCAGAACAGGGAGTGCACCTCGCCCTGGGAGAAGCGGCGGAACTTCTTGAATACCTGGACCGCGACGGAGATGTCCTTGTTGGCCAGCAGCTCGTACTTGGCGTTGGCGCCGAAGCTCACCGGCAGCATACGGATGGGCACATAGTAGAATTCCTCGGTGGCGGTGTCGCGGGTGCCCATGTCCATGCCGGGCAGGCGCTCGTCCACGATGACGTAGTTGTTGGAGCTGTTGTAGCCGTCTTCCTGGCTGAACTGGGGCTCCAGGTCCGAGGTGAACACCTTCATATAGTTGTATTCGTTCAGCAGAACGATCTTGAAGCTGTTGCCTTCCGGCAGATAGGAGAAATTGAAGAGATTCGCATTGTGGGGCAGGCGCAGCTTGCGCACATGTTGCACGCCGCCGTCCTGGTACATCATCTCGCTCACGCCGTCCTCGTCAAAGGGCTGGTGGGAACCCTTTTTCTGGCCAAGCAGGGTGGGCTGGTAGGAGGGGGGCACCCGCACCACGGAAAGGTACATCTTCTGCGGCGGCATGAAGTTGGTGAACTTGCCGTCGGCGTAGCTCAACACGTAGGTACGCGGGAAGGCGTTGCCGTCCCGGTCCTCGATGCAGGAGACAATGATCTCGGACTTGCCGTCGCGATCGAAGTCGTAGAGGCTGGCGCGGAGCACCTGCACGCGCATCCCCAGGTTCAGGTCGCCCAAAGGCTTGAGCGTCTTCTGGAAATATTCGTAGGCGTAGACGGTATTGGTGCCGCAGACGACCACTCGGTTCTTCTTGTCGCCCACGATGTCGCCCACGACCATATTGGTGGAGGCGTAGCGCAGGCTCTGGCTCTGCCAGCGGCCGGGCGTCTCGGCGCCGCCCTCGTAGCGGAACTGCGGGTTCATCACCGGGCCGCCGGCCGGACCCACGGGGGCCTCGCCGGTGTCGCCCACCAGGAAGTCGGCGTTGCGCGGGGCGGCGGCCTTTGCGTCCGAGGCGGCCTTGGGGGCCTCCTTGCGCTGCTCCGCAGCCTTGCCTTCCTCGCCGGGGCGACGGAACACCTCGGAACGGACATCGCCGCTCAGGCGCTCCAAGGCGGGCAGCAGGCCCTCCAGGGGCACGCGGGCGTTCTTGCTCCAAGACTTGCCCGTGCGCTCGTACACGTTCATGGTGATGTCGATCTGCTTGTCGCCGTCCTGAAAATTCAGCACGCCCGCCACCAGGAAATCGCTGCCGATGGCGCTCATGATGGACTGGGCCTCGGCGGGGCTGCTCGGGAAGCGCCCTGCCGCGCGGGACAGCTTGTCGGCCTCCACGGGCTCGAAGTAGCCCAGCCAGGTCAGTCGGTTGGACACGGGCGACTGCGCGCCCTTGCTCAGGTACTGGAATTTTGCGCTGTTGACCTGGAAGGGCAGCACGGCATAGGTGCGCACGCCCTGGCTCTGCGCCAGCAGCAACGCGGGCAACGTCAGCGCGGCGCACAGAAGCAGCGCGACGGAAAAACGCTTGAACGACATACGGAAAAACCTCCTCCATTCGGGGGGCGCGGGTTGGCTCCTCATTGCGGCGGCGCACGCGCCTGGCAGCGCCGCCAAACCCGGCAATTAGCATCATCGCACCCGGCTTGCAAAAGAAACCTTGACGCGTCCGCCGTGCGCACGGCTCTCTTTCCCGCACATTGCCAAGGCGCCGCGCCCGCGCTATTGCCGCCGGATGCACCCGCGCACCTTCCGCATCACAGCCCGACCAGGACAGCGCTCCCTTGTGGAGGACCTGCTCGCCGCCCAGGGGTTTTCCTGCGAGGCCGAGCCGTACCACCCCGCCGCGCGCCGCCTGCTGACCGAGCCCTTCCCCCTTGGGTCGTCGCTGGCCGCGGCCTTCGGCCTCATCTACATTCAGGACCGCTCATCCATGCTGCCCCCGGCCATGCTCGGGGCGGCCCCCGGCGATCTGTGCCTGGACATGTGCGCCAGCCCTGGCGGCAAGACCGGCCTCCTGGCGGGAGAAACCGGCCCGGAAGGCTTCGTGCTGGCGGCGGAGGCCTCCCGCGACCGCCTGGCCACCCTGCGCCAGAACCTGCGCCGCACAAACGCCGCCAACACCGCCACCATCGGCGTGGAAAGCCAACGCCTTGCGCTCGCCCCGGCAAGCTTCGACGCCATTCTGCTGGACCCGCCCTGCAGCGGCTGGGGGACGGTGGGCAAAAACCCCAACGTGCTGGAGTTGTGGACCCCGGAAAAGGCGGAAACGCTGGTGCGCCTGCAGCGCGAACTCCTGGCCCGCGCGGCGGAACTCCTCAGGCCCGGGGGCAGGCTCATGTTCTCCACCTGCACCACCAACGTGCGCGAAAACGAGGAGCAGGCCGCCTGGACGCTCAAGACCCTGCCCTTGGCCCTGGATCCCCTGCCCGCTCCGCCCGGCTTCGCGCCGGTGCCGCTGGAGCTGCCGGGCCTTTCCGGGGTGCTGCGCGTGGGCGGCGACCAGGAAGCGGCCCGCGATGCGGGCGGCCAGGGCTTCTTCCTGGCGCGCTTCCGCAAGACCGGCGAGGCGGATGCTCCCGCCGATGGCGACTTCCCGCCCCTGCCCGGCCGTCCCCTGGGACGCCGGGAGCTTGCCCCCGCGCAGGATCTGGGCGCGGACCTGGACGCCCTGCCCCCTGGCGAACTGCGCGAATTCGGCGGCAAGACCTATTTCCTGCACGCGCACGCCCTGCGCCTGGTGCGCGACAGCGGCCTGGGCACCGGCGGCCAGCGCTGGCAGGGGTTTCTGATCGGGCAGACGCGGGACGGCCGCTTCATGCCCGCGCCGCGCGCGCGCGTGCTACTGCCCGAGCCGACCGCCCTGCCCGCCTCGGCCCGCCTGGACCTGGACGAGCCCGCCCCCATTCTGGACCTGCTGGCGGGCCGAAGCCTGGAATGCGCGCCCGCCCCTGGCGCCGGGCGGGGCAAGAACCCGGAGCACGGGCTTGTTCCCTTATATTTTCGTGGCCTTGGACTCGGGTGGCTGACGCGCAAAGGCCGTCGTCTGCTGTGGTCCGACCGCTAGGATCGAAAAAAAATGGCCCCGGCCACAAAAAACCTTTGACAGCCAAGGCCGAAGGTGGCAAAGGTTTTCCTCCGTGGCGGGCAGCCAAACGAAGCGGGTTGGGAAAACACCCTGACAACGCTTCAGAACAGGGCGCTCGAGGAACTCCGGGCGGATAGCTCAGCTGGCAGAGCATCGGCCTTACAAGCCGGAGGTCACAGGTTCGAGCCCTGTTCCGCCTACCACGATTCATACAGTGCGGAGCGGTAGTTAAGTTGGTTATAACGCCGGCCTGTCACGTCGGAGGGCGCGAGTTCAAGTCTCGTCCGCTCCGCCAGCACTGCCAAGGGCTGAACTCGGAAGGGTTCAGCCCTTTTTCGTTGGAATAAACGCCGATTCGACAGGCTTCCCAGTCCCTGCCCACCAGGGCCCTAAGGGGCATCCCCCGGCCGCCGCCGCCATATGCCCGACCCGCGCGACAGCTGGCAAAGCTGGGCCGCGTCCAAAGGGCCGGACGGCAAGACCGACCCCACCATCACGCCCTCCGGCGACAACCTGCGCTTGTTTGTGGACCACGCGCCCTTCCCCGTCGGCTTGGATTCTCGCCCTGCGCCAGCAATCCCAACGCCATCGAGTGCACGGTCGGCGAGATCCTCAGCGAGAGCATCACACACAGCGACGGAGCAGACCCATAACGGGGACGGCATTCATCATGGCCCGACGAGGAAGGATGCGCACGACCTGCCCGGCTCTTTCGGACCAGTTGAAATTTGAAAGCACGGGCACCCTCAAGAATTGAGTGGTCCGAAGAACCTCGGCAGGGCACGAGCATCCGCGTGTGGCCCGACAAAAACCGCCCCAATTCCGTCTCTGCGACGGTCAGCCGACTCCACCATGCTGCGGGTCTCCCCAGCGCCTCGCGCCGCGCACGGCGTCCACCAGGTCGCGGGCCTTCAAGTCCTCGATGCGGCGGTACTGCGCGCCCAGTTCCTGGGCCAGGTCGCGGGCCAGGCCGAAGCGCACCAGCCCCGCGCGCTCCACATCCACCACCAGGGAGCGGATGCGCGCGTCCCCGGCGATGGCGCGGGCGGCCAGGCGGACCTCTTCCAGAGGCTTGCCGCCCGCCGCGGACACATTGGCCCTGCCGTCGGAGATGACCACCAGCAGCGGCAGGCAGGTGGGATCGCGCCGCAGCTGGCGCGCCAGGAGTTCGTGCCCCAGGGACAGGCCGTGCACCAGGGGCGTCTTGCCGCCGGTGGGCAGTTCTTCCAAGAGCCTGTAGGCCAGGTCCACGCTGGAGGTGGGCGGCAAAAGCAGCTCCGCGCCCTGGCCCCGGAAAGCCGCCAGGGCCACCTTGTCGCGCTTCTGGTAGGCGTCGAGCAAAAGGGAGAGCACCGCGCCCTTCACTTCCACCATGCGGCGGCCCGCGCCCATGCTGCCGCTGGCGTCCACCACGAAGACCACGAAGTGCCCCATGCGCCTTTCGCGCACACGCTGGCGCAGGTCTGCCCCGCGCACAAGCAGGGCCACGT